>CALPWQ020000022.1 GCA_943327315.2 Chitinophaga pinensis
AAATCATCTTTGTGAATTCCAGCGTTGGTATATTGAGAAAAAGCGTCCTTTCGTTCGTTCTCTTTTAAGAGTGTTCCAAAATCCGACTCATTCAATTGCGACCGGTATTCGATACCTACCTCTTCGTGTTCTAAGCCGATGAAATTGTATTTCTCCTGAAAAACGGGAATGTATTCTTGAATAAATGCCTTTCGAACCGCATGAATGATATTGCCTGAACTCACCAATTGTTCATTCCATACCTCAATCGATTCTCGATCAAACAATCCGTGAGAATGCATGTTTTTCAACAAAGCATTGCGTTGTTCCAGAATTCTTGAGTAGCGTTGCACTTCATCCAAATAGGCCCGATCAAATTGTGCGATAATGCTGTCCATCCATTTCCTACGGATCTCACTACCCTCGGAAATTAAATCTCGGTCATACGGAGAAATCACCACCACTGGAAATTGGCCGATGTGGTCAGCCAATTTTTCATATTCTTTTTTATTCCGTTTAAACACTTTTTTCGCACCTGACTTCACCGCGCAATGGATGTTTATTTCCTTGTCCTCCTTTTGAAAGGCACCTTGAATGGAAAAAAACGGTTGGTCGAAGCGAATGTTTTGACGGTCCATGACATTCAAAAAACTCTTGCACAATCCGAGGTAATGCACTGCGTCTAGTACATTTGTCTTTCCTGACCCATTCTTTCCAACAAAGCAATTCACGTTTTCAGAGAGGCGAATTTCCGCTTCTTCGTAATTTCTAAAATTGATTAAATGGAGACTTTGCAAATGCATAGATGCAAAAATAATTGGATTTTCAATGAATGAAGCGGAATAAGCCCATTGTTTTTAACCATTTCGATGTGTTGAAAACCACTGAAAAAAACACAATCGGAAGAATGAAAAAAAAAACTATTTTTGCATCGCTTCTAAAATTGGAGATAATGTTAGAAAATTTTTCTTTTCAAGAACTTAAACGACGCTTTGATTCAAACAAGAACTTTCGTTTAGGA
This sequence comes from Chitinophaga pinensis, assembly GCA_943327315.2. Classification (GTDB taxonomy): domain Bacteria; phylum Bacteroidota; class Bacteroidia; order Flavobacteriales_D; family Crocinitomicaceae; genus M0103. The sequence continues at coordinate 1,001 of CALPWQ020000022.1, forward strand.
ACTTATATCGCCGGTGGGGTGATTGTATTGGTTTTGGGAATCTTGGTGTATCGCCAGTTTATGTGGAAACCTGCGAACGAGAAATCGAAGGATTCTTGGTGGATTGGCTTGAACTATGCCCAAAAAGATTCGACAGATCAAGCCATTGATGCGCTTCGTGGTCAAGTGAAAAAATTTGACGGTAAAGTAGGTGGTGAAGATGCTCAGTATCTTCTTGCTCGTCAGTATATGGCGAAAGGCGAATTTAAGAAGGCGCTTGATGAACTTGAAGGCGTTGACTTGAATGATACCTATGTTTCTGTGATGACAGTTGGTTTACAAGCCGATTGCCACAGTGAATTGAAGCATTACGATGAGGCCGCTGAATTGTACATGGAAGCCACTGAAATGGAAGACAACGATTTGACTACACCGATGTATTTATTTAAAGCAGGACTGTGCTACGACAAATTGAAGGAATTCGAAAAAGCAACGGAGTGTTACACAAGAATTAAAGATGATTATTCTGCATTTGCGGGACAAAAGTCAATCGAGAAATACATCGCTCGTTCGTCGAATAAAATAAAGAAATAATGGCAACTGCTTTGCGCAATTTGTCTGACTATATTCAGGAAGAAGTTCCAAACGGTGCCGGTTTTAAAATCGGCATTGTTGTTTCTGAATGGAACGATTCCATCACCCTCAACCTTTTGGAAGGAGCGCGCACTGCACTGAAAGACAATGGTGTGCGCGATGAAGACATTCTTGTTCACTTCGTTCCTGGTGCTTTTGAATTGCCTTTAGGTGCTCAGTTCATGTGTGAATACTCCGATATTGATGGTGCAATCGCCATTGGTGTGGTCATTCAAGGTGAAACACGCCATTTCGATTTTGTGTGCGATGGCGCAACGAACGGCATTAAGGATGTCAACTTGAAGTACAATACACCTGTTGCGTTCTGCCTCTTGACCGACAATACCCTTCAGCAATCCATCGACCGTTCGGGTGGAATTCATGGCAACAAAGGCGTTGAATGTGCCATTGCCTGCCTGAAGATGGTTGCCTTGAAGAAAAGCCTTTCCGAGAAAAAATAACACATTCGAATGTCTATTCAGACGATCAATAACCAACATTAACATCATGACATTAATCAAATCAATTTCGGGAATCCGAGGAACTATTGGTGGAAAAGTAGACCAAGGTCTAACACCTGTTGATGCTGTGAAATTTGCTGCGGCATATGGCACATGGTTGAAAGAACAGCACCTTGGTGAAAAAATCAAAGTTGTGATTGGCCGAGACGCACGAATTTCGGGACCTATGATTTCTGATCTCGTCGTATCCACCTTAATCGGACTTGGAATCGATGTCATAGACCTTGGCTTATCCACTACACCAACCGTTGAAATCGCTGTCCCTTTGGAGAAAGCTCAAGGAGGAATCATACTTACAGCGAGTCATAATCCGAAGCAATGGAACGCATTAAAATTACTGAACCATAAGGGAGAGTTTATTTCAGGTTCAGATGGAGAGGCCTTATTAGCGATTGCTGCTGCCGAACGATTTGATTTTGCTGAAGTCGACGATTTGGGTGTTGTCACGAAGGACAGTTCTTACATGCAGAAACACATTGATGCCATATTGGCCTTGCCCTTGGTGGATGCAAAGGCTATTCACGCAGCGAATTTTTCGATTGTTGTAGATGCCGTAAATTCTTCAGGAGGAATATTTGTTCCGGCATTACTTCGTGCACTCGGTGTATCAAACATTAGCGAAATGTACTGCGAGCCAACCGGACATTTCCCGCACAACCCAGAACCACTTCCAGAGCACCTCACAGACCTTTCAGATAAGATCAAAGAACTGGGTGCTGAACTGGGAATCACGGTAGATCCTGATGTGGACCGTCTCGCATTGGTTTGTGAAGATGGAAGCATGTTTGGCGAAGAATATACGCTCGTTGCCGTAGCCGATTACGTGCTGACACATACACCAGGCGCAACCGTTTCCAACCTCTCCTCTACTCGGGCATTGCGCGACATCACAGAAGACCGCGGTCTTATTTATTCCGCTTCAGCAGTTGGAGAAGTGAATGTTGTGGCGAAAATGAAAGAAACACATGCGGTGATTGGTGGTGAAGGAAACGGTGGAATCATCTACCCGGAATTGCACTACGGTCGTGATTCACTCGTTGGTATCGCTCTATTTTTGAGCCATCTTGCGCACAAAAAAATGAGTGTTTCTCAATTGCGAGACAGTTACCCGAAATACACCATTTCAAAAAATAAAATTGAACTCACCCCAGACATTGATGTGGACCAAGTATTGACCTTTATGTCGCTCAACTATGCACATGAAGAAGTTGATACAACAGATGGTGTGAAAATCTACATCGGAAAAGAATGGGTGCATTTGCGCAAGAGCAACACCGAACCAATTATTCGCATCTATTCTGAAAGTGAGAATGAATCCAAAGCAAATGAATTGGCAGAACGCATTATTCTTGAGATTAAAGCACTGATATAATAGCAATTACATATTTTTTTGCTTCGTCATTGAACCCATGATGTATCAGCTTGTATCAAAGGTCAAATTTAAAAGAAATGAACAAACTGATTCTCCCCCTAGTATTTCTCCTTGTGTCATTCGTTTCGAATGCTGGAGACAAAGAGATTGTAAAATCGACCATTACGGAAGTGACGGTCTATGCGCAAGGCGCTCAACTCTTTCAGCGTGCAAGTTATTCCATAAAACCAGGAATTACCGAAGTGATCATTGAAGGAATAAGTCCGACAATTGATGCCAACAGTCTTCAGGTAAAAGCAACAGGTGATGTGATTATTCTCGATTCGAAATATTCCATTTATTACCCTGAGCCGAAGGAAATCAGTCTTGAAGGACTGCCATTAAAAATCAGAAAAGACATTCAGTTGCTTGAAGACTCATTGAAATATCTCAACTACGATATTCAGGACATTCAAGACGAAATCGATGTGCTTATAGCAACGAAGAACATCCTCTCCAACAATGGAGCAATTCGTGGCCAAGGAAAGGTAAATGACTCCATCAACCTATTGAAACAAGCCGTGGATTACTATTCCACTAAGATGATGGAAATCAACAAGCGTTTGCAAGCTTTGAATCGCCGAAAAGCAGATAAAAATGAGAAGAAACGTTCGATGGAAGACCGCTTATCGAAAATGCGTCAGCATCAAAATAGCGCAGGTCAAACTGCAGATGATCAAGGTCCAAGACACCGCATTACCGTTACCTTGCAGTGCAAAGAACTGATGACTGGAAAATTAAACATTTCCTATTTGGTTTCTGCTGCGGGATGGGTGCCTAAGTACGACTTGCGCAGCGATGGAATGACATCAAAAATCAACTTGACTTACAAAGCGATGGTCTTCCAAAACTCAGGATTGGACTGGGACAATGTAAAGCTGAACATCTCTACAAACAACCCTTATCAGAACAAAACCAAGCCGACATTACATCCTTGGTATGTGGATTATTATGCTTACCAAACACGTGGTTACGATGACAATGTACAATTCAAAAAACAAGAATCTTTAGCCTATGGGTATAGCAATGTTGCACCATCATCAACAATGGAACAAAAAGATGAGGAAAAAGAGGCCACAACTGCCAACCAATTTGTACAGGTGGTGCGTCAGTTGACCTCTGCTGAATTCAGAATTGACTTGCCGTACAGCATTAAATCCAACAACGAGCAGTACATGGTATTGATTAAAATAGTTGATCTAGATGCCAATTATGCGTACTATACGGTTCCGAAAATAGACCCATCGGTATATTTGGTGGCGCAACTTTCCAAACTCGATGAACTTGGACTTGTTCCTGCCGAAGCAAACATCTTCTTTGATGGAAGTTATGTGGGAGAAACATACATTGACCCTACAACCATGGAAGATACGCTTACCCTAAGCATGGGACGCGATCCGAACATTGTGGTGAAGCGCCTTTTGATGAAGAAAGAGTGCAAAGAGAAAATAGTTGGCGACAAAAAGGAAAAAACGATGGCCTACTCCATTGAAATCAAGAACTTGAAAGCCACGGGCATCGAGTTGATTATCGAAGATCAATTGCCAATTACTCAGAACGCCGACATCTTGATTGAAGCCATTGACCTTGGGAAAGCCGAGTACGATACACGCACCGGAATGATAAAATGGAAGATCGAGCTGAAAACCAAAGAAAGTAGAATCTTGAATTACAGCTACAAAGTAAAATTCAACAAAGACTTGAATCTGCCACTTTGAGCGATTTTAAATGAATAAGAAACGAGGAGTAGAAAATGCTCCTCGTTTTTTTTATGAAAAAATGTCTTGCTTATTGCCCCAATCTCCTCAGCTTTCTAAACAAAATAACATTTAGAAGCACACTCAACGAAAACAGCAGATACTTCAAAATCTTCAGAACAATCTCCGAGTTAAAAACTGATTCCTTCGTGTTGTCAAAAGCGTTCATTTTCTTGGAAACCTTTTCCTGCTCATTTGCAAGTAAGCTCTCCATCAACGTCCCATTCATAGCTAGTGGCATCAATTTAGGGGAATAACACCGTGAATAATTTCCGAGTCCAAGCTGACCAGAAGGATTGTCACCGAAAGTAAAAATCTGTCCTTGAAAATCTACTGCGATGGATTGAAAGCAGCCACCACCAATGTCAACGATGTTTTTTAGATATTTGACCAAAATAGGATTTGAACGACTAATGGTATCTCCTGTTCCCAGCATGCCGAAGTGATTTTTACCCCAAGCCCAGACATTTTTGTTTTCATCAATGGCCAAGGAATGCCAACTTCCACAGGCGACCTTGGTGAATTTAGGGAGGCCTGTTAATTGTTTCGGTTGATTGTAGTGTTTTTTCGTTTCCTCTTTAAATTGAAAAGCTGGGTCCGAACCCCAAATCCAAATATTTCCATCTTCGTCCAAGGCCACGGAATGGTGCCAGCCCACTGCAATTCCTTTGATTTTTGGAAGTCCTTGCACTTGAATGCCATAGCGCTGGAACTCCTCTCCTGCCCCACCGAGTTCTTTGTACGAATTTCCTCCCCAAGCCCAAACAGTCCCATCTTTTTTTAATGCCAATGTGTGGTATCCAACCGATGCAATCTGTACGACATTGGTCAAGACGGTTATGGTTGAATTCGACGATTGAAGTACCTCTACCGGCCAAGCACTGTGTTCTCTTGTTCCATTGCCCAACTCGGCGTAGTAATTATGTCCCCAGCACCAAACGGTACCGTTCTTTTTAAGTCCTACCGTATGCCAATACCCGCCTTCAATAGCAGAAAAATTGGTGTGATGGAATAATTTCTGTGGTGATGATTGGTCGCTGATCGATGCACATCCCAGTTGACCGTAATTGTTTCTGCCCCACAAAAACAAATTGCCTTTCTTGTCGAGGGCTATACTGTGGTCGTAACCGCGAGATATAGCAACGATGCCTGAGAGATGCTTTACTTTTTTTGGAATTGGCGAATTGTCAAGCGTGCCGTCTCCCAATTGTCCAAAATTGTTTCTGCCTATGGTCCAAACAAAGCCATTTTGATCCAAAATGACTGCGTGACCATTTCCCCCATCCACAAGCTGTGCGGAAACAGTGAAAGAAAAAAGGAAGAGTTGAAGTAGTAAAATGAGATGATTCATTGGGTTATTGGGTTTTTACTTTTTTAAAAACTATATCACTGTCAGACATGTATTCAATTTTCATGTATATCGTATCTGCGTTGGTATTAAATCGGAAGATACCATGATTCATATCAATTGGTAAATTCTCTGACATTTCCAATTCATAGTAGCTCGCTCCATTCTTATTGGCAAAAATCATTTCACTTCCACCGTGTATTTCTCGAGCAAATTGAATGAAGTAAATCTGCTTAAATACATGAAAGGATTCACCATGTACATTTATTTGTCCCAAATAGGTTATGGTCTCTTGTCCTTCAGAATTTCCAGATTTATCCTCTTCGTTCAAATTCTTGGAGCTGATTAATGTCCTCAGGTATTCAATTTTTTGATCGGTAGGGGCTAGTTTGATTTTAATAGACCCAAGAATCACTTTTACTTCGTCGCGATCTGTTTTAACTTGATTTTTTTCGCTTTTTCTCTTTGATGAATGTGCTTTTTTACTCTTCTCATTAACGCAAGAGAACATGAGCAGAAACAAAAATAAATAAGTACAAAATTTCATCTTTCGATTATATATAAAGACCTGAAATCCAAATGAAAGTCAGTAGAAAACGAATCAAGTACGAGCAACTTGGTGGTCAAATTATAACTCACATTGGTCACCATCAAATATAAAAAATCAAACCCTTGCATATATATATCTTGAACGGAAGAAAATTCTGTTGCTGAATTTGGCCAACAATTCATTTACAGGTCTCAATTTTCCTCTGAAGAATAATTTTTATTATTTTAACAAAGCAACTATCAATCATAATAGCATTACTATTATATTTGCATAAATTACTTTTATGCCAAACATCTTAGCCAACATTAAGATCTCAGTCAATGAAAATCTTTATTTAAAGGACCCAAGCTCCTCAGAGTTAGGCATTAAAATCGTTGATGGAAGCATCGAATTAATGAGTCAAATCGGATTTGAGCGCTTCACCTTTAAAAAATTGGCTGCTGAAATACAAACTACGGAAGCCTCTGTGTACCGCTATTTTGAGAGCAAACACAAACTGCTTTTGTATCTCATCAATTGGTATTGGGGATGTTTAGCCACACGGATTACCTTGGAAACAAAGAATATTGAGGAGCCAAGATTAAAACTTCGCAAGACAATTCACATTTTAACGGCACTTCCAAACCCTGAAACAGACTCACTAATTTCTAATGAATTGGCTTTGAAAGAAATAATCATTAATGAATCTTCAAAAGCAATCATTACCAAAGATGTAGACGAGGAGAACAAAGTAGGTGTTTTTTCGGTGTACAAGGAACTCGTAAAGAAAGTAGCCGAAACAATAAATCTTGTGAATCCAACGTATCCCTATCCGAATATGCTTGCATCGAGTATGATTGAAGGCAGCAACCAACAGCGATTTTTTGCATTGCACTTACCCCGGCTTACCAATGTTCATGAAAATGTCGATTTCGTGGAATCTTTTTATGAAGATTTAATTTTTAAGACTTTACACTCATGATTACTCCTAACAATTCAGTACTCAGCCGATTCTATTCCTTAATACGACCAGATCGTAGGGAGATTAGAAACATTTATATTTTCGCGATTTTCAGTGGGCTTCTTTCTCTTGGATTGCCTTTAGGCATTCAGATGATCATCAACTTCATTCAGTTGGGTCAAATCAGTGCCTCCTGGTTTGTGCTTGTCGCACTAGTCGTTTCAGCCATTGGTTTTTCTGGAGTGCTAAACATCTATCAACTTCGGATCACAGAAAACTTGCAGCAACGAATTTTTACGCGTTCGGCGTTCGACTTTGCAGACAGAATTCCTAAAATTAAAATGGTCGAACTAGTGAAGAGCTACGCCCCAGAATTAACCAACCGTTTTTTTGACACGGTGACCATTCAAAAGGGCTTATCCAAATTACTGATCGATTTTACCTCTGCGAGTTTACAAATCATTTTTGGACTTTTGCTCCTTTCCTTTTACCATAGCTTCTTCATTTTCATTGGTTTATTTCTTTTAGTCATGCTGCTTTTAATGCTGAGATTTACGGTAAAAAAAGGCTATTCAACGAGTTTAACTGAATCTACCTACAAGTATAAAATTGCGCATTGGCTCGAAGAAATTGCTCATTCACGCATCAGCTTTAAGATGGCCGGGGAAAGCAAGATGCACATTGATAAGACAAATTCGTTTCTTCACAATTATCTTGATGCGCGAAACAAGCATTTCAAAATCTTGGTTAAGCAATATGCTTACCTGATCGCATTCAAAGTTGCCATTGCCCTGACCCTATTGATCTTAGGTGGATTCTTGGTCATTAATGGCCAAATTAACATAGGGCAATTCGTTGCCGCGGAGATTGTCATTCTTCTTGTCTTGTCTTCGGTCGAGAAACTCATTTTGAGCATCGAAATCGTATATGATGTATTGACCGCCGTTGAAAAAATTGGTCAGGTAACGGATTTAACACTTGAAAAACATGTTGGGAAAGACTTAAAAAACGATCAAACGATAGGGATTCACTTAAGCATGAGCGAAGTTAGTTTTGCGCCAGAACAATTCAACAGTAAAGTATTTGATGCCGTTTCCTTCACGATTCAACCGAATCAAAAAGTGGCCATTGTTTCAGAGTCCAGTTTAACATCGAATGTCCTTTTTTGCTTAATTACAGGTCTTTACGATACTGATAAAGGAAATATTTCTCTAGATGGAATACCCATTGACAATCTTAATAAAGTGTTGTTGCGTGAGCACATTGGCACGATGATTCAACAAGATCAAATTGTTTATACCACCATCACCGAAAATATAACGATGGGCCGAACAACAATACCATTTCAGGATGTTGTAAACGTGTGCAAAGAATTGGGGCTGACGGAGTTCATCGAGAAATGTCCTGAAAAATACGAAACCATGCTAAACCCTGAAGGGCACTTTATCCCTTCAGACATTAAAAAGAAACTGTTTATGGCACGTGTAATCGTAGGTCAACCGCGACTTCTTTTGTGCGAGGACCCTGGTGCTGGATTGAGTCCTACACAGATTACTTCGATGGTTGATACATTGAAAAAAATCAACAATCGCTCAATCATCATGGCTACACATGATCCAAATTTCCTTGAAATTTCTGATGTCATCCTAAAGTTTGTAAATGGCCAAATTCGTTTTGAAGGAAGCTACGCATCGTACCAAAAACAGTTAAAATCATGCTAAATCTATCGCCTCACAACAAAAATGAAGTCGATCAGTCGTCCATGACTGCTTTACACGCTGTTGAAAAACAAAAATCATCGAAGAAACTGATTCGCGCCTTGCTTGCCCTCTTTTTCTCTTCCCTAGTTGTCACCTTGCTGCCTTGGACGCAAAACATTCAATCCAACGGCAAAGTCACAACACTTCGTCCTGAACAGCGCCCTCAAACCATCAATACCGTTATCTCTGGCAAGGTTGAAAAGTGGTTTGTAAAAGATGGGGATCCAGTAAAAAAAGGAGATACCATCCTTTACATCTCCGAAGTCAAAGACGACTATTTTGATCCCAACTTAATTGGTCGAACGCAACAACAGTTAAAAAACAAAGAATTGTCTGTGATTTCGTATTCGGATAAAGTGAGTTCCATCGACACGCGAGTAGATGCCCTCATCGAGACAGGACGATTGAAGCTGAAACAGGCCAAGATTAAACTTGATCAGTCGCGTTTAAAATTAAAAACAGACAGCATGGAGTACCATACAGCTCAGGTAAATAGTAAGATTGCTCAAGATCAATTCAAGCGCTTTGAAAAGTTGGTTGAAGACGGAATTAAGTCACAAACGGATTTGGAAACGCGTCGTCTCACTTTGCAACGTGCGCAAGCCAATCAAATCGCTGCTCAGCAGAAATTGCTTCAAAGTGGGAATGACATCATTGACGCAAAAGTTGAATACGGCTCGGTCGAAGCCAAATTTCGCGATGAAATTGCCAAAGCAGAATCCGATAAATTCTCTGCACTTTCCGATATGTATCAAGCTGAAGTAGATGTCACAAAACTTCAAAGTCAAGTCATGAATTATTCCATCCGAAATGGCATGTATTTCATTCTCGCCCCTCAAGATGGAATCGTGACCAAAATACTATCGAGTGGCATAGGCGAAACCATTAAACAAGGGGATGCCATTGCGACAATTATGCCGTCAATGTATGATTTGGCCCTTGAAATGTATGTCAGACCGATGGACCTTCCACTCTTGAAGAAAGGTCAAAACGTACGTGTTCAATTTGATGGATGGCCTTCCATCGCATTTTCAGGCTGGCCAAATTCAAGTTTCGGAACCTTTGGAGGTACGGTGTACGCTATAGATAATTTCGCCAGCGAGGACGGAACATTCCGTGTATTGATTTCCCCGAAAAATGATGACAAGCCATGGCCAAAAGCACTGCGTGTTGGAGGTGGAGCACATTCGATGATCCTTCTGAACGATGTCCCTATTGGTTATGAATTGTGGCGAATCGTCAACGGTTTCCCTCCTCAGTTTTATGCGAAAAAAGACCTTAAGCAAAAGAAAGAAAAATGAAACACATTGTCTATTCCCTTCTGACTATTTGCTTCATGCAAAGTGCTTTTTCGCAAACTATGTTTTCAGAAGAACGATTTTATGCCTTGGTTATTCAAAATCACCCTTTAGCGAAGCAGGCCGATTTAAAAATTCAATTTGGAGAGAAATCAGTATTGAAAGCACGAGGTGGATTTGATCCAAAGCTATACAATCAGTTGAATCAAAAATATTACGCAGGTTCTCAGTATTACAGTTTTCTGAATGCAGGACTAAAAATACCGACATGGTATGGTATCGAAGTAAAATCTGGATTTGAAATGAATCAAGGTGCCAACCTTAATCCTGAAGAAAAAACACCTAACGGAGGCCTATGGTATGGAGGAGTATCGGTAAGTCTTGGTCAAGGTATGTTCATCGACCAACGGCGCTCAGAATTAAAAAAAGCAAAAATTTATCAGCAAAGCACTTACTTTGAACAAAAACTTCAATTGAATGAATTGATGTACGAAGCAGGATATGCATATTGGAATTGGTTTCTTGCCTATCATTCTACCCAGGTCCTTCAAAATGCCTACGATCTTGCTCGTCAGCGGTTCGAGCAAGTTAAACGAATGGCATATCTTGGTGACCGTCCAGATATCGACACGCTTGAGGCCATCATTCAGGTGCAAAACCGAGAGGCAATGTTTCGAAATTACTCGACAGATTTTCAAGGTACTGGATTTAAATTAGCAACCTTTCTTTGGGATGAGAACGCCGCCCCCTTAGAACTAGATAGTCTTACACGTCCGAATGAGATGGACAGTGTTTCGTTAAATAAACCTTATATTCTATTGAATGAGGAAATTGATTCAGCGGTCATGAATCATCCTTATTTGTCGATAACCAATTACAAAATCGAAAGCTTAGAAGTGGATAGTCGTTTAAAAAGGGAGGCTTTAAAACCATCATTGAACCTAAGCTACAATTTGATCAATGAACCCGTCAATTACAACCCTGTTACGAATCTTTCCATCAACAATTACAAATGGGGACTTACCTTCGAAATGCCCGTTTTGTTGAGAAAGGAACGTGGGGATTATGCCATGGCAAAGCTCAAAATACAAGATGAACAATACAACTTGGACAATAACCGGGCTTACATTGAATTTAAAATCCGTAATGCCTCAGTTGAATACCAAAACGCCTTGGATCAGGTTGCTATTTATCAAAGAACAGCTGAAGATACTTACCGGCTTCTGGAAGCAGAGCGCCTCATGTTTGAAAGTGGAGAAAGTTCTTTGTTCTTAATCAATGCCCGAGAAACAGCATTCATACAAGCAAAATTAAAACTCATAGAAGTTATGGTAAAAAGTCAGCAGGCATTGCTTTCCTTGAAATATGCTTTGGCACAATTGGTTTAAACCACACTCACATGGACGTGTATTCCTTTGCCCAAGAGAAGTGTTTATCGATAATGGAATCCTTATTTTCTCTCACATAATCGATAAAAGCTTGAGCTGCTGGAAACATGCGTTTTCCCTTGATCCACACCAAATCCCATTCGGAGACAATCGGAAGACCTTCCAAAGGTAAACAATGCAATTGGCCATTTTTCAACTCATTTCGGATTCCGATTATGGGCATGATTGAAACTCCTAAATTGGCAATAACGGCTTGTTTTACAGCTTCATTGGACGTCAACACCATCTTCTTCCTTGCTGAAAGACCATGTTTTTGAACGTATTCTTCCATTGCCTTTCGTGTCGCGGATCCTTCCTCCCGGTAAATGAATTGGATAGTTGTTGGCAAATCCTTAATCGATTTCACCTTGTCGAATGCGGAACCACTCACCAATTGTAAATGGTTTGGCATCAAGGTAATTTGCTCTACATTGAGCGAGTCAGGAAGGGTTGACAAAAGGGAAATATCCACCGTATTTGTGATGAGGTCTGTCGTGATTTTCGATTTGTTCGAAACATCCAGTTGCAGTTCGATGTCGGGATGTTTTTGCAAGAAATCACTCAAAAAGAAAGGAATCACATACTTCCCTGTAGACACAACCGACACCTTCAAGGTACCCGAAATCTTTCCCTTAAATGTCGCCGTTTTGAAGTTCATTTCATTGACTTCATTCAATATCTTTTCTGCGGTCAAGGCCACTTCACGACCAAAATCTGTCACAAACAACTTGCGATTTACAACCTGTGTAAGTGGTATGTCAAACTGATCTTGAAAGTTTTTCAACTGAATAGATACAGCAGGCTGAGAAAGAAACAATTCTTGCGCTGCCTTTGTAATGCTTTCATTTTGAACAACTTTAAGAAAAATTTTTAACTGGTTTAAGGTGTAATTCATAAGCAAAGATTATAACGTACTGCCAAATATATATAAAAATTTATGATTAAGAATGTCGAATTTTGATGGAATTTAATTCACAAGACTCTTAAGAGTAAAACTTTAGTGCTATGAGTTTTTCAGGACGTAAAATAATCATTGCCACGATGCACCATAAAGAAAAGGTAATAGCGCCATTATTATCTTCTGAGCTTGGATTAATTCCATTTGTAGACTCCACGATAGATACAGATGTTTTCGGAACATTTACCGGAGAAGTTGAGCGTGTAAAAGATCCCATTGGAACCTTGCGTGACAAATGCAACAAGGCTTTAGAACTGAGTGGTTGTGACCTAGTGATTGGAAGTGAAGGATCCTTCGGGCCTCATCCCTTACTTTACTTTTCACCCGCCGATGATGAACTTCTATTGTTCATAGATAAAAAAAATGGTCTTGAAATTAGTGAACGTGAATTGAATACCTACACCAATTTCAACTCAAGCTTCGTGGATAACGAAAGTGATTTAATTGCATTCGCAGAAAGGACCTTATTTCCTAGCCATCATTTGATTTTAAAAGCACAGAACGATGAAAGGACATTCCTAGAAAAAGGAATTCGCGAAAAATCTGTCTTGATTGAACATTTTAACTATTGTCTAGCGCATTTCGGCGGCGCAACAGTCGAAACGGACATGCGAGCCATGTGCAATCCAACGCGCATGCAAAATATTCAATTGACCACAGAAAAACTCATCCGAAAAATCAAATCGCTCTGCCCAAATTGCAGCACTCCGGGATATAGCATTACTTCATCAATACCCGGGCTGCCCTGTCATTCCTGCATGAAACCAACAAAATCAACCTTGTCGCATCGCTATAGCTGCCGTAAATGTGGTCATAAAAACGACCACATTTTTCCTTATGAAAAAGAATTTGAAGACCCATGCTATTGTGATTTCTGTAACCCCTAACTCATTTAAATGATCACCTCTGATTTAGAACTGACCAAGATATTTCTGGATAATGAGTACATCATTGGATTGCCTACTGAAACCGTTTATGGATTGGCAGGAAACATCAACAGTGAAAAGGCAATTAAATCGATCTTCGAACTGAAGAAAAGACCATTGTTTAACCCTTTGATTGTGCATGTGAAAAGCAAAAATGCCATGTCAAAAGTTGCACAATGCATTCCCGACAAAGCGTATCAGTTGGCTGAAGTCTTTTGGCCTGGACCGATGACACTTCTTTTACCGAAAAAATCTGCAATTAGCGATTTAATTACAGCTGGTAAACCAACCGTTGCTGTGCGTGTGCCGAATCATGAAAAAGCTCTAAAGCTACTCGATATGTTAGACTACCCTTTGGCCGCCCCAAGTGCGAATCCTTTTGGAAGTATCAGTCCAACGAACTCTAAACATGTTCAACAGTATTTTGGGAAATCACTGCCACTCATTCTCGAGGGAGGACAATGCACAAAGGGGATTGAATCTACCATCATTGGATTTCAAAACAATCAACCCATTGTTTATCGCCTTGGCACCTTGTCTGTTGATGAGATTGAATCCTACTTGGGGATGAAAATTCCTCGGTCAACAATGGCCTCTGAGTCTCCCGAAGCTCCGGGCATGTTGTCAAAACATTATTCTCCAAGAACACCATTAATTCTGACTGATTCTCTCGAAGAAACGATAGAAAAATCGGCAAACAAAAAGATTGGTGTACTCACATTCGGACCAGAGTTTTTTAGTCAACCTTGCACGATTCACATGGTACTTTCTGATCATGAAATTCTGGAAGAAGCCTCTTCAAGATTGTATGCTGCACTTCATCAACTGGATGAACTCGATCTCGACCTCATCATTGCTCAAAAATTTCCGGAAAACGGATTGGGGCATGCCATCAATGATCGATTAATGCGGGCGTCAACATGAAGAATACTTCCACTCCAAACTACATTTCCAAATGAAAACAGTGATCCGAAATGCCACGATTGTCAATGAACATCTTCAACAAATCGGAGATGTGCTCATCGTTAAGGGAAGAATCGAAAAAATAGCTTCTTCGCTTGAACTAGACAAACGCGAGCATGTACATGAGATCAATGCAGAAGGACTCATCCTCATGCCGGGAATGATTGATGATCAAGTGCATTTCCGTGACCCAGGAATGACGTGGAAAGCAGATATTTATTCGGAATCAATTGCAGCATTGGCTGGAGGAATTACTTCATTTATGGACATGCCCAACACGATTCCCAATGTACTTACACAAGAGTTACTTGAAGGAAAATACCATGAGGCTACAAAAAAATCCGTGGCCAACTATTCCTTTTTTATGGGGATTTCGAAAGGGAATTTGGAAGAAGCACTAAAAACAAAAACCGAAAATGTATGTGGAATAACAGATGATGGATTGTACTTCGATGATGAAGAAGGAATATTAGCCAACCATCCAGAATTCCTTGAACAGTTATTCTCACGCACTGAAACACTGGTTGCCCTGCATTCAGAGGACGACGCTATTATTCGGTATAATACAGATAAATTAACTCAACTCTTCGGTGATGATATTCCTTGTCAATACCACAGTGTAATCCGAAATGCGAAGGCCTGCTCTATCGCCACAAAGCGTGTCATTGATCTGTCTCATAAATTCGGAAACCGCCTGCATTTTTTTCACATTTCAACTGCTGAAGAAGCCCTGATGTTTGATAATACCTTGGCCATTCGGGACAAAAGAATTACTGCTGAAGCCTGTGTCCATCACCTGATGTTCAACACAAGTGACTATGCAGAACTCGGGGATAAAATAAAATGGAATCCTTCAATTAAATCTGAATACGACAATAGGATACTGATTGATTGCCTGAACAACAATCGAATAGACATCATTGCCACAGATCATGCGCCGCATACCATCGATGAGAAAACAGGGAATTATTTTCAGGTGAAATCTGGAGGCCCATTGGTTCAACATGCACTTCCTGCTCTTTTGGAACTTTATCACAATGGGAGTTTAACGCTCGAAAAAATTGTCGAAAAAACGAGTCATCATGTTGCTGAAATCTATCGCATTCGGGAGCGAGGATATATTCGTGAAGGGTACTTTGCTGATTTAGTATTGGTTGATTTACATTCTCCTTGGCGCGTTTCAAAAGAAAACCTCCTCTATAAATGTGGCTGGTCTCCCTTTGAGGATAAAGAATTTAAATCGAAAATAAAGAAAACGTTTGTCAACGGGATCTTATCCTATGATGATGTCACCCCTATTCAAGCACCTTTTGGGCAACGTCTTTTATTTGAAAAACAGAGATAAACCAGCGAGATGAACCTTGATCTTTTGGTCACCAATCTCACCAACCCAACCTTATTGTTTTTCATACGCGGAATCATTGTTGCGATGATCAAAAGTGATTTAGAAATTCCTTAGATTGTTTTGGGCGTGCTGTTGATCAAGAAATTTGAAATCCACAATGAGGATAAAATTACATTTCCATTTAACCTCACTTTTGGGATGCCACTTTATTATTCCATCGTCAAAAATACGTCATGACTTAATTGAAAGCGTCAAATAAACCGTTCGACCATTGTCTGGCTTTCGTCTTGGTGCTCGGTAACTTTATGGATAGCGTCAAATAAACCGTTCGACCATTTCCTGGCAATAGACCTGGACCTGGATAACCTGTAGAACGTCGCGTGGCATACTGCGCATCGGTAAAGTTGTTGACGCCTATTTTCGCTGAATAAGATGAATTCAACTTATATTGAATTGAAGCGTCAGCGACAAAATACGATGCTATTTTCCCTGTAGTTGCCGCAGCATTTGGTAAAACCGTGTTTGCAGCATCAGTAAATACTTCATCGACAAAGTTGGATTGAACATGGACGCCAAAAGACTTATAAACATACGAAATACCTGTACGAAGAATATGACGCGGAGCATTTTCCACACGCTTTCCTTCGATCGAAAGCAATGGATCATTGACAATGGCGGGATTCTCCCATGATGTATAGCGTGCATCAATGAATGAATAATTGACAAAGACTTGCAAACTACCGTATTGCTTTGACTTCAAGAGCCATTGGAGCACATCCAATTCTACATAGGATTCAATTCCTTTACTAAATGAAGTACCAATATTCGTTTTAAAAGGTACGCCATCCAACACGATTGCACCTATTCTGTTCTGATATGTCAACGCAAACAAACCAACATCGAAACGCAAACAATCGAAGAGTGTTCCCCTATACCCAAAATCAACATTCAGTCCACGCGCATCTTTCAAGTTCGGATCAACAACTTCTGTTGTCCCCGATGGCAGTTGTTCTGAAAATGTGGCAGGACGGTAACCTTGACTTATATTCGCATAAACATTTGAATTTTTCGTTGCGGACCACTGAAATCCGATGCCAAACAGCACGAAAAGTCTATTCCGATCAACGTCAATTCGCTTAGAACTAACAGCTGGACTGATGTAACCCGAAGCTCCGGTGAAAATATATTCTGCACGCACACCTGGAGTGATTGACATGCGTTCTCCAAGTTGAAAAAGGTTCTCCACATAAACTGACGCATTTTTGGTAGCCAAATCCATATCCTTACCCCACAATTTACCGGAAATTGAATCAGTTAAATCCAAACTATAATCACTTCCTGTGGTACCAATGCCTTGCTGTCTTCTGTGTGTACTCCCTTGATAGATACGGCCACCAAGAGAAAGGGATTGCTTTTGATGGAACAATTTATAGGCATACAACAAGCGCAATTCTGCTCCAAAATTCATGTAAGAATCACGATCCACTTGCCTTGGATTGTAAGTACCCAAGGTTCCATTCAACGTATCTTCAATCGTAATCGGCTTCACAAATCCGACACTGTTTCGTTCACCGATCGTACCGAAGAATTTGAGTGATGCCGACAAGTGTCTATTCGATTGATAGTTTAAAGTTGCACTCGCTAGGTTCCACGGTGTACTCATCCAGTTTCTTGCACGAGATGAAAATCTTGGTTCAATGGTCAATTGCGCATCCGATAATCCTCCCGCCTGTTGATTTAGATTGTTCATATTTGTGTAGTCTAAACGAAGGTTCCACTGCTGGGAAAAACTATAGCTTGCGGTAAAATAAGCTGTTCGCGTTTTGTAAAAACTATTTTCTCTCCATCCATCCCCGGTTCTGTAATGAAAGAAACCGTAATATGCCCACTTCTTATACACACCTCCAATCGCGTTGTAGGAGTTGAACATTCCATAACTTCCGATGGTTTGACTCGTTTCTAGCGAAAACGGTTTGTTCCCAAGAGATTTTTTTGTCACATAATTGACTGCACCTCCTAGTTGCGGACCAAACTGAAGCGAGCCAGCTCCACGAATAATTTCAATCCGTTCCAGGGCTTCCGTTGGTGGCGTGTAATACGTTTCTGGATAACCAAAAGCCTCCGAACTTATATCGCAGCCATTTTGACGCATGTTGAATTCCCAAGATCGATTTGGGCTAAGTCCGCGTGCTGCAATGCTCGTTTGAATCCCTGAACCATCATTTTCCCAAATTGACAATCCTGGAACCTTAGAGAAAATCTGTCTGGCATTGTTCGTAGACAAGTCAGCTGTTGTTTGATCCAACTGAATAATCTCGGTTTTTTTCCCTGCATAAATCAACGTGCCAAATGTCTTCGGTAGGAAAAAATTATTTTTCTTGTAAAAAACACTCATTTCAGATTGAACAATTGTTTTCAATGAGTCTTGATAGATGGAGTCAGGTACTGCTGAAACAACTTGTGCACTAAAAACTTGAACTGAACTTATAAACAAACAAAAGATTATGATTTTTTTCATGATGCAAAGGAACCCATCACAAATGAACTTGACAATACCTAAAAAATGGTATTTAGAATGATTATGAATAATAAATTGGGTTTACAAGATCGAAGGATGCATTCAATCCACTTCAAAACAAGCCATCACTCGAAGTTGAAAATTTCACCACAGAAATTCTATCTTTGTTCAGATGAGACAAAATCTTCTACAAGCGATGAAAACAAAGCGGGCTGAAATCACAGTAACGCTCATCTTTTTGCTCATCTATTGCTTGATATCCTTTGTGAATCACATCAACTTCCGCACAAGTTCGTTGGATTTAGGGATGTTCAACCAGGCCTTGTATTCATTTTCTCATGGGAAGATGAATTACTTTACCTTGGATTTAACCGGAAAGAGTCCTATTTACTTTGCCGATCACTTCTCACCGCTTACGCTGCTTTACACTCCTTTTTATTTCCTCTTTGGTTCATGGACCTTGTTGGTCATTCAAATTGTATCGGTGATCTTGGGTGCAATGGGCTGCTATAAAATTGCCCGATTAAAAATGCCGACCATGAAATCACCTTGGTTGGTCTTGTTATTTTTCATGGCTCAATGGGCGATTATCTCAGCATTGGCCTTTGATTTTCACAACAATGTAGTTGCGGCGATGCTCATTCCTTGGTTTTTCTTCTTCCACATGACCAAGCGCCGTTGGGCTGCCATCTTGATGTTTGTATTGGTATTGCTGGCAAAGGAGAACATGGCTTTATGGATGTTCTTCATTTTAGCTGGAATGGCCTTTTCAAGAGGATTGAAAGACTGGAAAGAAAACTTAAAATTGGCACTTCGATTTGAGTTTCCACTCATGCTCATATCTCTCGTTTACTTCTACGTTGTTGTTTCGAAAATAATGCCTGGACTAAGCCAGGGTGAGGCCTTGAACCAAATTGCGCGTTTCGGAAAGCTTGGAAACAGTATCCCAGAAATTGCAAAGAATGTTATCCTCCATCCTATCGACACATTCAAACTTCTGTTTTGGAGTCAATTGACGGATCCTCTTTCATTCGGGATCAAGAAGGAACTGCATTGGGTAGTATTTTTTTCTGGCGGATTTGCGCTTATCTTGAGGCCTGCTTACCTATTGATGTTGGTGCCTATTTATGCCCAAAAGTTATTTTCAGACAACATGGGCATGTGGGGAATCAATGGCCAATATTCCATAGAATTCACGCCCATTATCGCCTTGGCAATGATTGATTTAGCGGTTAAATTAAGAACGGACAAGCAACGATTTATTCTATGGTCATCGGCTGCATTTCTAGCTGTACTGGTTAATTTTATTACCCTAAAAGAGCGCACATCTTTTTGGTACGAAGCCACCACCCACGATTTCATGAAAAAGGCACATTACGATGCCGGGGGATTGAACATCGACTATGCGAATAAAGTCATCCAATCCATTCCAGAAAACATTCCGGTCTCTACTTCACCTTGTTTCGGACCCCACTTGGCAAATCGCGATAGACTCTATCATTTCCCTGTCATTGATGATGCTCAAATCATCGTATTGGTAAAATCTACCCGAAGCACCTACCCTGTGACACCAGAGCAACAAACTGAAATTGTAAATCAGTTGATCGAATCAAACCAATTTAAGATCCGTTCGAATAAGAATGACATACTTGTTTTAGAGCGAATTGTCCCGAACAAACCGAACAATTAAGTGTTAAACTAGCAATGAAACAATTCGACATTCCAGCATTTTACAAGTCGCCCATCATCAGCAAGGTAAAGGCAGGGCGGAAAGAAAACGACCCGCGAAAGAAAGATTTCTCCCCAACTTTGCTTGATTTCGGAACAATACGGTTTTATATCGCTCGACACTTTGGATTTTGCTATGGTGTAGAAAATGCCATTGAAATATCCTACAAAGCAATCACTGAAAATCCTGGAAAGCGCATCTTTTTAATTTCAGAAATGATTCACAATCCCGCTGTAAATGCAGATTTATTGGACAATGGAATTCGCTTTTTACAGGACACGGATGGCACGCAGCTTATCCCTTGGACTGACTTAACTTCTGATGATATTGTGCTGATTCCAGCTTTTGGAACAACCGTAGATATTGAGAATACATTGATTGATCTCGGTGTAAATATTACACGCTACAATACCACTTGTCCTTTTGTAGAAAAGGTTTGGAATCGTTCCGAGAAATTGGGGAAAGAGGCTCACACGATTATTATTCACGGCAAATACGACCACGAGGAAACGAGAGCGACCTTTTCACACAGCGCACAAAACTCTCCCGCGTTGATTGTCAAAAATATGGAAGAAGCAAAATTCCTTGGAGAAGCGATTCTTGGTCAACGTTCAGAGCAAGAGTTTAATGAATTTTTCAAAGGAAAATGTACCTCCGGATTTTCATTCCAATCAGATTTAGTGAAAATTGGCGTGGTGAATCAAACCACCATGCTGGCTACCGAAACGCAAGAAATCACCGACCATTTGCGGGATGTCATGATTCAAAAGTATGGTGCGAATCAACTCATTGGGCACATTGCCGACACGCGTGACACCTTGTGCTATGCCACAAATGACAATCAGATGGCAACCTATGGGCTTATGGAAATTGAGGCGGATTTGGCAATTGTCATTGGCGGACACAACAGCTCAAACACAACACACCTCGTTGAATTGTTAGAGCAAAAGTTTACCACCTATTTTATTGAATCCGAAAATGAACTCTTAAATGCAGATACCATTCAAACGTTCAACATCCATTCTAAATCGATCGCTATCCATTCTGATTTTCTCAACACTCCAGAGAAAATCCCAACCATAATTATAACTTCTGGTGCTTCATGCCCTGATGCCGTTGTGGACAGAGTCATTCAGCGCCTCCTTGAATTCACAGGGTGTAGCCAGTCCATAGAACATGTTTTAGAGAATTTATAGTGATTCTTCCTTTGCAAAACTTCTCATTGGTCATATTTGGCTACATTTATGGTGATTTCGTAGTGCATGGAACGCTTCATAAATATCCTCATAATTGACAGCAATGATCAGCATCGGCTCGGATTGAAAGAAATCCTTTCTGGTGGTGGAAACAATATTCTCTTTGCACACTCCGCAAATGAAGGTGCGGCAGTGCTTCAGAAAAAAGAAATCGGGATTCTATTGATCAACATTGACGATGTTGGCAAAACACATGAAACCCAATTGGCTGAAATAAATTCACTAGGTCATTCAAAAAACCTTTACAAAATAGCATTAAGCGAAGATTCAGATGCTGGAGCTAGACTAATCAAAGGGCACAACCACGGTGTCATTGATTTTATTTGTTATCCATTCAATCCTACTTTGGTCAAAGCAAAAGTTGATGTATTCAAGAGCCTTTATTACAAAGATTTAAGGATCAATCAATTGCTAAGCAACATCTTTCCATCGAATGTATTGCATGACTTAAATACGCACAACAAATTCTCCCCTAAGCGCATTGAAAATGGTGTGGTCTTGTTCACTGACTTCATTGATTTTTCGATTAAAGCGAAAAAAATGAAGCCCATTCGTTTGCTCAAAAGTCTTGAACACTATTTCATACAGTTCGATGAAATCATGCATCGGTATAAATTGGAGAAAATCAAGACCATTGGCGATGCATATATGGCAATTGGGGGAGTCACCGAAGATGTTCGTGAACCTGCGGTTCGTGCTTGCCTTGCCGCATTAGAGATCAGAGATTTAATGAAAAATGAACGCGACATTGCCAAGGCTTTGAAACGCGATTTTTGGGAGATTCGGATTGGTTTGCACATGGGGCCGCTCGTTGCTGGAATCATTGGAACAAACAAAATAAGTTTTGATGTGTGGGGTGATACAGTGAATATTGCTGCGCGTGCCGAACAAGGCTCAAATTCCGGCTGCATTACAGTTACTTCGAGCATTGCCAATGAGATTCAAAACTACTTTGAATTGGAAACACGCGGTGATGTTCCTATCCACAAGCGTGGAGGAAGTATAGAAATGTTCTATTTGAAGGAACTGAAAAATGAGCACTGCCTGTATGGGGAAGGTAAAATTGCTTCTACCGCTCTGCGCATGCACTGTGGGCTCTCTCCCATTGACTTTGAGCACATGAGCAAGGATGTGGTGAATAGACTTAAAGCACTCCTGCCTGAGGATGTCATATACCACGACATCTCGCATACCTTAAATGTTGAAAAGGCAGCCGAGCGTTATGCGCGTTTAGAGGGTATTGATGAAGATAACATCCTCCTGTTGCGCACAGCAGCCTTATATCACGACACAGGATTTATGCTTCAATACGACCACAATGAGTCGTTTGCTATTCAGATGGCGCAAAGCTACTTGCCGCGTTTTGGTTACTCTGAGCAACAAATTAGGATCATTTCAGACATGATTAGAGCCACAGAGTCCCACCAAGAACCACGCACATTGTTGGAGCAGATCATGTGCGATGCGGACCACGATTATTTAGGAAGAGCCGATTACAGCAGCATTTCCAATAAGTTGAGACTCGAACTTGAAAACAACAACAAACACATGAGTGACATCGAATGGATAGAATTCCAATTGCATTATCTTGTCAATGTGCACCGTTATTACACAGAGACTGCACAAAATATTCGATTGATCAGTAAAAAACAACGAATTGCCGAATTACAAAAGCAACTTGAAAAATTAAAAAACAAGGTATGAAAATTTACACAAAAAAGGGAGATTCCGGAAACACTGGATTAATTGGTGGAACACGCGTTCCAAAAAGTTCTCTGCGCATTGAGGCCTACGGTACAATTGATGAATTGAATTCATGGATTGGTGTCATGCGTGACCAAGCTATTGATGCAGAAGTCAAACCTCAACTCATAGAGATTCAAGATCGCCTTTTTACGATAGGGTCGAGTTTGGCCTCTGATCCAGAAAAATCGAACATGAAAATCCCGGATCTCTTGGAAAGTGACATTGAGCAGCTCGAAAAATGGATGGATGACATGGACAGCCTGTTGCCTGAAATGCGCTTTTTCGTTTTACCTGGCGGCGATCAATCGGTCTCCTTTTGTCATGTCGCACGTTGCGTGTGTCGTCGCGCAGAACGAATTATTGTGGACTTGCATGCGCATGAGTTTGTCGCAGAAATTGTGATGAAATATGTAAATCGCTTGAGTGATTACCTCTTTGTTTTATCCCGAAAAATAAGCCAAGATCTGAACGTTGAAGAACAACCTTGGAAGCCTCGCATGTAGGCAAAAGTGAAAAATCTGAAAAATAGTTTTAAACATTTGCCTTCTAAATTTGGAAGAATTGAAATAAAATCTATTTTTGCGGAAAATAACTAATTAACACAAAGGACAATGTACTGGACACTTGAATTGGCATCCTACTTAGAAGATGCACCTTGGCCGGCATCGAAAGACGAATTAATTGACTTCGCGATCCGCGCTGGGGCGCCACTTGAGGTAGTTGAAAACCTACAGGACCTTGAAGATGAAGGAGATATTTACGAA
This sequence comes from Chitinophaga pinensis, assembly GCA_943327315.2. Taxonomy (GTDB): domain Bacteria; phylum Bacteroidota; class Bacteroidia; order Flavobacteriales_D; family Crocinitomicaceae; genus M0103. The sequence continues at coordinate 24,830 of CALPWQ020000022.1, forward strand.
AGTATTGAAGAGATTTGGCCTGACTATCCCTCTCAGGAAGATTTTCTCTTCAATGAAGATGAATACTAAGAATCTACAAATCCTGCTTTAGAGCAGGATTTTTTTTTGTTTTGAACGATGAGTGGAACGATTTTACTTCGCTCCTTGAGCTTCGAAGGACAAAGGACTTTTAGATTTTAAGACATCAAGATTTCAGGATAACAAGACTGGATCGTTCTTCGTAATTCGTAATTAAAAGACAAGTGACCGCTACGCTGAAGGACAATGGACACTTCTTCGCTCTTTGAGCTTCGAAGACAAAGGACTTTTAGATTTTAAGACATCAAGATTTTAGGATAACAAGACTGGATCGTTCTTCGTAATTTGTAACTCGTAATTAGTAATTAGTAATTAGTAATTTATAAATCATAACTCCAAAAGTGAACTACCTCGGTCATCTATATTTCTCAAACAACAATACCGAGCTGATGCTTGCCAACCTTTATGGTGATTTTGTGAAAGGAAGACATCTTGATGCATATACGGAAAGTGTACAAAAGGGGATTCGACTTCATCGTGCTATCGATAACTACATAGACACACACCCTGAAGTATTGAAGTTAAAACGAACACTTTACAGTGAGTTACCTAAAATTAGCGGCGTTGCAGTTGATTTATTTTTCGACCATTTATTGGCAAAAAACTGGACAAATTACCACGAATTGCCATTGACAGAATTCCTAGAGCATTTTTACACCTGCAAAATTTCAAGTGAAGCACATTACTCCATAGATTTTCTGAAGTTTATAGATGCTATGCGCACACACAATTGGTTGAATCACTACCCAAGCGAATACGGATTAAGAAAATCTTGCGAAGGTGTTTCATCAAAAATCAGCTTTCCAAATTCATTAAATATAGGGCACATCGTCTTCAAAAATCACGAAGAAGAAATTGAGACATGTTTCAAAAAATTCATGTACGACGCACAAGAATATTTCAAAATCACAGACTGATAAATCACATTGACTGTTAACTTATTTGTGGAATTTTTGAAATAATCGTACTTTTCGTACCATGAACGAAGGATTTTCTATTCAATGCAAACACCTTAGTCGCCTATTTGGGTTGATTTTTCCCTTATTCGTTCTATTGGTTGTCAGTTCTTGTGCTCGTCCGAAATCTAAACAATTAAAAGGCGAGCAAACAGCTATTCGCGACATTGATCTCCCTGAAATTACTGAAAAAGGCAAGTTGACCATCCTTGCGGAAAACAGTTCCATTTCATTTTTCATTTACCGAGGCAGAAAGATGGGCTTCGAATATGAGCTATTGAAAGAATATGCCCACCACTTGGGCCTCGATATTGAAGTGAAAATTGTTCGAAATCTAGACAACATCATTGGCTTATTAAATTCAGGAGAGGGCGACTTGATTGCGTGCAATTATGCCATGAATCCAAATCGAATGAAATACATCAATTTCACTAAGCCATACATGCATTCGCCCTTGGTTCTCATACAACGAAAACCCGATGGATGGGAAAAAATGCATCCGGACAAGGCCAATAAAAAAATGATTCGGGATTTGTTGAAGCTTGGGCATAAGAAAATTTCTGTTTGGAGAAATTCATCGTATTATCTGCGTCTAATCAATCTCCAAGATGAAATCTGTGATACCATCTACATTCAAGCTCAAGACGGTAAAAAAAGTACGGAGGAAATGATTGAATTGGTTTCTGAAGGTGAAATCGACTATACCGTAGCTGAAAAAAATGTGGCACTCATCAACCAACGTTTCCTAGAGAACATCGACATCAGAACATTTTTGTCTGTGGATCAAAAAATTGGGTTTGGAATCCGAAAATCGAGTCCACTTCTAAAGGCCTCATTCGATCAATGGCTTGCTAAATTCAAAAAGAAAAAAGCATTTAAACACATCTATTCCAAGTACTTCATCAAAGAAGACCTCACTATTCAAGCCCAATATGGATTGTCCAGTTTAAAAGGTCAGTTGTCGAACTACGATAAAATTTTTAGAAAAGCAGCAAAAAAATACGACTTCGATTGGTTATTGCTGGCTTCGGTGTCCTACCACGAAACACGTTTCAATCCGAACGCACGAGGCTTTGGTGGCGCATATTCCATCATGCAATTTATGCCTGGAACAGGTCCAAAGTATGGGGTTTACCCAAATTCATCTGTAGATGTGCAAATCAATGGTGGAGCGAAGAAACTTGGCAAAGATTACCTGTCATGGGAAATGATTCCAGATCGAGATCAACGCGAAAAGTTCACGCTCGCCACTTACAATGCTGGACGTTCCCACATTGAAGACGCGCAACGATTGGCTGAAAAGCACGGCATGAATCCTTTGCGTTGGGATGACAATGTTGAAGTGATGATGTTGAACCTTTCGAAAGCAGAATATTACCGCGACCCAGTGGTGAAAAATGGTGCATTGCGTGGGGCGCGTACCTACCACTATGTGCGCAGAATCTATGCGCAATACCTAGAATGGAAGACCATTTTTAATTGACCAACATGAAACGATTATTGGTTATTGGTGGACCTACGGCTGGTGGAAAAACCGCTATAAGCATCGCCTTGGCAAAACGATTAAACACGGTTATTCTTTCCGCTGATTCTCGCCAATTCTACAAAGAAATGACTATCGGAACTGCCAAGCCAAGTGCTTTTGAACAGAATGGCATTCCTCACTTTTTCGTTGATTCTCATTCCATCCACGAAGCACTCACAGCAGCAAACTACGCCGAGCAAGCCATGAAGGTTTTAGAACAACAATTCCAGAAGTACGACACCATTATACTTACTGGTGGATCAGGAATGTACATCGATGCATTGTGCACTGGTTTGGACAATATTCCGTATTCGACTGAAATTCGCGATAAGATAACGGAGCAATGGAAAGTCAATGGTCTTCCATTTATTCAAGAGAAATTGAAAGCTGCAGATCCCGAGTATTATAATCAAGTTGACCGTAAAAATCCTGTTCGCATTATCCGCGCATTGGAAGCCATAGAAATCACCGGACAACCCTTTTCTTCTCTTAGAAAAGCAGAGAAAAACATACGTGAATTTGATGTTCATTACATCATCATCGAACATAAAAGAGAAATGCTCTATGAGCGCATTGATCATCGTGTAGATGGCATGATTGAAAACGGACTTGTTGAAGAAGCAAGAACATTGTTTCCCTATCGCGAATGCAACGCGCTAAATACGGTAGGATATACAGAATTATTTGATTGCTTCGATGGGAAAATGGACTTTAAAGAAGCGACTGAAAAAATAAAGCAGAACACCCGCAATTATGCAAAGCGACAAATCACATGGTGTCGCAGGTATACCGATGCCACTCGAATTAATTTTTCAAGTAATCTCAACGATATGGTAGATGAAATTTACAGCCAACTTTCCCTTGTCGAATGATCATCACTTTTTATTTGGAATGATTCTTGAAAATAGCCACCAAATTTGAACGAATGAAAATTACACTCAATCAGGTTATGCCCTTCCCCCTCGCCTCCATGCAGCATGGTGAGCACAGCATTTGGGGCAAGCATATTGAACTGTTGCATGGAAATAAAATCATGCTGAATGCATCGAGCGGTAAAGGGAAATCGACATTTATACATACGGTTCTTGGAATTCGGAAAGACTACACTGGGTCAGTAACTTTTGACTCAGCAGACATTTCACAGCTCAGCACAAGCGATTGGACAAACATTCGTCAACGAAAAATTTCTGCCGTTTTTCAGGATCTACAACTTTTCCCAAGCATTACAGTAAAAGAAAACCTTTTGCTGAAAAACAATTTGACACAGGCCTTCACTAAAGATGAAATTTTTGGATTTCTTGATTTCTTGGGTATCGCAGACAAATGGGAGCAACAGTGTGGCCTTCTTTCCATGGGACAACAACAGCGCGTTGCAATAGTTCGAGCAATGTGCCAGCCTTTTGAATGGCTACTGATGGATGAACCCTTTTCTCACTTGGATGAAGAAAATACACAACGCTGTTTGAAATTGATTATTGAGCGCTGTGCAACACTTCAAAGTGGATTCGTGCTGACCTCATTGGGAGACAATCATGGCATTCAATACGATCAAACACTAATGCTTTAAGCCATGATTCAGAAACTCCTCTTCAGAAATCAGGACCGCAAGCAACTCATCATTGCCATGCTCGGTGCCTTCATGGGAATTACCTTCCTCATCGCTTCAGTACATTACCTCATTCGCTTGAATGAATTTGGCAAAGGCAGCGAAATTCTCGGCCCAAACACCATCATCGTTCAAAAGAAGGTAAGCAACTCGAGTTCACTTGCGCTCACAAAAACAGATTTCAGTGAACGAGAAATCGAGAAAATGGAAAAGTTGCCCTTCATCGAAAAAGTAAAACCCGTAATCAGCAACAACTTTGATGTATCCTTTGAAACTGCCGATCCTTTAGTACCCCGCTTTCGATCAGATGTTTTTATCCAAACAGTAGACCCTTCATTCCTAGATGTTCACAGCAATAAATGGCATTGGAAAGAAGGTGACTCTTATGTTCCCATCATTATGCCTAGAGATTTCTTGGTGATGCTGAATACGTTCATGAGTGCCAGTAACATTCCACAGATCTCTGATGATTTAGCCATGGACATCCGATTCAAGTTCACCGTTTCCAATCAAACAAAAAAGGTGTGGGTAGATGCACGGATTATTGGATTCACCAATGAAGTTTCTTCCATCTTAGTGCCTGAATCATTCATGACCTATGGAAACGAGCAGTTTAGTCTTGGGGTAGAAAAGAAAATCACCCAACTGATGATCTCTGGCAAAGAAAATGAATTCGGGAAGGTGGAAGCCCTTCTTAAAGAAAAAGGCTTAGAATCTAAAAACGCACAAATGGTTGCGGGCCGATTAAAAAGTGTGATTGGCACCTTATTGCTTGTGGTGATGGGGATTTCAGTGATTGCCGTTTTTCTCTCAGGTTTAGTACTCATTCAATACATGCAGTTGCTCATGTCCAAAAATGAATATGAAGTTCGCACCTTGTTGCGCATTGGGTATGCTCCCAAAATTCTCATTCACACGTTCTTCTTGTATTTTATAAAAATATTCGGTGTAATTGCAGCTTTGGGACTTGCCTCCTTCTTCATTCTCAAGTACTTCTTAGATGAAATGTTCACTACAGGAGGCATCTACCTCAATACAACCATTTCAATGGCAACTTTTATTGTGCTAGCCATGGTTTATCTCTTCTTCACACTTGCGAGCTTTCAAACCGCTTCAAAAGGCATTCATCGCCACTTTTAAAAGGTTAAAGAACTGTTAAATCAACCTACTTTTTTAACTTTGTCGCGTCTAAAGAATAATTTTCATCAATTAATAAAATTTTACATGAAAGCGTCAGTATTTATCTCCTTCATTCTTTTGGCTGGAATGTCCTTCGGACAGAAACTAAGATTCAAAGTTGTTGGTCAAAAGGATACCACTGTTCACCTTGTTCGCTATTACGGTCAAAAGTTGTTTTATGCTGATACAGCGGAAATAAAAGGCGGCATTGTTGAGTTTGATGGCAGCAAGCAAAAGGCAGGAATTCTAGGTGTCTTTCTACCAGGACAAAAGATGTTTGAATTCATTTACAACAATGAAGAGGTCTACATCGAAACAAAAGATCCTGATTTCATTCAAAACATGGTGGTAAAGAAATCAAAAGAAAACATGGTTTTCAATGATTTCATCCAATTCATTCAACCAAAGAAAACCGAAATCAATCGTTTGTCTGAACGACGCGCTCAATTGAAAGCAAGCGACTCTGAATACAAAGTATTGGGCGATAAAATCGATGAAATCAACAAAGAAGTCATTGCCTATCAGGAAGCTTTAATGGCGAACAATCCTAAACTTCTGGTATCGAAAATCATCCGCATGTCGATGGACATTACAATCCCAGAGGCTCCTGTAAATGAAAAGGGACAAATCATCGATTCTTCGTTTAAATTTAAATATTACCGCAGCCATTACTGGGATAATGTGGACCTGACCGATGACCGCTTGGTGAATACCCCTGTTTTCGGAAACAAGTTGGAGTATTTCTTCGGTAAAAACATGATGATTCAACATTGGGATACCGTATTGTACTATGGGTATCAGTTATGTGACCGTTTGAATCCGACTTCTACCGCTTTCGAATTTTGTGTATCTTGGATTACCTCCACCTATGGCAAGAGCAACATCATGGGGATGGACAAAGTGTACATTATGATGGCTGACCGCTACTACTGCAGTAAAAATGCTCAAGGTAAATCTCCTGCATTTTGGATGGAAGAAAAGAAACTAGAAGATTTATGTGAGAAAATTCCAGTTCGCAAAACATTGGTCATGGGTGTGAAACCGCCAAACTTAACTCTGCTCGACACAACAGATGTCAAATGGAAAGATTTTTACAGTCTGAAAGCCGAATACACCATTTTGTATTTCTGGGATCCCGAATGTGGCCATTGCAAGAAAATCACACCGCGACTGGGCGAATTGTATGAACAAAAGCTGAAAGGCAGAAACATTGAAGTTTTTGCAGTTGGAAAAGCCGTTGGAGAAGATTTTGAAAAATGGAAAAAATTCATTCGTGACAATAAATTGACCTTCATCAATGTTGCTGTAACGGATCAATTGTACCGAAAAGCCATGGAAAATGCAGCTCCCTTGCTAAAATACACAACACTCGAATCGCTTAATTACCAAACGACATACGATTTAGAAACGACACCACGCGTGTTTGTGTTGGATAAAGACAAGAAAATTATCGCGAAAAACATTTCGATTTCACAGCTTGAAGACCTTTTGGATAGACTTCAAGGGAAAGAGGGTTTACCTAAACTCTTCCCTCCAGATCCTGAAGAAGAGGAAGCGATGCATTAACATTAAAGTAACCTTCGGGTTACTTTTTTTATTTAATTTGGTCATGAAAAATTAAAGCACCTAAGCTGATTAAATCATTCCAAATGAAAATCCTACTCACACTACTTCTGACTGCACCTTACGCTATTATTGGTCAAATC
>CALPWQ020000023.1 GCA_943327315.2 Chitinophaga pinensis
AAAATAGGTTGGATGATGCAGGGATGAGATATACACTGTGGTAAAGCTTGTGCGCAAATCCCCTCCTGCTGCGTAATAGCCAAACGCATGGACAATTCCAATAATTGAAGCCACCACAATCCCTAGTGCACTGCCAATAAGCAGCGAGGCAGGGCGCAAAGAAAAAACAGGTCGAAACAAAAACAACAAGGGGAAAAGGATAAAAGACAATTTATTCTCGGCATAGCGCGATGCCAAATACATGTTTTCGGTAAATAAAATTCCGGCTAAATACAACGCATACAAGCCAATCAAAAGGATCAAAGGCCATTGAAAATTGAAGCGCAACTCCTTTCGGTAGATCCCGGTCAGCACCAAGGGGATAAAAAGAATCACACCGATGGAGGTCAGCTGGGGAAGACAAAAAAACAAGAAGGAAAAAACTCCCAAGTAAATTCGGTAAACATTGGCGTAAGTCAAACCATTCATAGCGCTGCACACATTTGTTGGTAAAACGCAATCAACTTGGTTTCTTCCACCGACCAATTGTAGGTTTCATGAAATGCTTTTAAGCCATTCTCACCCATTTCCAGGGAAAGTTCAGGGTTCGATAGCAAATAATCGATCTGTTTTGCAAGGTCAGTCGGATTTAAAGGGTCTGCATACACGCCGCACTTGGCCGAATCGATGATGTCTCGCCACATGGGAAAATCAGACGCAAGCACAGGAATTCCTGCGGACATGTATTCGAATAGTTTAATGGGAAGTGCCTCCACGTAGCTGCGGGTTGGATGAAGAGTTACCACGCCCAATTGTGATGAAGTCAATGCGTTCATGATTTCTTGCCGCCCAACATGTCCAAGAAAATTGACCTTTTTCCAACCTGGGAGTTGCTTGACCTCCGCTTCAAAGGATTCTGGAGAAAAAGTTCCTGCCAAAACCAATGTAGCATCAACCTGTTCCAATGCTTGCACAAGTTCCTTGATTCCACGTGTTGGAAATAAACCTCCAATGTAACAGATTTGTCGTGGCACTTTAATCCCCTCTTGATGATTTAAATTTAACCCCTCTTCCAAAAGTGGGTAATTCGCCACAAGTTCGACATGTCCATTGACTGAACGAAAGCGCTCACAAATGATGGGGGTCACTGAAATTATTCCAGTAAGGCGTGCTGAAACGTAGTGTTCGTAGCGCTTGAACAGTGAGGAAACCACTCCGCGGAACAGTTTTGGAATCCAATGTTTATCCATGATTTGTTTCGGCACATCCTCGTGAACGTCATAAATAACCTTCTTTCCTTTGCGCACCAATTTCAGGGCGTAAGGCAAGAGTTCTGGATCGTGAATGTGGTAGATATCTGCATCGAGTTCGAGGGCCTTGTGATACACGGCTTTTGTGGTGCTGATCATCCGCATCAATCGCCCCTTCCCTTTTTTCTGAACATTCACATATTCAACGCCTTTGGAAATTTCATTATCGCAATTTGGCACTACGAGATAAACGTTCCAATGCTTCGCCAAGGAAACACACTCTTTATGAAAAATACGAATGTCACCCGGCGGATGCACGCTACTTAAATGAGCTATTTTCACATTTTTTGCTGTCATGGTGGATTGTCATAAATCCCAAGCGAAGTTAAACTAAATCGGGCAAAATTGCGTTCATTGCAGCAAATCGCTTTGAATGGGGTATTGTACCAAACGAAGCATTACCTTTGCAATGGTGCGTCCAGGTGGGCAGTATGCTATGAAAAAATACCTTCCAACATCTGAATTTTCAAAAAATGTGATCACGATGCTCACGGGCACCATGATTGCGCAGTTGATTCCCTTGTTGATTACACCCATCCTCAGTCGCTTGTTTTCCGTGGAAGAGTTCGGTGTTTTCGCACTTTACAGCTCAATTGCCACCTTCTTTATGGTCATTGCTGCAGGTAGATATGAAACTGCCATTTTACTGCCGAAAGAAGACAAAGATGCGGTGAATATTCTCGCTTTAAGCTTTTTGATCCTTACAGGGTTAACCCTTTTGGTGACGGCCGTGGTGTTGATCTTCCCGGTAGCTGACCTCTTCGATACGCCCGAATTGTCGGACATCCTCATTTTTCTTCCGCTCACCATTTTTTTTGGTGCGGCATACCGAACCCTCACCTTTTGGAGCAACCGAAAAAAGCGATTCCAAGCCACCTCAATTTCTTCTGTCACCCAAGCCACTTCCCGCGCTGGAATAAACCTTTTCGGCGGAATGTATGCTGGAGGGTATTGGGAAACAGGACATTCAAAGGGATTTTTCAAGGCCTTATTTTCCGCCAAAGGAGGAATGATTCATGGTGTTCGTGCTTGGGGTATGAACAGTTTGGTTGTTGGTTCGATTTTGGGCTATGCCTTCGGCACCATTCAATTTGTTAGGACCTTCCTCTCAAAAGACCGTTCACTCTTAAAAGAGGTCAATGGTACATCCATGCGGCGACTCGCCAAGGAACACGATAAATTTCCAAAAATCAATGCCGTTCATGCCCTTGTAGATGAGATCAAAAACTCAGGGGTTACCTTCGTGGTATCCTACATGTTTTCTGAGGTTGTTCTTGGCTTATACAGCATGACGATTCGTGTATTGACCTTGCCATTAACTATGATTGGCAGTGCCTTTGGACAGGTATTTATTCAGCGTGCTGCTGAAATGTATGCCAACAAAGAGAAAATGGTGCCTTTAATGCATTCCACAGTGCGAAGACTTTCCTTCTTGGCATTGCCTATCTTCCTTCCCATCGTCTTCTTTGGTCCCGAATTGTTCGGAATAATCCTCGGTGACGAATACCGTATTTCTGGTGAATTCGCACGCATCCTTACGCCTTGGCTTTTCTTGAATTTTGTCATCAGCCCAGTGGTCCAAGTGACCGTTGTGGTGGGCAAGCAAAAAGAACTGTTTGGTGTAGCTTTGGTGGGAAATTCCATCATCCTAGGTAGCATCTTTATTGGTGGGTTCTTCTTCCACAAACTGGAGTACGGATTCATGCTGCTGTCGTTATTGGAAATTATCTTTTACATTTGGTTGTACAAATGGGTGTTAAGCATGGCACATGAAGCAGATTCATCGCATGTTCAACACACGGAAACAGTAGAATAAACGTGATACGCTCCATACTCATACGCCTTCGAAACCGTTGGATTAGCCGCTACAGTCCACGCATGATCAGTCCTTTTGTTGGGCGAAATGGTCAAGCCATCGCACGAACTCGTGTATCCAATTCAACATTCATCGATCATATTGGAGGACTTGACTTGGCTGAAAATGTGTATATCGGACACCACAATTTCATTGAAGCGAGCAACGGCATACGCATCGAAGAAGGATGCCAGATTACGAGCTTCATCAGCATTACCTCGCATTCAAGTCATCAATCCATTCGTTTGTACGGAAAATCGTATGCGGGTAAAGAAATGATTGGGTACATCACTGGAAGCGTGCACATTGGTAAATACACCTTTGTTGGGCCGCACTCCACGATTATGCCCAACACGAGCATTGGCAAAGGATGTATTGTCGCTGCATACAGTTATGTTCAAGGTGATTTTCCAGATTTCTCCATTATTGCTGGGAATCCTGCCCTTGTGATTGGTGACACAAGAGAACGTGATCATGCCCTCTTGGTCCAACACCCGGAATTGAAAAAACACTACGATGAATGGAGCAATGAATGATCGACTGAAAATTTTATTCGGTGGATTCATTGTTTGCTCGGTTCTCTTTCTGCCCGACGTGCATCTGAAGTCTTCATGGCCAGCGGTTCAACTGATTGATTTCCTTGTACCTTTTCTTGCAATCAGTGTGCTTCGGAGTTACGCGTCCACACTCACCAAATCTTACTTTATTGGTCTCGGAGTATTTGCTTTGCTCATGCTTCTTTCCATGGCGATAAATGGCCGTATTTTCGTGGTTCAAGATTTATTTGAGCTTTATAAACTGATAAAATACGGGGTAATTGTTGCCTTTTTTGCGCAAGTTCCCATTCGGGAATTACTTAACGTTTGGCTCAAGCCCATGTTTGTTCTTTTGGTAGGTGTAAATGCTCTTCACTTCTTCAATGTATTTGGCTTCAATCAAGTCATTTCCGATTTCTACAACGGTGGAATTCATATCGAGTATTTTGGATTGAATTCAATCAAAGAACCTGCAGTGAAACGCATGGTTGGTTTCGCTGGCAATCCAAATATCAACGCACTAATTTTCTTGTTCTTTAGCATTTTCTTTCTTCCTGTAAAGAAAACTCAGCAAACCATCTGGTGGTTTCTACTCGCGGTATTGATGGTCTTTTTGTGCCAGTCGCGTACGGCAATTCTTTGTCTCTCCGCCATCCTTTTGGCCAGTGCTTATGTTCTTTCGACACATTTCACCTTGAGCAAGTGGCTGCAACTCGGAATTGGCATTGGCGCAATGTATCTCGTCTCTTGGGCACTGGCCACGGACTTATTCACGCATTCCTTGTACAGTAACAATCTGTTCACTGGACACATTCTCAAGACTGGTTCTGCCCGAGGCCGTTGGGAGTCATGGACCTTCTTGGGTGATATGATCCTCCAACGTCCCCTTTTCGGATATGGAGGAAACAAAGCCTATTTCTACGCACAAAAAATATACTCCGAAAACGAGTATATCCTCATGGCTTGGCGCTACGGAATATTTGGTCTGATGGGATATTTACTCATTTACTTCCTACCCCTCAAAGCATTTTTTCATGCAAAAAAGATCGAACAAAGCTACCCTGCACTCTTATGTATTGTATTGATGCTGGTTGCAGCCTTGACCAACAATCCATTTGTTGACCGAACCATAATGGTTTTGTTCGCTGCTGTTATTGGAGCCGTTTATTCTCAACTATCAACACATCAAACACATGTCGAATAGCCAAAAGAAAAAGTTATTGCTGATTGGCAGTGCGAGTGTTCACGTCCACAACTATTACAACTTGGTACGTGACTATTTCGCCGAGGTGATGATTGTCACCAATGAAGCCATCGACTATTGTCCACACGTTAAGATTTCTTTTGAAATGAGAAATCCTTTTAAAGTGTACGAAAGTATTCAAGACCTTAAAAAGGTGATCCGTGAGTTCAAACCAGACATCATCCATGTGCACCAAGCCAATGCTTACGGATACTTTGCTTGTATGGCCAACAGGAGAAGGATACCCATGGTGCTGACCACATGGGGGAGTGATGTGCTACTTTTGCCTCAGCGAGGCTTTCTTTACCGCTATATCGTGAACAAATCACTGCGGGATGCGGATTTCATTACGGCTGATGCACACTATATGGCAGAAGCCATTCATGGTTTAATTGGAAAAAAAGAGGTGACGATTGCCAACTTTGGCATTGAGATTTCTTCGATGACAACAACGCATCACAAGGAAAAAATCATCTATTCAAACCGCTTGCACCAGGATTTATACAACATCGATCAAATCATTTCTGGTAGCGCGAAATTCTTAGCGCAGCATTCCGAATGGAAGCTGATTGTTGGGGCCAATGGGAACAATACGGAGGCCTTGAAAGCACAAGCGAATAAAGAGATTGGCGAAACTCAATTCACCTTCATAGGTTTCGTTACGGCTGATGTCAATAGAGCGCACTACCTAAAATCTGCCATTTACATATCCATACCAAATAGTGATGGAACAGCAATCAGCTTATTGGAAGCCATGGCCTATGGTGCCATACCTGTTGTTTCTGATCTTCCTGCCAATCGCGAATGGATTGTAGACGGTGAAAATGGAATAATTTTGCGCAATCGAAATGTTGAAGAAGCCTTGGAACGCGCGCTAGAATTGGACGCCAAAGATGTTGCTCAACGCAATGCACAAATTATTTCAGAACGGGGAAGTAAAGAAGCGAACAGAAACATTTTCTTATCGCTTTACGATCAATGTCAGTGATTGTCCACGGGGTAATTAGACACGTATTCGACGATTCCTTCTGGAAAGGTATACAAGGGTGAATAGCCAATTTCCGAAGTGATGCGGTCGATTTTTGCAAGGGAATGCATGATGTCACCTGGCCGTTCTGGACCATGCACAACTTCAGCAGTCGAATGAATTCCACGTTGCACCAATCCCTCACGAAGTGCCTCCACCACCTCGAGCAAAGTAAATGACTCTCCACAGGCCACATTGTACACCGCTGATCCATTAAATTCACGATCCGTAGTCAAGGCCAATACGTTTGCACGTACCGCATTCTTCACATACGTAAAGTCACGCGTTTGTGATCCATCACCGTTGATAGTCACGGCTTCGTTTTTCAGCAGTTTATCCAAGAATTTTGGAATGGCTGCGGCATAGACACCGTTCGGATCTTGTTTTGGGCCAAATACATTGAAGTAGCGCAAACCAACGGTTTCCATACTGAACAAGCGTGCATATACCCCTGCGTATTGCTCGTTCAACATTTTCGTAACGGCGTAAGGAGAAAGTGGGCTGCCTTCAACACCTTCAACCTTTGGAGATATGGCTAAATCGCCATAGACCGATGATGAGCTGGCATATACAAAGCGTTTAATTCCTTCTTCTTTTGCTGCGTGCAACATGTTTAAGAATCCTGTGGCGTTGGTTGAGTGTGTGTTGTGAGGAAATGCAATAGAACGTGGCACAGAACCTAAAGCTGCTTGATGCGAAATGGCATCAATACCCTTCACTGCTTTTTGACAATCCTCCACGACTTGAATATCGCCTTCGAAAAGTTCAAATTTTGGATTTGACAAAAATTCTGTCAAGTTTTCGCGTCTCCCTGTTGCGAAATTGTCCATCACACGAACGTGAGCTCCCTGCGCAAGAAGTTCCTGCACAAGATTGGACCCTATAAATCCTGCTCCACCAGTAACAAGTATATGTTTATTCTTTAACATTTCAGTCGAAGAAAAGTACTATTTCGCGTAATTCACTGAACGTTTCTCACGGATTACCGTCACCTTCACCTGACCTGGATAGGTCATTTCTGTTTGGATGCGCTGAGATATCGCAAATGACAGTTCATCTGCTTTCATGTCCGTTACCTTGTCACTTTCTACAAGAACGCGCAATTCACGGCCTGCTTGAATCGCATAGGCACTTGAAACACCATCATACGATAAAGCTAAAGTTTCCAATTCTTTGATTCGTTTGATGTAGGCCTCAACGATTTCACGACGCGCACCTGGTCGTGCACCTGAGACGGCATCACAGACCTGAACGATAGGAGAAATCAATGTTGTCATTTCAATTTCGTCGTGGTGAGCTCCAATCGCGTTGCATACATCTGGTTTCTCGCCATATTTTTCGGCGAGCTTCATTCCCAAGATGGCATGCGGCAATTCTGGTTCATCATCCGGTACTTTACCAATATCATGAAGTAAACCTGCGCGTTTCGCCAATTTCACATTCAATCCAAGTTCAGCTGCCATGATGGCACACAGATTGGCTACTTCTCGCGAGTGTTGCAGCAGGTTTTGACCATACGAAGAACGGTATTTCATGCGTCCTACCATGCGTGTCAATTCAGGATGCAATCCATGGATACCAAGATCCATGCACGTGCGTCGACCTGTTTCGGCAATTTCTTCCTCGAGTTGCTTGCGCGTTTTTGCCACCACCTCTTCAATTCGTGCAGGGTGAATACGTCCATCAGAAACCAATTGGTGCAATGCAAGACGAGCGATTTCTCTGCGCACTGGATCAAAACAAGAAAGGATGATTGCTTCAGGTGTGTCATCCACAATAATTTCCACTCCTGTTGCAGCTTCCAAAGCACGAATGTTTCGTCCTTCGCGACCAATGATGCGTCCTTTTACCTCATCAGAATCAATATTAAATACAGAAACTGCATTTTCTACCGCTTGTTCAGTAGCTACGCGTTGAATCGATTGGATGACAATTTTCTTCGCCTCGCGGTTTGCATTCAACTTCGCTTCTTCCGTAATGTCTTTGATGTAAGTCATGGCTCCGGTACGGGCCTCATCCTTCAGCGCCTCCATTAAGCTATTTTTCGCGTCTTCAGGCGACATTCCACTAATGCGAGACAATTCAGCCACACGCTTTTCTTGAATTTTATCCAATTCTTGGTGCTTCAAATCGAACGCCTGTGTTTTTGCTTCTAAGTCTTGTTGATTTTTTTCAAGATCACTTTCTTTGCGACCAACTTCTTCAATTTTCTGAGAGAGTGTCTTTTCGCGAGCTTTCGCGCGATCTTCGGCTGATTGTGTGCGTCGTTCGCGCTCTTTCATGTTTTGTTCATGCTCCTCCTTGAGTTTCATAAACTGTTCCTTTGCTTGAAGAATTTTCTCTTTCTTCATGTTTTCCCCTTCAGATTCCGCCTCGCGAATAAGGGCCTCACGTTTGTTTTTGAGGATCACATTTTGGAGCACAAATATACCTGCGCCACCGCCTGCCAACCCAATCAAAATACCTATTACCATTCCCATTTTTAAATAAATTAAAGCGTTATACATCTTAAGAATGTACAAAGTAGAAAGGGAAAAAAGAGCGATTACTTTAACGAATCCAGCTCTTTGGATAAATCTCCAAGTTGCTGTTCAATGGCAGAAAAATCAGTTTCTGCTTTTGTTGGGGCTGCAGCTGCTGAGCGCGTCGACAATTGCAAAGCGGTCATTGCAAGTAAGTCTTGCATGTCTTTTACCGCGTAGCTGTCTTGAAGCATTTTGATCGACTTATTGATGTCTTCTGCTGCTTTCGTAACGCGTGCTTCCTCACCCTCATTCACTGTAAGTGGATAAGAACGACCGGCAACCATTACCTTCAAGGACAACTTTCCCATTCGTTATTTCTTTAACTGACCAATGCAGTATTCAATCTCTTTCACCAATTCATCAATCTGCTCCTCATTTCTTCCATTTTGAGGCGCGGAAACTTCGACAATCTGATTTTTAGTCACTTCCAAATCCAACTTCAATTGATCAATTGCTGCGAGGTACTCATTTTCCATGTGTTTCGCAGACTTCAATTGTTCTTCTATTTCTAGAATTTGTGTTTGAAGTGTTTGATTTTTAATCCGTTCTTGCACCAACTCATTATGAATATCAAGCGCTTTCGCTCGAATTTCGTTCATACTATGTTGAATGCGCTCTGTCATTTGGATCGACTTTAGACAAAGTTAATACATCAAGTCACACTTACAACATTTTTCATCTTCCGTGCTCTATTTTTTTTCTTAAGTGTAACTTTGGACATATGCGCGTTTCAAAACTTCTTTATTGTGTATATTGCTTGTGGCATTTTTCGACGCTTGGGCAGTCGGAAGAGCAGGTTGGCTTTCGTTCTCCCCTTGATGTTCCATCAGAACTTACAGCTGGATTTGGTGAAATACGTCCGAATCACTTCCACATGGGATTGGACTTTCGCACATCTGGACGTGAAGGATTAAAAATTAGGGCTGTAGAACGTGGATATATTTCCCGCATTGTTGTTTCTCCTCAAGGGTACGGCAGAGTGCTTTATGTGAATCATCCCAATGGCATCACGAGTGTATACGCCCATTGCTCTGCATTCAATTCGCGCATTGACAGCTTGGTAACTGCACTACAACTTCGGTACCAAGCGAATGAAATTGATGTTCGATTGGCTCCCGACGACATCCCTGTTCTTCGGGGTGAACAGATTGCCTTTTCTGGAAATACAGGAAATTCTTCCGGACCTCATTTACATTTTGAATTGCGTGATACCGAAAGCCAAGATGCATTAAACCCCTTGAATCATGGGTTTTATGTCGCGGATCATCAGGCACCCAAAATTCAATCAATAAAACTTTACGCCCTTACTCACGATGGATTTACCATTCCTGGAAAAGAAATACTTGTTCGGTCAAATGACTTAGACACGATTCATGTTCCTTCCGATTTTTGCAGCACAGGTGGAGGAATCGGATTCGCCATTGAAGGCACAGATTACACCGACAAATCCTCTTTTTCATTGGGTGTACACGCCGTAAAAATTAGCCATGGGAAAGAAAAAATTGCTTCATTCCAACTCGACCGCATCTCATTTGAAGCTTCACGTATGGTCAATGCACACTGCGACCACTCCGCATATACTGAGAACGGGAAGCGGTTTCACAAGTGTTTTCATTCCGATTCAGACCCTTTGACAATCTATCCAACAAACGAAAAATGCATTCTTTCGGTCTCACCAGGAAAAGATTACCCCATGCACATTCAGCTAAAGGATGCAGCGAAAAACACCACGGAGATATCACTTATTGTTCGCATTGAAAAAGGACAGATGTCTCAAAACAACGTGTATCCCGCAACTTTTTTATACCCGGATGAAAGCATACTTCTGAAAAAAAACAAGTGCAAGATTTCCATTCCGAGCTTGAGTTTACTTTCGCCTTTAGACATTTCAGCACTTAAAATGGACGTCAATACAATTGGTTTTCCACTATTGAATCGGCCAATTGACGTGTTTTTCCCCTTGCCCTCCTGGCAATCCGACCATTCAACATATTACATCGAAGTAAGCCTTGCTGATGGTAAAAAGCGGTTTCTAAAAACCTATTCAAGTGCCCAGGGCATTCAAGCATCTTCGACCTATTCAGGCACCTTCAATTTAAAAGTTGATTTGAATGCACCCCTTGTCAGTGCACAGAATTTTGTTTCGGGGCAAGCAACGGCCCGAAAATTAATCACTTGGAAAATTAAAGACGCTGAAACAGCCATTCGTTTTTACGATTTAGAAGTCAATGGCAAGTGGATGCCTGTCTATTACGATTCCAAAAACGATGTGCTTGAATTCATTAAACCAGCAGCGATGATTGGAACACTGCCCTACCGCCTGCGTGTGCGTGATTGGTGCGGAAACGAAACTGTACTCGATGGATTTTTTATTTTCTAGAGGGATAATTATCCTCCAATAGAAACGCCGATGAGCATTCCAATGCCGTAGGTCACAGCTGCAGCACAAAGACCAAAAAACACCTGTCTAAACCCAGAGAACCAAACATTTCTGCCTGTAAACAGTGTGATTGCTGCACCGATAAGGAAGAGACCGAATGCACTAAATACCGTACTTAGAACAATGGCCTTCATGCCCGAAGTAAACATAAATGGGATAAGCGGGATAATAGCACCGATAGCAAATAGAAAAAAGGACGAAAGTGCTGCCTCCATGGCTGATCCTTTCAATTCCTCCGCATTGATTCCAAGTTCTTCCTTAACAAGAACCTCATGCGCTGCTTTTGTGTCCTTCAATAAATCGTCTACAATTTTCTCTGCTTGATCTTGAGGAATGCCTTTGGCCATGTAAATGAGTTTCAATTCCTTTCGTTCACCTTCTGGATTTGTTTCCAACTCCTCCATTTCCAACTGCATTTGGTTTTCATACAATTCCTGAGAACTTTTCACGGAAATCCATTCGCCCAAGGCCATGGACAAGGCACCCGCAAGCAGACCTGCTGAACCCGCGAGCATTACCCCCGCTTGATTTGCAGATGCACCCGCAACACCCATGACTAAACTGAAATTAGAGACAAGTCCATCATTCCCTCCTAGCACTGCTGCGCGAATGGCGTTTCCTCCAACAGACCGGTGACGTTTTTCGAAACGCGACAGTTGCGAAGCGGAAACTTTTTGGTCGTTGTCCAAGATATTCCTCAAAATTTTAACATGGGCATCTTCGGTACCAGTGACCGGCATTTGCATGCTTTTCTTCTGCTTCATGACCGCATTGGCCAATCCTTTTTCAGTATCGAGCAAGGTTCCAAGGATGTATTCATACCCGAAGAGTTTGCCGATTCTAAGAATTGTTTTCGCGCGCCACGAAGGTTTGGAAACGAGATCAATCGACACATTCATTTTCTCAGCAAATGCTTGAGCATGTGAAAATTCGATCTCGCTCATTTGCCGAAAAATATCCGCTACAATAGGGTCTTCCTCCTTTTCTGCCAGTTTCGAATACAGAAACCAAGCATCAATTTCGGTTTGAATGTGACTTAAATCCATTGCCGATTTAATTCTCGTACAATGCACTTGTCGATGAACCGTGGCAAGAGTTACACTGTCCAGTCGATAGTCCGGTAGACATTGATGCTGTAGCTCCAGCCGTACTTGTAATCACCGGATAAAGCCCTGTAAGGTTCATTGATTCAGTCGTGTAGAAATTTCCTTTGGAATCAATTGGCAGTGTGTACATTAACTGACCTACGCCATTTGCCTGTGTGTAAAATTTCACTGTGCCCCCTGTGACATGTGCTGTGAGCGTAGCATTCGACACACTTCCAGCCGCACTAAAGCAGCCTTTGCCTTCACCACCACTCTTGTGACAACTCATGCAATTCATTCCGAAATTGTGACTCTTGCTTCCACCGGCTTGACCAATATTGGCTACGCCACATTTCCCCTCTTTTTCACAGTTCGAAAAAAGTAAAATTGAGGAGATTACAGTAAAACCAACTAGGAGAATTTTGTTCATTTGGATTTGTTTTTAAGCATTATTACTCTTCTTCGCCACTGACTAGGATGGACGACATGATGTCATACGCTCCGCTGAGGACAAAAGATTCATTGAAAGTTACGGATTTTTGAATGAATTCAAAAGCTGTGAGTTCTTTTTCCGAAATTAAAATTCGAACAGGGATTGGCTTAAAAAAAGTCTTGTTTCCTGAAGTTTTCACATGCTGAAAAATTACCGGTTCACCATTAAGTTCAACAATTGCTTCGCTCGGAACACAATGCAATTTATTTTCACCGGCATAGATTGTCGCTTTGAAATAAGATCCTGGGGCAATGTCCTTGTTTTCTTCATTTAAGTGGCAATGCACCTTCACTGTTCGATCACGACCAATTTCCTTCCCAATGAGAAATACCTCCGCTTGAATCAATTCCTCCTTGCCCGTTATTCTTAAGGATACTTTTTGACCGATGGAAAGGAAGCGCACATCTTTTTCAAAAACGATAACCTCAGCATGAGAATGTTTCAAATCGATGATTTCCAACAAGTGCTCAACGGGATCAGCATACGCT
Organism: Chitinophaga pinensis; assembly: GCA_943327315.2. Taxonomy (GTDB): domain Bacteria; phylum Bacteroidota; class Bacteroidia; order Flavobacteriales_D; family Crocinitomicaceae; genus M0103. The sequence goes on from CALPWQ020000023.1 coordinate 12,982, forward strand.
CCTACATTCACCGCCACCTTGGTCACTACACCATCGAAAGGAGCAACAACATTGATTGCTCGCTGAATCGTTCCATTGTTTAAGCTCCCCATATTTACTCCTGCCATGTCCAACTTGGAACTAAGTCCACTTTTACGCGCTGCGGCCATTTGGTATTCTGCTTTTGCTTGTTGGTAGGCCTTTGCACTGCCAGCATCCTTATCATATAGTATTTTTTGACGGTCCATTTCCGATTTCAAGTACTCCATTTGTCCAAGCACCTCAAGGTAATCTTGTTGCAATTGAATCAAATCGGGGTGTTCAATGGTGAGTAATCGTTGACCTTTACGCACAGTCATTCCATCCAACACTTCCAAGGACTTTACAAATCCACCAAACTGCACCGAAATGACGGTTTTATTTTGTGGCGGAACCTCCATTGTTCCATTTGCATAGATGGTCATCCCTATCGACTCGAGTTTGGCTTTGCCAATTTGAACACCCGCATTTTTCAACTGATCCTTATTCAAGGAGACCATGGTATTGATTTCTTTTGGCACTGCTGCTTCTTGTTTAACTTCCGACGCGCATCCCATGAGTATTCCCACGAGTAGGATGCATATTATGATTCCTTTTTTCATTTTTTATCTCATTAATGTTTCTGTAAACCAATTCAAGCGAAAAATCGAGCGATTGATTTGCCAATTCAGTTCTGTGTAATTCAATTCTATTTCTGTGATTGATTTCCGTGTTTGCAAAAACTCAATCATGGATACTTCTCCAGTTTGCAGCAAGTCGTGAGATTGATCGTGCATGATCACTATCTGAGGCAGCAAATTTTCATCGTAAAGCACCTTTGATTCGAGGTAATTCGAATAGTTGGCCAACTCCTGATTGAATGCCGTCACAAGCTCATTGTAGGCATATGTCCCTTCGAGTGCATTTTGTTCTGCGCGTATTTCCAAAGATTTCACTTTGTTTTTTACGCCGCCAAAGAACAAGGGAAACTCCAATCCAATTTGGCCTGCACTAAAGCGTGAAGAGGGTCCGAAATTCTTGTCCACCCCCATGACCGAGTGCGACCCCACCAATGTTTGATTCACATACCCCAAGGTAATGTCGGGCAATGCGCGCGCCACAACCACAGATTTTTCTTTATCAATAGATTCTCCCAAAACCTTATAGAACAGCACGCTTGGATGCTGATTGATCATGGTCATATCATTCAACGTTATAAATTGCGGCATTAACTTGATTTCTGAAACAGTCACAGGATGATCTACACCGATAAGCAGGGTCAAACGGTTTTCTGCCGTTTTTATCTCTTGCGCATTTCGAAGCAAGGTATTCTCAAGTTCCTTCTTTTTTGACTGCACCAAGGCCAAATCTAGTTTTGTTACTGCCTTCAATTCAGCTTTGATGATATAACGATCTTCGAGTGCCTTCATGAGGGAGTCTTGCTCGAGCAATAAACGACGTTTCTGTTGGAGGTAACAAATGTCAGCGTAGCATTCTTGGACATTCAGCTTTAATTCCTTCCATGAATTGAAACTCGACACTTCGGCTTTCAATCCATTGATTTCACCCAATTGGCGTTCTTTTATGAGCGCCGAAGGAAATGGAATCGTTTGCCCCACCGTGAGGTTATTGTCCTTGTTGTAAAAGCTGTTGTACTGGCCATACATGAAATTGGCTGTTGTCTTGGGTAGACCTGCATTAGCCCGTCCATTGAGAATTTCAATTTCTGCTTGCAGTTGCGTTGCTTTAAAGCCCGCATTATTTTCCTCTGCCAAGGACAAGCACTGATCAATCGTCAACTTTTCCGTAACCTGGGCATTTGCGCTAAACATACAAAGTACAAACAGCGTAGTGATTGTTTTTGTCAAATTTCGTTTTTTCTTCATGGCACCTTCAAAGAGTAAATAAAATATGGGCAATACAAAAAGAGTGAGCAATGTTGAGGTGATCAATCCGCCTATGACCACTGTAGCCAAGGGTTTTTGTACCTCTGCGCCACTGCCGTGTGAAATGGCCATTGGCAAGAAGCCGAGCGAAGCCACTAATGCAGTAAGCATCACGGGGCGAAGCCGAACACGCGTCCCCATCAATACGATGCGTATGTGATTTGTATAGCCTTCTTTTCTCAATGAATTAAATTCAGAGATCAATACAATCCCATTCAACACGGCCACACCAAAGAGTGCAATAAAACCGACACCTGCAGAAATCGAGAAAGGCATTCCTCTCATCCAAAGTGCCAAGATTCCTCCCACAGCGGCAATCGGAATAGCCGAAAAAATCAAGGCCGCCTGTTTCATTGATTTGAAGGTGAGGTAGAGTAAAAAGAAAATCAACAAAAGCGACACGGGAACTGCAATGGATAAGCGTTTCCGCGCATTCTCTAGATTTTTGAAAGTCCCACCATAGGTCGGGTAATACCCAGCATCAAACTTCACTTGAGTTTCAATTTTCGATTGAAGTTCATTGACAATGCTCTCGACATCGCGGCCGCGCACATTGAACCCTACGATGATTCTTCGTTTTGCATCGTCGCGTTGGATTTGGTTTGGTCCCTTTTGAAATTCCACATGCGCCAATTCTTCCAAGGGAACCATTATACCGGTTGGAGAGGTCACCGAAACGGATTTGAGGTCTTCCGCAGATAAGCGATTTGTAGAATCCAATTTCACCACGACATCAAAACGTTTTTCACCTTCAAACAATAGCCCTGCGGTTTGACCTGCAAAACTGATGTTGATCACACGATTGACTTCATCAATAGAAATATTGTATTTGGAGAGTGCTGCTCGATCGAATTGTACAATCATCTGCGGCAAACCTGTCATTTGTTCCACATATACATCCTGAACCCCATTGATTCCTGTGGCTAGTTTGCCGATTTGATGTGCATAGATCCCCAATTTTTCCAAGTCCTCACCATAAATTTTCACGACGACATCTTGTTTAGCACCCGTCATGAGCTCATTGAAACGCATTTGTATAGGCTGTTGGAATCCAAACGAAACTCCAGGCAGTGATTCTTCCAACTTCGCTTGAATTTTTTCAGCAAGTTCCTCCTTCGTCTTTGCTGAAACCCATTCGTCCTTGTCCTTTAGGATAATCATCAAGTCACAGGCTTCCATAGGCATTGGGTCGGTAGGAATTTCAGCAGTTCCAATTTTCCCTACGACTTGCTTCACTTCAGGAAAATTTTTCAGGATTATACCAGATGCTTTTGAGGTGGCATCAATTGTTTTTGTTAAACTCGTCCCTGTCAGCAAGCGTGTTTCCACAGCAAAGTCTCCTTCATCCAACGAAGGGATAAACTCAGCTCCTAGACGAGAAAAGAGCATTACACTCAGCACTACGAGGGCGAATAATCCGCCAAACACCGCCCGCTGGTTTCGCAAAAATGCAGTCAATCCTGGAATATATATTCGCTTGATGGCATTGACAATTTTATCACTAATGGTTTCTTTGACGACAATATTCTTGCTCAAGAACACAGAAGAAATCATGGGTACATAGGTCAAGGATAAAATCAGTGCACCGATGATCGCGAACATCACCGTCTGTGCCATTGGGCGGAACATTTTCCCTTCAATCCCAACAAGTGCGAGCAGAGGAAGGTAGACGACCAGTATAATGACCTGACCAAATACCGCACTTTTACTGAACTTAGATGCGGATTGGTACACCTGTTCATCCAATTGTCCTTGAGTTAGACGGACATTGCCCTTGTGGTATAAAAAGTGAAGTGTTGATTCCACGATAATTACCGCACCATCGATGATCAACCCAAAATCCAATGCGCCGAGACTCATCAGGTTTCCGGACACGCCAAAGACATTCATCAAAGAGATGGCAAATAGCATTGCCAATGGAATCACGGATGCCACAATTAATCCCGCCCGGAGATTCCCCAATAGAAGCACCAAGACAAAGATGACAATCAAAGCCCCCTCAATAAGGTTGGTTGATACCGTTGAAATGGCATTGTTTACCAATTTCGTGCGATCGAGATACACTTGAATTTCAATTCCTTCAGGCAAGGTTTTACGGATTTGATCCATTCGTTCCTTCACCTTTTCAATCACCTTTGACGAGTTGGCACCTTTGAGCATTAAAACAATCCCACCAACTACTTCTCCGTCGGTATTGGAAGTGAGCGCACCAAAGCGCACCGCGGCACCAACCCTTACATCGGCAACATCTTTAACAAGAACGGGAATACCTAATTCGCTGTGTGCAATCACTGTGGACTCGATGTCATCCATTGACTTCATGAGACCATCCGTTCGAATGTACGTTGTTGTTGAATTTCTTTCGATATAAGCGCCGCCAGTATTTTGATTGTTTGTTCCAACTGCATGAAACACATCACTGACCGAAAGACCAAAACCTTTCAATTGAACCAAGTCAACAGCGATTTCATATTGTTTCAACTTGCCTCCAAATCCACTTACATCAGCGATACCTTCAACCCCTAAAAGTTGTCGGCGGACAATCCAGTCTTGAATTGTTCGCAGTTCTGTAGCATTGAATTTATCTTCGAATCCTTTTTTCGGGCGAATGATGTATTGATAGATTTCACCTAGGCCAGTGCTAAGTGGTGCCATACCTGGTATGCCAAATCCATCGGGTATTTGATTTTTCGCTTCGCTAAGACGTTCCGCCACCTGCTGTCGTGCCCAATAAATGTCTGTATTTTCATTAAAAACAACCGTTACAACACTTAATCCAAAGCGGCTGAAGGATCGAATCTCCTCGATACCTGGAATCGTGGCCATGGTTTGTTCCACGGGAAAAGTGACAAAACGTTCGATATCTTCCGCACCCGAAGAAGGGGCACTTGTCACAATTTGCACTTGGTTATTCGTAATGTCTGGAACTGCGTCTATGGGCAATTCCATTAGGGAGAATACTCCCCAGGCGATGAGGCCTAAAGTCATAACAGCAACAATAAGTTTATTGCTGATTGACCAATGTATGATTTTGTTTAACATAGGAAAATGGAATTAATGAAACAATTGACTATTTAGTCAATCAGATATGCATTAAGCCATTTTAGGGGGATTCCATATACTCAAAGAAACAGCGACAATTTTATCACATGGTTCCCCAAAGATTAATGGAATTTCTACGGTTTCAATAAGCTGTTGAAACTTTGGAATAGTAATGTCAGATTGGATGTGAGCTAGAACTGTTACTGTAACGACGTTTGATTTAAAAGGCATATTATTTTCGTCCTCAGAAGAAGTTGAGTTGTTGAAATAATGATCCTTGACGAAAGACAAAAACGATGAAAATGGTTTGTGACCTTCCTGATGTGCCTCATAATGTTCTACGAGTTCATTGAATTTAAGAAATTGTCCACCTTGCATATTCGGCGCTAGTGAGAGCACGCCAAAAAGTATTGCAAATAAGATTGAAATCAATTTCATACAACAAAGGTATGAAATTTAAGAAAGCGTTGACGAGAAAATATTAGGCCATTGTGCTCGGTGGTCCAAAGTTCATTGGTGGCATAGGAGGTCCGTTTGAATCATCCACTGCACCAAAATTCTGCTCAAAATTCTGCATGTTCTCTATCAAGGCACGCATAAAACGTTTTGCATTTTGAGGCGTCATGATGACCCGAGATCTGACTTTCCCTTTTGGCATTCCTGGCATCATTTGAATGAAGTCACAAACAAATTCCGCTTGAGAGTGAGTGATTACAGCTAGGTTGGAATATACACCCAAAGCGGTTTCCTCATTGAGTTCAATGTTGACTTGATTGTCGTTGTTGTTTTCCATAGTTTAATTTTCGAAAGTGAAGGTAATCATATTCGGTTAAAGTATAAAACACAAAAGGAGCGTTTCCGCTCCTTTTGATCAAATTTATGTCTGTATGATTATTCTTCAATCAACTCATTGTAAGCGTCAAGAGAACCAACATTCATTTTTTGGAAATCACGCACACCCGTTCCTGCTGGAATCAAGTGACCAACGATTACATTTTCTTTCAAGCCAAGTAGGTGATCTTCTTTTCCTGAGATTGCTGCTTCGTTCAACACTTTCGTTGTTTCCTGGAACGATGCCGCAGAGATAAATGATTGCGTTTGAAGTGATGCACGTGTGATTCCTTGCAACAAAGGTGTTGACGTTGCTGGAACGGCATCTCTCGCGATAACCAATTGCTTATCAGAGCGTTTCATTTGTGAATTTTCATCTCTTAATCGGCGAGCTGACACAATTTGTCCCGCTTTCAATTCTGGAGAATCTCCTGGTTCAACGACAACCTTCTGACCGAAGACTGAATCGTTTTCTTCCATGATATCTGCTTTGTGTACCGATTGACCTTCCAAGAAACGTGTGTCACCTGCATCGATGATTTCCGCTTTAAGCATCATTTGACGAACGATAACTTCAAAGTGTTTATCGTTAATTTTCACCCCTTGTAGTCGGTAAACCTCTTGGATTTCATTCACGATATACTCTTGTACTTTCGTTGGTCCTTCAATGTTCAAGATGTCATTTGGTGTAATTGCACCATCAGAAAGTGGTTGACCTGCGCGAACAAAGTCATTTTCCTGAACGAGGATATGTTTCGAAAGTGGTACGAGGTACTTACGCACATCACCTGTTTTCGAAGTGATTTGAATTTCGCGATTACCGCGTTTGATTTTCCCGTATTCAGCAATACCATCGATTTCAGATACAACAGCTGGGTTAGATGGGTTACGTGCTTCAAACAATTCCGTTACACGTGGAAGACCACCCGTGATATCCCCTGTTTTACCAGAGACACGTGGAATCTTCACAAGAATTTCACCCGCTTCAATCATAGAACCTTCTTTCACAGAGATATGTGCTGAAACTGGCAGGGAATATTCGCGAAGAATTTCTGCAGATTTTGATTTGCCTTCGTAGATATGAATCGCTGGATTTTTCTTCTTGTCGCGTGATTCAGTGATGACTTTTTCAGCATACATTGTCTGCTCATCGACTTCTTCACGGTACGTAACACCTTCAATAATACTATCAAAGACAACCTTACCAGACACTTCAGAGATGATTACCGCATTGTACGGGTCCCACTTACAGATGACGTCTCCTCTTTTGATTTTTGAGTTATTCTCAACAACCATTTCAGATCCGTAAGGAATATTCGCTGTCATGACAACAATACCTGATTTTTCATCTGTAATTTTAATTTCAGCCGAACGACCAACAACCACAACTACTTTCGCTCCATCCGCATTTTTCTTTTCAATTGTGCGAAGTTCATCGATTTCCAATTTACCAGAAGCTTTTGCTTTCAAGCTAGATACATCCGCAATGTTCGAAGCAGTACCTCCAACGTGGAATGTACGAAGCGTCAACTGAGTTCCTGGTTCACCGATGGATTGTGCAGCGACAACTCCAACAGCGTCACCTTGTTGTGCCAATCGGTGGTTAGATAGATTTCGTCCATAACATTTCGAACAAACACCACGGCGCATTTCACATGTCAATACAGAACGAATTTCTACCTCTTCAATACCTGATTTTTCAATTTTCGAAGCTACCGTTTCAGAGATTATCTCTCCAGCGGCTACGATTAACTGATCTGTTTCAGGAACATATACATCGTGAACTGAAGTTCTTCCGAGAATACGGTCAATCAAAGGTTCAACAATTTCATCATTTTTCTTCAATGAAGTTGCAACGATACCGCGAAGGGTACCACAATCTTGCGCATTGATCACAACATCTTGTGCAACATCCACCAAACGACGTGTCAAGTAACCTGCATCCGCTGTTTTCAAGGCAGTATCGGCAAGACCTTTACGCGCACCGTGAGTAGAGATAAAGTACTCAAGGATCGAAAGACCTTCCTTAAAGTTTGAAAGGATTGGGTTTTCAATGATTTCTTGAGAGCTCGCACCCGACTTTTGCGGTTTCGCCATCAATCCACGCATACCTGAAAGCTGACGGATCTGTTCTTTCGAACCACGGGCTCCAGAGTCAAACATCATGTAGATTGAGTTAAACCCTTGACGGTCGCTTTTCAGCTGCTCCATCAATGTCTGCGTCAAACGTGAGTTTGTATGTGTCCAGATATCAATAATCTGGTTGTATCGTTCATTGTTTGTAATGAGACCCATGTTATAGTTCACCATTACATCTTTCACTTCATTTTCAGCTTTCAATACCAATTCTCCCTTTTCCTTCGGAATAATGATATCATCCAAATTGAACGATAGACCGCCTTTAAAGGCCATGTCGTATCCAAGTTCTTTGATATCATCCAAGAATTGTGCTGTGCGCGACGTTCCAGATATTTTCAACACTTCTCCAATGATATCACGAAGTGCTTTTTTCGTCATTACATCATTGATGAAACCTACCTCACGGGGCACACGCTCATTGAAGAGTACGCGTCCACATGTTGTTTCGATCAACTGAATTTCTGGTTCACCTTGCTCATTCAAATCGTAGGTTTTCACCTTGATGTATGCGTGCAAATCAAGTTGACGCTCGTTGTAAGCAATTATTACTTCTTCCGGAGAATAGAAGGTACTTCCCTCACCACGAACAATTACATCCGCAGTTGATTTTTTTCCTTTTGTAATGTAGTATAGACCGAGCACCATATCCTGAGAAGGCACTGCGATTGGCGCACCATTCGCAGGGTTCAAAATATTGTGAGATGCCAACATCAACAATTGAGCTTCAAGAATCGCAGCATTACCCAATGGCAAATGCACTGCCATCTGGTCACCATCGAAATCGGCGTTGAATGCCGTAGTTACCAATGGGTGAAGACGAATTGCTTTTCCTTCAATCAATTTAGGTTGGAACGCTTGAATACCCAAACGGTGAAGAGTAGGGGCACGGTTCAACAGAACTGGGTGTCCTTTCAATATACTTTCCAAGATATCCCAAACAACTGGCTCTTTGCGGTCAACAATTTTCTTTGCAGATTTCACTGTTTTCACAATCCCACGCTCAATCATCTTACGAATAATGAACGGCTTGTAAAGTTCAGCTGCCATGTCTTTTGGAAGACCACATTCATGCAATTTCAAGTCTGGTCCAACGACAATTACCGAACGAGCAGAATAATCCACACGCTTACCAAGTAAGTTTTGACGGAAACGACCTTGTTTACCTTTCAATGAATCAGAAAGTGATTTCAACGGACGATTAGATTCCGTTTTCACTGCTGATGATTTTCTAGAGTTATCGAACAATGAATCTACAGCTTCCTGAAGCATACGTTTTTCATTTCGAAGAATCACTTCCGGTGCTTTAATCTCGATCAAACGCTTCAAACGATTGTTACGTATAATCACACGGCGGTAAAGGTCATTTAAGTCAGATGTTGCAAAACGACCACCATCCAAAGGCACCAATGGGCGCAATTCTGGTGGAATAACAGGAACAACTTTCACAATCATCCATTCAGGACGGTTGTCAATACGCTCTTGAGATTCACGCATTGCTTCCACCACTTGAAGACGCTTTAAGGCCTCATGCTTTCTTTGAACAGATGTTTCGTGTCCAGCTTGGTGACGCAAATCGTAAGCCGTTTCATTCAATTTCAAAGATTTCAGCAAATCGTACAATGATTCAGCACCCATTTTCGCGATGAACTTGTTCGGATCTGTATCCTCTAAGTATTGGTTTTCCTTTGGAAGTGTATCAAGAATATCAAGATATTCTTCTTCTGTAAGGAAATCCAAACGCTTCAAGGATGAACCATCTAAGCTTGTTGCGATACCCGCTTGAATCACTACATAACGCTCGTAGTAAATGATTTGATCCAACTTCTTCGTTGGCAAACCTAGCAAATAACCAATTTTATTTGGAAGTGAACGGAAATACCAGATGTGAGCTACGGGAACAACAAGTGAAATATGTCCCATACGTTCGCGACGCACTTTCTTTTCAGTTACCTCTACACCACAGCGATCACAAACGATTCCTTTATAGCGAATACGCTTATACTTTCCACAGTGGCACTCATAATCTTTAACCGGTCCAAAGATCCGTTCACAAAACAATCCATCTCTTTCCGGCTTATACGTGCGGTAGTTGATTGTTTCCGGTTTTAGCACTTCTCCACTTGATTGCTCAAGGATCACCTCTGGCGAAGCCAAAGAGATCGTAATTTTATTGAAGGCGCTTTGTTTTTTCGGTGTTTCTTTTCTGTAAGCCATTTTCTTACTTCGTTTCTTTATTCAACAACTTGAAATTAATCCAGGGAAATATTGAGACACAATCCTCTCAATTCATGCAGCAATACATTAAACGATTCAGGAATTCCTGGTTCAGGAATATTGTCCCCTTTTACAATCGATTCATATGCTTTTGCACGGCCCATTACATCATCCGACTTCACAGTCAGGATTTCCTGAAGGATGTTTGCAGCACCAAATGCTTCGAGTGCCCACACCTCCATTTCACCAAAACGCTGACCTCCGAATTGTGCTTTACCACCCAACGGCTGTTGTGTAATCAATGAATATGGTCCGATTGAACGAGCGTGCATTTTGTCATCCACCATGTGAGACAGTTTCAACATGTAGATCACACCAACTGTTGCTGGTTGATGGAAGCGTTCTCCTGTTCCTCCGTCGTACAGGTAAGTTTTACCTGACTTTGGAACACCTGCTTTCTCAGTCCACGCATCAATTTCTGAAGGATGCGCTCCGTCGAAAATTGGCGTTGCGAATTTCACTCCCAATTTTTCACCAGCCCAACCAAGCACTGTTTCATAAATCTGTCCAAGGTTCATACGTGAAGGCACCCCTAGTGGGTTCAACACGATATCTACTGGTGTTCCATCCTCAAGGAAAGGCATATCTTCAGCGCGAACGATGTTGGCAACGATTCCTTTGTTACCGTGACGACCGGCCATTTTATCACCAACCTTCAACTTACGTTTCTTCGCTACATATACCTTCGCCATTTTCACAATACCTGCTGGAAGTTCATCACCTACAGAGATATGGAATTTTTTGCGCTTGTATGTTCCAAGAATGTCGTTTGACTTGATGTTAAAGTTGTGAATCACACGTCCAACTAAAGCATTAATATGCGCATCAGCCGTCCAGTTCGTCGGGTTAACAATCGTATAATCAATCGACACCAAGTTTTTCTGGTTGAACTTCGTTCCTTTCTTGATTACCTCTTCCTTAAAGTTATTGAATACTCCGGCAGATTTATGCTCGCCAAGAATCATCATTAACTTATCTGCAAGACGCTCCTTTAGTGTAGCGAAGTCTTTATCGTATTCTGAATCTAAAGTTTCAAGAACTGGTTTGTCTTGAGCTTTTGATTTTCTGTCTTTAATTGCGCGAGAGAACAATTTCTTCTCAATCACAACACCACGTAGAGAAGGACCCGCTTTCAATGATGCATCTTTCACATCACCTGCTTTATCGCCGAAGATAGCACGAAGCAATTTCTCTTCTGGAGATGGATCTGTTTCTCCTTTCGGAGTAATCTTTCCGATGAGTATGTCCCCTTCTTTGATTTCAGCACCGATACGGATTAGACCATTTTCATCCAAATCCTTTGTTGCCTCTTCAGAGACATTCGGGATATCCGATGTAAGTTCTTCCATTCCACGTTTCGTGTCGCGCACTTCCAATGTATATTCATCAATATGAATTGATGTAAAGATATCGTCGCGAACTACTTTTTCAGAAATCACAATCGCATCCTCGAAGTTGTACCCTTTCCATGGCATGAAAGCCACTTTCAAGTTTTGTCCGAGTGCCAATTCACCCTGTTGAGTAGCGTATCCTTCGCAAAGTACCTGACCTTTATCAACGCGATCACCTTTCTGTACGATAGGTTTCAAGTTGATGCACGTACTTTGGTTTGTTTTCATGAATTTCGTCAAGGTATAGTGAGTTACTTCATTTTCGAAGCTCACCAACTTATCTTCTGATGTCCAATCGTAACGGATTACAATTTCATTTGCATCCACATATTCCACAACACCTGGACCTTCTGCATTGATCAATACACGAGAATCACGCGCTACAAGGCGTTCGATACCCGTACCAACGATCGGCGAATTCGGTTTTAACAACGGAACTGCTTGACGCTGCATGTTTGATCCCATCAGGGCACGGTTCGCATCATCATGCTCTAGGAACGGAATAGATGACGCTGCAATCGAAGCAATCTGGTTGGCACCTACATCCATCAACGTCAATGCTTTTGGTTCCACAACAGGGAAATCACCTTCATAACGAGCTTTAACAAACTCTGTTAAGAAGTTTCCTTTGTCATCTACCTTTGCATTGGCCTGAGCAATAATTTTTTCATCTTCTTCCTCAGCAGTCAAATAGATTGGTTCTTTATCCAATTTCACTTTACCATTTTCTACATCACGGTAAGGTGTTTCAATAAATCCAAGCTTGTTAACTTTCGCGAAAACACAAAGAGAAGAAATCAAACCAATGTTTGGACCCTCTGGTGTTTCAATTGTACACAAACGACCGTAGTGTGTGTAGTGAACGTCACGCACCTCAAAACCAGCTCTTTCACGAGAAAGACCACCTGGTCCTAGTGCCGAAAGGCGACGCTTGTGCGTGACTTCCGAAAGTGGGTTTGTTTGGTCCATGAACTGAGACAACTGATTCGTTCCGAAGAACGAGTTGATCACAGATGATAGTGTTTTTGCATTGATCAAGTCAATTGGCGTAAATACTTCGTTGTCACGCACATTCATACGCTCACGGATTGTTCTCGCCATACGTGCAAGACCAACACCAAACTGAGCGTACAATTGTTCACCAACCGTACGAACACGTCGGTTTGACAAGTGGTCAATATCATCCACATCCGCTTTTGAGTTGATCAATTGGATCAAATACTTGATGATTGAAATGATATCCGTTTTTGTCAAAACACGTGCAGAGTCAGCCTCTTCGAGACCAAGTTTCTTATTCAATCGGAAACGACCTACTTCACCAAGATCGTAACGTGTATCAGAGAAGAATAACTTCTCGAATACCCCCTTAGCCGTCTCATAATCAGGCGGCTCAGCATTACGCAATTGACGGTAAATATGTTCAACGGCCTCTTTTTCAGAGTTTGACGTATCTTTTTGCAGGGTATTGTAAATGATGGTAAAATCAGCTGTGTTTACATCTTCCTTGTGAAAGATTACATTTTTCACCCCTGAATCAACAATCATATCGATGTGCTCTTCAAGCAAAACAGTTTCGCGATCGAGAAGCACTTCATTTCTTTCGATAGATACTACTTCGCCGGTATCCTCATCACCGAAATCTTCGATCCATGATTTTAATACCCGTGCAGCAAGTTTGCGATTTATCATTTTCTTAAGATTTGCTTTTGTCGCTTTCACTTCATCAGCAAGTCCAAAGATTTCAAGAATATCTTTATCACTCTCATATCCGATTGCACGGAAAAGAGTTGTTACAGGCAATTTTTTCTTACGGTCGATGTAAGCATACATGACATTATTGATGTCAGTTGCAAATTCGATCCAAGATCCTTTAAAAGGAATGACACGTGCAGAGTACAATTTTGTACCATTTGCGTGACGGCTTTGTCCGAAGAAAACACCCGGAGAGCGGTGAAGCTGAGACACGATTACGCGTTCAGCGCCATTCACAACGAATGATCCTTTAGGGGTCATGTAAGGAATTGTTCCTAAGTACACATCTTGAACGATAGTTTCAAAATCTTCATGTTCAGGATCTGTACAGTATAATTTCAGCTTCGCCTTAAGCGGAACGCTGTAGGTTAGACCTCTTTCAATACACTCTTCGATAGTATATCTTGGTGGATCGATGAAATAATCCAAAAATTCCAATACGAATTGATTTCTGGTATCTGTAATCGGGAAGTTCTCCGCGAAAACTTTGAACAGACCCTCACTTTCGCGATTTTCAGGGGTGGTTTCCAATTGAAAGAATTCCTGAAAAGATTTCAGCTGGATATCCAAGAAATCTGGATAGTCGAACTGACTTTTGCTCGATGCAAAATTGATTCTCGTCGAGTTATTTATTGATGTTGCCAAGGCCAAACGTTTTTTGTTATGTATATGGTCAAAAATATGCGTAATGCATTAAAACAGGAATAGGCATCCGTCAAATGACGGACGCCTTCCTGTATATGAAGAAGAATAATTACTTAATCTCAACTTCAGCTCCAGCCTCTTCAAGAGACTTCTTAAGCCCTTCAGCTTCGTCTTTTGACACTCCTTCTTTCAATGCAGAAGGTGCAGCATCAACTAGGTCTTTAGACTCTTTCAATCCATTTCCTGTCAACTCTTTAACAAGTTTAACAACAGCAAGTTTGTTTGGTCCACCAGCTTTCAAGATTACATCAAATTCTGTTTTCTCTTCAGCAGCTTCAGCAGCCCCACCCGCAGCAGCCATCATTACTGGCGCAGCAGCAGCTGGTTCGATTCCATACTCATCCTTAAGGATCGTTGCTAGTTCATTTACTTCCTTAACAGTAAGGTTTACAAGCGTTTCCGCAATTTGCTTTAAATCAGCCATTTTATTTAAATTTAAAAAGGTTCTATAAATAATTAATAATTATGCTCGTTCTTCGAGCGTTTTCAAGATGCCAGCAATTTTGCTGCCTGCACTTGTAAGTCCAGAGACAACGTTCTTGGCAGGACTTTGAAGTAATCCAATGATATCACCGATAAGTTCTTCGCGGCTTTTCAATGAAACGAGTGTTGCCAATTGGTTATCCCCAATGAACACCGCTTCGTCAATGTACGCGCCTTTCAAAATCGGTTTCGCATTTTTCTTGCGAAATTCTTCAATTAGTTTAGCCGGAGCATTACCTACTTCGCTGAACATGATTGAAGTTGCTCCTGCGAGCGTTTCTCTCAAGTTTCCGAAGTCTTTCCCCTCAACGCGATCCATTGCTTTTGAAAGCAAGGTGTTTTTCACGACGCGAATTCGGATATTCGACTGGTAACACTTTCTGCGTAAACTATTGATTACATCAACTGTCAATTCCGCTGTGTCTGCTAGATAGAAGATGCTTGCTGCAGATAATTCTGTTGCAAGTTCATCAATGTACTGTGCTTTTTCTTCTTTTGTCATTTTCCTAAGTGTTAAGCAACTACAGACTTGGCATCAATTGGAATTCCAGGACTCATCGTTGAGCTTAAATAAATACTCTTGATGTAGGTACCTTTCGCAGCAGATGGCTTCAGTTTCATCAAAGTCATGATTAATTCTTGAGCATTCTCACGAATCTTCACTCCTTCGAAGCTAACTTTACCTACTGAAGAATGGATGATCCCGTATTTATCGACTTTAAAGTCAATTTTACCCGCTTTCACTTCTTCTACAGCTTTACCAACGTCCATTGTTACCGTTCCAGTTTTTGGATTTGGCATTAAGCCACGTGGTCCTAAAATACGACCAAGTGCCCCTACCTTACCCATAACAGAAGGCATAGTAATGATTACGTCGATATCGGTCCAACCACCTTTGATTTTATCGATATAATCATCCAAACCTACGTGGTCAGCTCCTGATGCTTTCGCTTCGGCTTCTTTGTCCGGCGTACAAAGCACAAGTACTTTAACATCCTTACCAGTTCCGTGCGGTAATGCAACAGTTCCTCTTACCATTTGATTTGCTTTACGCGGGTCTACACCCAAACGCACGCAGATGTCCACTGAGGCATCAAAACGCGTGGTTGAAATCTCCTTAACCAAATTGCATGCATCTGCAAGAGTGTATGGATTCGCCAAATCAAATTTGGCCAAGATCTCTTTTCTTTTCTTAGATACTCTTCCCATTTCTTTCGCGATTATTTGGTTTTCGGTGCTTCACCACCTTTTACTGTTACCCCCATGCTTCGTGCAGTTCCTGCGACCATAGACATGGCTGCATCGACTGTGAAGCAATTTAAATCAGCAAGTTTGTCTTCTGCAATCAAACGAATTTGATCCCATGAAATGGAACCGACTTTCAATTTGTTTGATTCAGACGAACCCTTCTTGATTTTTGTGTGTTCGACGATCTGTACTGCCGCCGGTGAGGTTTTTAATACAAATTCAAAGGATTTATCCCCGTAAACGGTGATAACGACGGGTGTAATTTTTCCTGGGCGATCCTGTGTACGCGCGTTGAACTGCTTACAGAACTCCATGATATTTACACCTTTGGCACCAAGAGCCGGCCCGATTGGAGGGGCTGGATTGGCTGCGCCGCCTTTGACCTGTAATTTGATCAACGCTGCTACTTCTTTAGCCATTTGTGTTTAATTTATGTAGTCAAACGTGAGTACTTGCGGGAAGCTTTAAATCGCTTTCCTCACTTCTACGGTTAATATGCAACCTAAATTTCTTTCTCCACTTGCATGTAGCTAAGCTCGAGCAAGTTTTTCCTTCCAAAGATCTTTACCATGACCTTTAGCTTTTTCTTGTCTTCATTGATCTCATCTACGACACCACTGAAGTTATTAAATGGTCCATCGATTACCTTTACGGATTCACCTACGACGAACGGTATTTTCATTTCCTCTTCCGATTCAGACAACTCGTCTACTTTTCCAAGGATTCGGTTTACTTCTGACAAGCGCATTGGTACTGGCTCACCTCCTTTTACCGTACCAAGGAAGCCGATAACATTCGGTATACCCTTAATAACGTGAGGAACCTCACCAACCAGTGCAGCTTCAATTAATACGTATCCAGGAAGGTATGCGCGTTCTTTACTTACCTTCTTTCCGTTTCGAATTTGAAATACTTTTTCCGTTGGGATAAGCACTTGATCGATAAAATCGTTCAATTTTAAACGGGAAATTTCAAGCTCAAGGTATTCCTTTACTTTTTTCTCTTTCCCGCTTACAGCGCGCACTACATACCAACGTTTTTTAATCTCTCCCATTTCGGATTTTCAATTAGAACATTCCGTAAATAAAACCAAGGGCACCTCTCCAAAGTGAATTTTCGTCACCGGCGATCCCAAATCCGAAGTCCATCGCAAAGATGAACAATGAAATAAGCACAGAAGCCACAACGACAATAATCGTGTTGGCTTGAAGCTCTTTCCATGTTGGCCAAGAAACGTTATGAAGCATTTCATTCTTCGTTTCTGTAAAATATTCTCTGATTTTAGACACAATCTTGAGTTTTAAAGCACGGGCGGTAGGATTCGAACCCACGACCAATGGTTTTGGAGACCACTACTCTACCAGCTGAGCTACGCCCGTATAAAAAGGGGAGCGAACTCCCCTTTATTATACTATTATGATTCGTTTGATTAAGCAACGATTTCAGTAACTTGACCCGCTCCAACAGTTCTACCACCCTCACGGATTGCAAAACGAAGACCTTTGTCCATTGCTACAGGAACGATCAATTTAACATTGATTGTTACGTTGTCACCTGGCATAACCATTTCACGTCCGTCAGTCAAGAAAATCTCTCCTGTTACATCCGTTGTGCGGAAGTAGAATTGTGGACGGTATCTGTTATGGAATGGCGTATGACGACCACCCTCTTCTTTCTTCAATACGTAAATCTCAGCTTTGAATTCAGTGTGCGGAGTTGTTGAACCTGGTTTGCAGATTACCATTCCACGCTTAATTTGAGACTTCTCAATACCACGAAGAAGAAGACCAACGTTGTCACCAGCTTCACCACGATCAAGGATCTTGCGGAACATCTCAACACCCGTTACAACTGAAGTCAATTTCACATCACCCATTCCTAGAATGTCAACACCTTCACCAGAGTTAATAACTCCAGTTTCGATACGACCTGTTGCTACCGTACCACGACCAGTGATCGTAAATACATCTTCAACTGGCATAAGGAAAGGCTTGTCTACCTCACGTGGAGGAAGTTCGATGTACGTGTCTACTGCATCCATCAACGCTTCGATAGTTGCAACCCACTGTGGTTCACCGTTCAATGCACCTAGTGCAGAACCTTGAATAACTGGAGCATTGTCACCATCGTATTGGTAGAAAGAAAGCAATTCACGCACTTCCATTTCAACAAGTTCAAGAAGTTCTGGATCATCTACCATGTCCACTTTGTTCATGAACACAACAAGACGAGGAACACCAACTTGACGACCAAGAAGGATGTGCTCACGAGTTTGTGGCATCGGTCCATCGGTTGCTGCAACCACAAGGATTGCACCATCCATTTGAGCCGCACCTGTTACCATGTTCTTCACGTAATCCGCGTGACCTGGACAGTCAACGTGCGCATAGTGACGAGCTGTAGTTTCGTACTCGACGTGTGAGGTGTTAATAGTAATACCACGCTCTTTTTCTTCCGGCGCGTTGTCGATTGAAGAGAAATCACGTACTTGAGCAAGACCTTTAGACGCCAAAACGCTAGATATTGCTGCTGTAAGAGTTGTTTTACCGTGATCGACGTGACCGATGGTCCCGATATTCACGTGTGGTTTGGAACGATCAAAATTTTCCTTAGCCATTGTTCTATTTGTTACTAGTTAATAAAAATACAAACTTAAAAATATACAAAATTTCACCCAATTCATGAGTGAAACAAAGTTCCGCTTGAGCCAATGACGAGAATTGAACTCGTGACCTCTTCCTTACCAAGGAAGCGCTCTACCCCTGAGCTACACCGGCATCTACCGATTTATTTGAGCGGGAGACGAGATTCGAACTCGCGACCCTCAGCTTGGAAGGCTGACGCTCTACCCACTGAGCTACTCCCGCTTATTCATTATAAAATTCACTGTGGGGAGAGCAGGATTCGAACCTGCGAAGGTATGCACCAACAGATTTACAGTCGGTCCTCGTTAGCCACTTGAGT
>CALPWQ020000024.1 GCA_943327315.2 Chitinophaga pinensis
ATCCGGATTGAACCAACATGCCATCGCGCCTCTACCTTTTTCCAACAAAGCCAAAGTTGACTGTTGCACCTCCGGGATAAACTCCGATTCCAGAAGTGCAAAAGCCTGCTCTTCGATTCGGAAACTTTCTGAATACTCATGAGACACGCGCTGAGCGAGTTTACCGAAGGATTGACAATTCCCGAGCAGTTCCCATGCACTCGGATCTGTAATGTTCCACTGGCCATTGAATCCGTCTTGATCGATAAAGTGGAAGTTCCCAAAGTTTTGCTCGAACAGACCTGCTTGTTCTATTTTTTCAAGGATGGATTCCATCCCTTTGAGCTCCTCACGATTTCGTTCAGGTGGCAAAACGAAAAATCCGTGCATGACGGCATTACGCAAACTGGCGAGGTGGTGTATTTCCTCGTTCAACACCTGCTTGCCATCCTTCTCCTGCCAGAAAAATGACTTCAATAACTCAGCTTGTTCACCTTCTGCTTCTTTGAGCATATTTGCTGCCCAGCGATACAAGGGACCTGCATTGTAAGTATGACCATTCGACAGAAACAAAGAAATCAAGAAGTCATTGAACACTTCTTTTTGCCTGGCTTGCTGCAAATAGACAGCAATACCCATGGCAGCCAATTGGGAGAGAATTTCCTCGCCTAACTCAACGAGTTCATCGGCTGCAAAGGCGTCTTCTTCAGAATGGACTGCTTGGAGTTTTTGGAGGAGACGTGGGGGGAGGTTGGGGATGTTTTTAAAGTTCATAGTTTAAGTAATTTAAATATACTAATTCCGCAATTCGTTATAAATATCGATGTCTCTTTGGGTCTAGAGGGTGCGGTTGAAAAGACAACATTTCTTAATATCAATCAGTATTCCATTGCTCTAATTCAACAACTTCACCAATTTTGCTTATTATCATATTATTCTTTGAAACGTTAAAAACTTCCTCTTTGGCAAAAATTGAAAGTAATTCGTTTCTAATGGCACCACTATTGAATCTTTTTAAAAGTATGTAGTAATAGTCTTTTTCAAAATCATGATTTTCCTTGAATTGATATTTAATATATTTTATTATTAGGACGTTAAAAATTTCATCATTAAGTCTTTCAAATATTTTTAATACATAATTAAAAGGCATTTTAATGATTAAATCAAACAACTTACCTTCGTCATTCTTTGCACTTTCGCTAAGTATATTTATTAGTTTTTCTAGTGCTTTTTCATAATCTCTTATTAATATAAATTCATTTATTAGGAGTAGTTGTGAGTTGATTGATAATTCTTCCCCAAAATAGTCTGCAATACTATTAAGGTCATTGTTTTTTATTAAACACTCTTCGAATAGAAGTTCTTTTGAAAAATCATCATCTAATTGATTGAAGTTTTGATGAAATAAATTTAAGTCTCTGCCAAAATAATAAAGTGCAAGTCTGCGATATGGATCAGTTTTCAATTCCGAAAAAAAACTATCAATTTTTTGTGTAAAGTTCAAAGCAGTATCATCATATCCTAGTCGAAAATGATAATAAGCCGTCTTTGAATATATATTAGAACGATTGTAATTCATCCAACTATCTTTTTCAACGTTTTCAACTAAACAATTGAGATGTTCGACTAGAATTGAAGCATTATCTAGTTGATCTAAAATGTCATATAGATCTAAAATGTCAAGGATTCTGGTACATTTAGCATAGTTGGTAAGGTCGTCATAAATCATTGATTTCAAACGTTCTATCAGAAATATCGCTTCCTTTATTTCTTTTTTTTCAATGCTTAATCTGGCCAATTTTTCAACAATAAAAAAATCGTCAGTGTCTTTGGGAATTGCATCTTTCAATTTTTCCAATTTAGATTCATTGAATAGATAATCAACTATTACATAAATTACATTTGTTTTAACTTCTTCATCCGTTATTTTGTTGAATAGAAACTTATTATCATAATATCCAATTTTGATTCGCTTCAAAATCAGATCATGTATTGTTTCATCATTTTCAAGTTGATTCACCCAATATGAACTAAAGTGTTCTACCCAGGTTTCAGTAAATTTGAGATATTTTTTTTGTGTGTTAAAGTCCAATTTTTCGATAGTTTCATTGAGTAAAGCTGTTTTGAGTTGAAAATCATCAATTTTATCCAACCATAATTCTAAATCGAAATTTGTGTTCAATTTGTATTTCTTCCGCGCAATGATGTAATTTTCATAAGGTAAATATTTGTAAGGAATGATTTTTGGACTTTCTTTTAAGTTAAAAGCCAACAATTCTAAGATCATGTCGCTGTTTACCCCTAGTTCTATGCTATCAACTGAATCACAAAAGGAATTTTTAGTTCCTGGATCTATTATTTCATTTTTTAATGAAAAATACTTCCTGAAACTTGTTTTAAATTTGAGTTCATAAACTTTTGAATAAAATGAATTGGGACTTATTTTTTCAAAATAAAATAGTGACTTTTCTATATCTCCGTCATTTCTCATGGAAATTGCCACTAAAAAGGATATTTTGTCTAAATCAGATTGTGAAAAATAAACAGTACACTGTCTAATTTCTTCATATAGTTTTTCAACTTGATCATTCCATCTTTGCTCCAAATAGAAACAGAGCAGTAAACTATATTCGTTATTCTTCGAGTGTTCATTCCCCGTTGTGAAAAAATCGTTTTGTAAGAATTTGATTCCTCTTTCAAATTCCTCCTGATTGCCAGATTTATATAATAAGATCTGAGTATTGAGGTATTTCAAGGCTAAACCGGGATACTCAAAGTTTAGATTTTCAAGTTTTTGGGATGTTTTTAATAAAAGATTTTTCGCTTTTTTAATGTCTCCAAGTTTTATGAAGGCATGTGATACATTTTGGATAACATCAATTTCTGTAATTTCAAATGAGAAGTTATTAGAAATTCTATTTAAAAATTCCCTTAAAAATTCCTTAGGAAAAAGATCAATACAAATTGGCAATAAGTCAGTTACTTCAAAAGCATTGTCGATTAAGAAGGCTACTAATTTCTTTTCATTCTTTTTGAAAAATTGATTTACCAATTTGGTGTTGAAATTTGACCAGCAGTAGTTGATTATTATTTTTTCCTTGTTTGCGCTGTCAAAAGCCAATAATAATTTTAGGTCTTCGAGTGGAAGTTGGTTGTAGACAGAAATGTTTTCTGCAATGAGCGGCCCTTCCCAAATTATTCTAGGAGATATCTCTAACTTTATTAGTTTTACTGCACAGAAAATAATGAATTTCATTGGAATAGAATTTTTCCAAGTTGATTTACCTAGATCATTTTGCAATAAACCAATTTCTTCAAGAATTTTTTGTGTTTCAGCAATGTATTCACGTTGTATTGGATTTGTTCTTTTGAGCGATCCCACTAACAAACTGAAAAGGTAAATTAACCTGTTCTCACCATTCCAATATTTGGAATAATCTATATACTTTCGAATGTTGCCAATTTCGATCAATTGAATCCTATTTATTAAATTATTTCGATACCAAATCCCTATTTTTTCTTGATTGACGAGAGATTCAACAATGAATAGATCATTTTTCAGATCGACAAATTTGCTTATGGCTGCATTTAAGGATTTGTGCGTCCAATCTAGATCCTCACTTATTTGAATTTGTCTTTTCCATATGTGCTCATCATTGGCAAATGAATGTAAGCGTTCTTTTTCATCAACAACTAATGTTGTCGAAGACAAGTGTTCACTTAAAAATTCAAGAGCATACCACTCAAATTCATCCGCTTGTTGTTCTTCGATGGTTTGCTCTAATCGTGTAATAAGATTTTCGTGCAACTCATGAATTTCCCCTTCGCTCAACTTCTGCAACAAATACACTTTCAAGCGCTCATGATACAACTGATACTTACCACTCTCTGGGCTATTGAACCATGCGCTATAGGTAGCGATAAAATTTAGGATACTCTCCTCAGTTTCATTGAGCACTTCTGCCACAAACGATGCGCTTACTGCTTTTTTCAGTAAGGCCCAAATAGTGAAGTGCTGCAAAAGTTTTTGCCGATCAACAATAGAGTTTCGTTCATCAAAGGCTTCTTCATACAAGCCGATTAAGCCATCAGGCAGATCAGCCGCATTCTCCGGATGGATGCTTCCTTTGATAAGGCCATCGTAGATGTAGCGCAGATATGTGGGTTCGAGGTGTGACATGCTTAATTCGGTAACTGGTTTTTAATCTCGACCGCCCATTGCAAATTGTATTTTTTCATTTTTTCTAGCTTTTCGGAACCGATTATTCTATTCTCATCCAAAAATAACTCTTTCAATAAAAATTGCTGAAACAACTGGTAATGAATTGTTTCGTTGTAAATGACATTGCCAAGACAATAGAGCTCAAAATCTTTAATTAAAAGACTGAGGTCGTTTTTCACGCTCAAAGCACTTACAATGTCTGAGATGTAATCTTGAAGGGCTTCAGGTACGGTGATTCTATTTTCTTCAAAGATCTGATCGAGAAGTTTATCGAAAACCATGATCCGCTCTTTGCGCTCATTGATTTGATCCATGCACGCGCTGAGTAAATCAAAGCGCTTTGATCTAAACGCTGCCGCCGAAACATTCGCAATGATGTCAATTTTCACTTCCGCAGTGCCAATGGAATCTATTCGATTCATGATTTCCAAATCCGAAAGCTCATCCATCTGCATGGGAACAGAAGATGCTGTCAAACTGTCTAAATCTTTTGGAGTCAGTGCACTATTCGAGACAATTTCAAGTTCTTTAGTGCACTTATTTTGTAAACATGTTTTCCCAATACTGACCAACACCTCACTCCTGGTTGTGCTCTTATCCATCTGATTGGCCCATTCAACAGCTAGGTCAAATGAACCTTTGTACTCGCGGCCCAAGCGCAGATTTTCCTCAAATTCAAAAACATGACAACGTGTTTTCCAGTATTTCGACTGGATCCGCTCAAACAATACCCTGGAATAATCAACATCTTCTCTAATTGTCAAACAGAAGTATTTGTAGTGTACTTCATCTTTGAAACCTTGATTTTCCAATGCTTCAATCGAACGTTCTATTGCTGCTTGTATTTGTTTAAAAGAACACGTGCCATTTTCACACATTTTCATGTAGGCCATTGCTCTCCAATAAGGGGATTCTATGGAAGCGGCTAAGGTCAAAAGCGAGTCTATTTTTTTCTCGGTCGTGTACAAATCCACTAAAGCCAATTGACATTCACCACGATCTGAATTATTGAGAAGTTGAGCAATTTGATCTTCAACTTTGGGTAAATAATTCGCTATCTCATCGGGATGATTTCTAAGAAATTCAATGCAGCGGAGAATCCTGCCTTTATTGGTGGAAAATCGAAGTAAATGGAAAACCGAATCCCAATCTGAACTGAATTTTGGCAAACGAAGAAGACTCGTAAGGAGCTTGTTTTTTTGATGCTGGGGAAATTGCTGATCCGAATTAAAAAGGAAACGCAGAGCGAATGAACTCCATTCCGAATCGATCACGAATGCTTCTCCAATAAAACGGAAAGCCTCGTTTTGGTATTTTTTTGTTTCTATCAATTCGAGAGTTTCAATCCACTCATCGGGCTGTGTCCAATCCCTAGAAATTTTTAATACCGTGCAGTAAATCTCACTTCGAACGTCTGCCTTCTCAATTTTAGTCGCGAGCTCTTTTACATGTCCGAGATAATTGTTTCTCAGTTGGCCATCGCTATGTCGAATAAGTTCAAACCAAACAATGCATTTCCAATAATAGGATGGAATGTGTTCAGTAAGAACAATCGCTTCCTGGACTTGACCTTGCCGAACAAGTTCCACAGCAATTTCAGCAAATGCCTCACTTTTAACGGCATCTCTGGGAATCTGTTCTGCCGCTTGAATGGCCCCGTCGAAATCTACTTTAGCTGAATCAATTTTACCAAGCTCCAACAAGGCCATTGATTTCCAATAGTGCGATGTAATGCTGTTTTTCGTTATGGCATTTAAATCGTCGAAATGGTATTTTCCAAAATTGGACACGATTTCCTTCATGCTTTCATTTCGAACAGATTCGTTATTAATACTCTTTGAAATTTCCAGCAACAAATTCACAGCGTCCTCATTGGTGTGTTCTTTACGAATGAAATATTTCTGTGTGGCCAAGCATTTCCAATACGCTGTACTGATCTGATCGATCAGATTTTCAACGAAGGAGAGATCATTGCCGGAAAGGACTATTTCAACAAGTGCAACAAGTTTTTGGTTTCGTGAAGATGAATTTTCAATGCGCAGTATGGATTCTTGAATCATGTGAAATTCTGCCATTGAAAATAATGGCGTCGTATAAAACCGCTCTAAGTATTTTAAAAATACATCATTCTTCATTTCAAAATTTTCCAAATCTTGAACAGAATCAAAAAAGACTTTTTTCACATCTTGCTCGTCCGAAACGGATTTTTTTTCAATGTGAAAACAGCAAAGTTCAAGCGCAATCTGGGCATCTATTCGCGGATTTCGGATTTCTTGGAGAATGGAAATCCAACTTTCTTTCAAGGTTGTTGGCAAAGTTAGATCATCGAGTTCATTGAACAGGAATGAAGATTCTATTCCTAAGTCCATTAAATTGGCGCATGCATCTAGTACTCGATCTTCAGAAACGAGTTGGTTCCATTTAGACAATTTATTGCTCATTTCATTATTCACAAAACCAACAATCGCACTAAACATTTCTTGTTTCAAAAGAGGGCTCAATTCACTGCTGCATTTGATATTTTCCATGAGCACAATCAAATACAGGAAAAAGCCTTCCTCATCTTCTGAGTGCGCACTGTGATAATCTTCAATTGCATGAGCTATCCCCACTGCTGAATACAAATGAACGTTTAACAAGATAGATTCCGCCAATTCTCGTTGAAGGTTCAATAAATCTATAAGCCCCATATGAATGGAAAGGGCCTGATCTGCATTATCCTTCTGAAAGTAGAATAAGGCATTTTGCATGGCGATTTTTGAATGTCGATAATTGCCAAACAGCTCTTTTTGCCTTTTCCAGAATTTTCGAGATTGGGAAAATTCAAAAAGTTTATCGGCATATGTTTGTCCAACATTGGAGAAGGCTTCAATACAAAGATGAGTGCAGAGATAAGACAAGCCATACCACTCAAACTCATCCGCTTTTTGTTCTTGTACGGCCCGTTCCACGCGCAGGATCAACCTTTCATTCAATTCACTTACCTCCTCTTCGCTCAACTTCTGCAGTAGGTAAACTTTCAATCGGTCGTGATACAACTGGTATTTACCTATCTCTGGGCTATTGAACCAGGAACTGTATGCCGCAATGAAATCTTGGATTTCGTGTTCTGAATCATTCAGCACCTCTGCCACAAAGGCCACGCTCACCTCCTTCTTCAGCAGAGCCCAAATGGCGAAACGCTCCAGAAGTTTTTGTCGATCTCCTACTGCTACGTATTCATTAAACGGTTCTTCGTACAAGCCAATGAGGCCTTCTGGAAGTTCGGCCGCATTTTCAGGATGGAGATCACCTTTGACAAGGCCGTCGTAGATGTATCTGAGGTAGGTGGGTTCGAGGTGTTGAGGCATCTAAAAAAGACTAAACAAATAATGCAATGTATGTAGGCAGTGATTGGCAGATTGATCTTAAAAAAGGCCTTTCTGCAAAAACGTGTCAATATATTAAAATTAAGCGATTGACTATCTACACGTTGAATCATTTTTGAATTTACCCAACAAAAAAAGCAGGCATTTACATGCCTGCTTTCCCGATTTCACCTCAAGAGTTCATACCGCTTGATACTTAATTCCTGAAATTCTTCTTCCTTAATCAATAGAAAAACGATAGTAACTGGTTTTAAAGCCAACTTCGGATTTGACAGTTTACTCTCACCTTTTAGAGTGGCTATATCTGCTTCAATCAGCCGTGCAGGTTTTCCCAAACACGATACAAGTTCCCTTGTCATTGAGTGCAAAACAAAATGCCTTGCACCTATACTATTGTTTCAATCACTCCCGAGCCCACGGCGATAGACCGTTCTTTGGATGAGATCATGCACGCACAACCAACATCTAATCATTTCATGAATTTCACACCAAACGATATAAGCTCTCGCTTCCTTTGTGTCCGCCAGTTTCAAAGCCCTTTTACAAGCTTCTATTTCTGACTTAACCAATGCTGAAGAATAACCTCATCAACTAAGACATTACAAAGGTATGCGGAGGTGATGAAGTTTCCTCTGAGATTGGTTTGGTTAAAAATTGACCTTTGTCAGGGAGCTAGCAGATAACGAACTAATATAATGATTGAACATCATCCTACTCTCTTCGTTTTCTTTTTGAGAATTTCAATATTCAGTTATCAATAGTGCATCGTCAAACCTCGAACCTAAATTTTGTCACAAATAGTTACTAAATATGTGACAAAAGATATTCAAAATCTACCCACTGATTCTTCAAAAATCAGGATTGATTTATCCAATTTTAAGCATCCATTTTCGTCTTAAATTGTCTCAACTACTGCTCTCCAATTTTACACCAATCGACTGAATAAAATACCACATAACATCCAAATCATCAAGGAATTGGTTCGAGATTATTGCACTTTTTTTCCAGTCTGACATACTTAGTAGAAAAGCAATACACCTTATACCTCTCCTTTCAACTCTGTGACTCTTTTCAATAATTTGACCGTCTTTTCATGCTCAGTACCGAATACTCGGGTATAAATGGACAGCGCCTTATTGTAATAATCAAGGGCCTCTGACTTACGTTTTAATTTGGCAAGAACACTTCCATAATTGACCATGCTCAAAGCTGTTTTGTCATGATTCTCAGTCAAGGAATGCATCCGAATGTCCAACACGCGTTGGTAATAATCGAGTGCAGTGGCAAAATCACTTTTCTTGCTGTAAATGGCGCCAATGTTTGTTAGATTCAAAGCAATATCCGGATGATGACTATCTAAATGTTGAAGTCTGGACGCAAGAGATTTCTCATAATACATGAGTGCTTGATCGAGATCACCTCGTTTACTGTAAAGCGCACCCATGTTTGTTTGACTCACCGCGGTGTCCAAATGAAATTCACCAAGGATGGATTCCTTTATCTCTAGTGATTTAGTGTAGTATTCCATTGCTTGTTCGAGCTCCAGTTTTTTACTGTAAATAGATCCTGCATTGGTATAACTTAATGCCGTATCTAAATGAAATTTCCCCTTGGACTTGATCCGAATGGATAGGGCCTTGGAATAGAAGCCTAGAGCAGTGTCAAGCTCCCCTTTTTTGCTACACATGGCACCAACATTCGAAAATCCTGCAGCTGTTTGTGGATCATCTTCACCGAAAAGCCCAATCCTCGTCTCAAGTGAGGTTGTGTAATACCTTAAAGCTTGGTCATAATCCCCCAATTCACTATACACTGAACCCACATCTGAATAGGCAATGCCCGTTGACAGATGTTGTTCACCAAAAAGCGTGCGTGCCAGATCAAGCGATAATGTATAGAAGAAAAGTGCTTTTTCATAATTGCCTTCACTTTTGAATTGTGCCCCCATCGAGGTGAAGAAGCGCTGCAGATGTTCATTCTTTTCGAAAGATGGATAAACCTCCTCCAATAATTGCAACTGCTGCGCGCGTAAATTCTTGTCGATGTATTTCACCGACTGAGCAAGCAAATAGCATGACTGCGCGGAGTTGGGTGTCAATCGTCCATTCAACAAAGTGTATATCAGCTCCGAAACTTCTCGATTTTGTGTCGAATCAAGGTAACGAATTGCTTTGGTCACTGTCTCGATGTCATTCGCCGACGATTCAGCCAGCAACTCTGAGAGGACCCTGCCGATTTGTTCTACACGCGAAGCATAAACATCCTCTTTCGATTTTACACGTCCTCTGAGCTGAATAAAGGCATGTGCCAGTGGAAAAATCGTGGCTTCCAATGACTTTCCTCCTTGATCGATGAGCCACATTAAACGGGACAACTCGTCCTGGTCTATATCGCGCAGTAGGCATTGCTCTACCCCCTCTATCACCCCCTTCAATGCGTTCTTTTCAATGATTGATTTTAGAAATTCCGGACCTAAGCCTTCTGCACGCGTCCAAATCACTTTCCCTAGGACAAAATGAAAATATCCTTCTACGGAGAAACTCACATACAACATTTCGTCTATGACCGACTCGGTAAACACCCCTTCCAACAACATCTGCTGATAGGGTGAATCGATTTGAATGCTTTTTACGAAATCTCCAATTTGTTCATCGTCAAAGAGCACATCCACAGGTAGAATGTGTTGCTCCTGCTCAAGCATGAGTTCAGCGAGACGGTATAGGAGAAGGTGGTTAGAGGTCATTGAGTTTTTTCAATTTCCCAGTTACTAAAATTGTATGAGGATGTCCTTCACCAAAGGTATTTTGAAAAATTGTCAAAGCTCTCTTAAAATTTAAGCGTGCCGACTCTAAATCATTTAAATCTGAATAACATTTTGCAATATTGAAGTATGATATTCCAACCGATGGATGTTCTTCTCCATAGGCAGCTCTCTTTAATTTCAATCCATTCATAAAATATAACATTGAATTCTCATAATCACCAGACTCTTGGTATACACCTCCTATATTGTTTAGGGTAGTTGCGTACCACGGGTGCGCAGTACCAAAAACCCGATCAATGATCGATAATGCCTTTTTAGCATTGTCAATGGCCAATTCGAATTCCTTTTCTTTCAGATAAACGAGCGAGAAATTATTGTAAATCGTTGCTGTCCATTGATGAAATTCTCCAAAAACACTTTTGAAGATTTTGATTGCTTTATGGTAATATGTTTTAGCCAATTCAAAATTTACAGTTTCAACATATAAAGAACCAATATTTGTATAGGTTGTTGCGGTATTTGGGTGATGATTCCCAAATAATTTATGGTCTAAATCAAGAGCCTTCTTGTAATTGGTGAGCGCTTGGGAATTATCTCCCTTTTGCTGATAGATTAATCCTAGGTTACTATAAATTGTACCTATTGCCAAATATCCCCCTCCAAAATGATTCAAATAACCCTCCAATGATTGAGAATAGCATTCAATGCTATCCTCGATTTTCCCATTATTCTGTAAAGCGACACCAAGGTTATTATAAATTTCCGACTTTAGTTCTGGGTGATAATCTTCTATTTGGTCAATAATATATAAGGCGTGTTTGTATGCTACAATCGATTTATCATAATTTCCTAGTGTATTCCATACCGAACCGATATCCTGGTAATATTTTACGACTTCTATGTCAAAATTATCAAAATTCAACATTAACAATTCATCTAGTTTTTTAACTTTCTCATCCGATGGTAAAAACTGAATCGTGTTTACGAACAAATTCGCTTTTTTTATTGTACTTGGTTCTATGAATGTGAGTACTTCATCAAAAATCATTCTCAGAACATCACTTTTTTGTGCCTTTTCTAACCTGTCAAGAACTTCCTTGATTAGTCGAATATCATTATCAGTCGGTGTTGAGAAGAGCGCTTTTGAAAGTTCTTTAATGTGATTTTTTGAATAATTACTTGCTACCAAGAACGCATGAGAAAGTGGTTTAATAGTAGAATTTGTAAATTCATTACCAAAGTCTATAAACCAGATTAAAACACTAAACCTCTGCTTATCGACATTTCTGATTAAATAGTATTCTAAACCTTCTTGCAATCCAATTAATTTATTTGGCAATATTTCCTCAAGAATTTCATGTGTAGTTTTTTCTAAAAAATGAGTTTCAAAAACCTCCCCCAATACAAAATGGAAATACCCCTCCACCGTAAAACAGACATTTAACTTTTCATCGCTTACCGACTCTGTCAGAACCCCTTCCAACAGCATTTGTTGATAGGGCGAATCGATTTGAATGCTTTTTACGAAATCTCCAATTTGTTCATCGTCGAATAGCACATCTACAGGCAAGATATGCTTCTCCTGCTCAAGCATGAGTTCAGCGAGACGGTATAGGAGAAGGTGGTTAGAGGTCATTGAGTTCTGATATTTTATCTTTTATCAATTTGGTTGTAGAATGATTAGTCCCCAATAATTGTTTGAACAGGCGGTACGATTTTTTACAATTCTTTCTTGCGGAGGCAATGTCCTTGTTGTTTTTTTGAACGATTGCCAGATTATACAATATAGTTGCTGTCATAACATGGTGCTCTCCATTGATTTGAATGGAGTATGTTAACGATTTTTTGTACTTCAGCAAGGCCTCATCATACCTCTCTTCATATCTGTAAACCACTCCAAGATTGTTCAAGGTTGTAATAATTGAAGCGTTAGGTTTACTGTAAATATTCTCTTTGATTCTCAGGGACTCTTCATAACAATGAATTGCCAAATCGTATTCTCCTGATGACCTATACACTAAACCAAGATTGTTATAAGATGTCGCTGTTATAGCATCAAAACTACCGAAGTCTTCAAGACTCTGCTCAAGAGATTTAATCTGGTATTTTAATGCTGTGCTGTACGATTCCTTTTGTCGGTATGCTTCTCCAAGTGTCGAATAATTGCACCCTTTCTCAAAATAATTAGGAATCGATTGCTTATTTATGATCTGGTTAGATTTTTTTGCATAGTGAATCGCCTTTTTCAAATCATCCTCGTACAAACTGACTTGAGCCATGTGCCTGTATAGTTTCACTTTAAATTGTTCATCTGATTTCGTCTTTTTTAAAGCCTCAGCATAAAGCGAAAATGCATTTTTGAAATCTGAAATGAGCTCGTATTGATACGCAAGATCGTAATAAACAGCTGACGGCACATTTCTAAGTGAAACGAACTTCCCTTTTAGTGCATGCAATCCTTTTTTTCTCCTAAGGGGAGAAAGGTATTCGAGTGATTTTATGAGTAATCTATATTCTTCAGTTGTTTTTGGATTCAGAAATCTGTACAAAAACTCACAAATAACTTCTAAATGCTCCTTTTTATGGTATTCCTCGAGCATGGAAACAGCCTCTGAAATCACATCGATATCTAACAAAGAATAATTCTTAAGCAGCTTTTTTAAAACACGTCGAATTTCTTTATGACGACTTTTAAAACTACATGTCAAAAATGCATATGCCAAAGGGTGTACACATACTTTAGTAGAATTTGACACATTGTCTATTAACCCTATTAAACGAGTTAGATCATCATTCTGAACATCCCGAATCAAGCATTGCTCAACGCCTTCCCTCGCTCCATTTAGTTTGTTTTCTTCAACAATTTGCTTTAGTGCTTCATGGCTCTTCCTCTCAGTCCCATTGTAAATCACCTCACCCAGCACATGATGAAAATACCCCTCAACCGTATAGCTCACATATAACTTTTCATCATGAACAGATTCCGTTAAAACGCCCTCCAACAACATTTGCTGATAGGGTGAATCGATTTGAATACTCTTCACAAAATCTCCTATCTGCTCGTCATCAAAGAGCACATCCACAGATAGAATGTGTTTTTCCTGCTCAAGCATAAGTTCAGCGAGGCGATATAGGAGGAGATGGTTAGAGGTCATTGAGTTCTGACATTTTATCTTGAATCGAAATCGTTCGAGAATGGTTTTCACCTAACACGTCAATACTGTAGCGCCAGGCTTTTTTATAGTTTTTTAATGCTCGTTGGGTATCTTGAAGTGCGCGGAAATAATCACCTAAATAATCATGACACTTTACCTGACGAACAGAAATCTCGTGGATTTTATAAATTCGAGCAGCTAATTTCAATGCTTTGATTGCATTTGAATAGTCTTCTTTTTTGGCGTAAATCGCACCTATATACATAGAAAGTTCAGCAATTGATGGATCACTTTCCCCAAACAATTTTGACTTAATCTTTTTCGAGAGTTTAAAATTTGATAGAGCCAAATCGAATTTTCCCAATTCTAAATTGATACAAGCAAGGTTGTTAAAACTTACCGCCGCATTATAGCTCATCACACCGTTGTTCTTCAATGTTATTTTATGGGCTTTTTCTATATAAAAAATTGATTTTTCGAGATTGTCACAACTCAAATAAATCGTGCCTAAATTATTCAACGCTGTCCCTGAATAAATATGCTCTTCCCCAAATAATGTTCTGTAAATATTAAATGCCTTTTCTGCATAATAAATAGCTTGCTTCGTCTCTTTCATTTCCTTGTACGCCAAGGATAAATTGACTAAGGTATGTGCGAAATTTTCATCATATTCACCTGATAAAACTGACTCAATATCCAATGAAATCTTTAAATTCTCAACTGATTTCTTCCAGTTTTTGGTATTCGAATAACACGCGCCTAAATTTCGATAATACACAGCAGTAAAGCGATGGTTTTTCCCATATTTCTCAATGCTCAACTTCAGTGATTTTTTTTGATACTTTATGGCATCCTTGTAATTTTTCCTTTTATTGAACAATAAAGCAAGATTATTATTACATGCTATAAAGATTTGATCATCGGTGTCAAGTATATTTTTTCCGACTTTTAATATAAGATCAAAGCACCTTTGTGAAAGCTCGTATTCAGAAATCAAATAGAATCTCTCTCCAAGCATGAGAAAAAGAAACATAGATTTTCGTTCCTGATTAAAATCCAAACTTATATCAAGTAAAGTGTGTAATTTATCCAATCTTGATTCCACCGGAAGATAATCGATTGACTCGGCAAGCAATATTGCTTTTTCAATTGTATCAGGAACAAGTAACTCACTGATTCCAAGGTAAACTGATTTTAGTATGTTGTGCTTTTTATACAATTGCAAGATCTTCATGGTCTTGACTAATGCTTCGACATCTCTTTCTGTTGGATTTTTGAATAGTTTTTGCAAAATATTAGCGCAATGTTGTCTATAGGAATTGTCTATGTCTTCGATGCGATCACGCTCATAACGGCAAAATAAAAAGGCGTTTGAAAGGGGATGAATTGCGCAATCAAGCGCACGATCACTATTGTCTATCATCCACATCAAGCGAGACAAATCATCCTTTTGAACATCTCGCATCAAACACTGCTCAACACCTTCCTTCGCTCCATTTAATTTGTTTTCTTCAACAATTTGATTTAACTCTGCAGCGCTCTGCCCCTCGGTTCGGTTGTAAATAACCTCCCCTAACAAAAAATGAAAATACCCCTCCACCGTAAAACTTACGTACAGCTTTTCATCTCTAACAGACTCGGTTAATACTCCCTCCATTAGCATCTGCTGATAAGGCGAATCGATTTGAATAAATTTCACGAAAGCTCCAATTTGCTCATCGTCGAAGAGCACATCCACAGGTAGAATGTGTTGCTCGTGCTCAAGCATGAGTTCGGCAAGTCGGTACAGAAGCAAGTGAATTTCGGTCATACCGCTTATTGCGAAATCAGTTTCTCATGATACAAGGCCCAAATGCTAATAAATCCACCTCGGCTCTTTGGCAAACCTTTTCCATTGTTCAACTCCAGGAATAAGCGAAGCAGCAGCGGATTATCCAACTGATCACTTAAAGATCGATCATGGTAGGTCAACTCTTCATAGGAGAAATTGGGTTTGCGACGGACACTATCTTGCTTATCACTCACGTATTTTTTCCAAGCACCTTCTACTTCCACTTTGTTGAGTGGCTTCAGCCAATGACACGATCGCGCTATGACATTATCCTCGCGGCTTCCTTCTTTGGCATCGCTGTAAATAATGGATTCATACTTTTCATTGGCTTGGGGCAATTCACTCTTGGTATTCACACGCCAGCTCAACACAATTTTAATGTGTCCGCCTACATGCTGTTCCAAAAACTGAATGATGGACTCAAACAAGGCCTTTGAATTGGAATTCTCGTTAGCTCCGTCAATTAAGATCATCAAAGGATTCTCCTGTTCGTAATGGACAAAGCCGGCCTCTTCCAGTAAACTTTCAGGAGTAAGATTCAAGCGGTAACACAATTCCTCCCAGATGTCGGGCGTCCGGAAACGATTGCCACGAAGCAAAATGGTATCCAGGCCTCGTTCAGTATACTGCCGGTTCATTTCAACCAAGAGGTTCGTCTTCCCACTTCCGGCTTCAGCCGCAAGGAAGAACAAACCGGCCCGAGCTCCAACCCAAGAACGCAAAGCAACTTCGGCATCCTGCCTCTCCTGGTAAATCCCTTTGATCACTTTCTTTTCGCTGTGCAATGATTGAATTGTGGCCTCGTTGTTTTCTTTCAAGATGGACTTCCAACTCGCTTCCTCCAAGTCATTTATAGCAACCGGCTCCTGTTTTTCCTTTTCACGAATCAAAAGGTTCAACTGCTCAAGCACCTTTTCATTGTTCGTTTCGCCATGAACGCTTTCCGGACTGAAGAAGACAATGCGGCTTCCCGTATTTTGCTCGTACACCATCAGCTTCGCACGTTCTGATACTTCTTTGATGAAATACTCTCCTGGTAAAATGAAGAAAGGGACAATGCTCAACTCCTCATTGTTCGAATTGAGCATCGCTACATTTGAATTCAATTTCCGTCTAAGATTTACCTGAGTGATTTCATTTCCCATCAAACGCCAAGAAACAGTCTTATCACTGCTGACTAAGGTATAATTCTTACAGTATTCCAACTTAGTCAATACATCTTTTAGCAACGCGAAATTTTCAGTCCATAACTCACGACATTTTTGCTCTGAAGGCACAGTACTATGGCCGAGATAATGATTTCGAAAATAAATCAACTTACCGATTGAAGTTTCACCATTGACAGCATAGGGCTGAGTTTCGATTAAATTGTAGTAATCTGGGAGTTCCTTAACAAACCACGTGTGATTGTGCATGTTTAGCGCATGAATAGCACTTCGCATAAACGCATTCCAATGCCCGAATTGCGGCCGATATAAGAAATTCTTGAAGGCACGATTGATGTCGCCTATTTTCAAATCGCTGTTGAAGTATTCGGATGCAGTCAAAAGTCCCAAGTATTTCAGGTAATTCAAAAAGACCTCCTTTAACAAATGAAGTCGCTTGAAAGCATCCTCCTCCTCTAAGGCGCGCTTGTATGGATGCGCCAGGAAATAAGGATAGGTTTCCATGATCTTGGAATCCAAATCATCCCATTGGATAGTCGATGAAACCTTCGAATTCGATTCGATTTGCAATGCCTCTAAAGAAAGCTGTTCCACTGATGAAAAGGCATAGGAGTTAGATCGATAGTCAAGAACCACCTCACCACTGCAAGACTTCCCAATCCCGTGAAGGCTCACACTTGTTGTAGCATCGCGAAATTGAAAGTCACTGCAACTTAGAAGAGACTCTATGAACGCGGCCAGAATCGGCTCGTAGATTTCGTAGATGTGCTTACTTTCACTTTCTGAATAAACCGTTCCGTGTCCAACATACTTATTGCGGAAATTGATCAGCAATTCTATCGGAGTATTGGTTACTTCCACAAGCTGCTTTTGCCCTTTACCATCAATGACAGTATGTTTAACAGTCATTCGTTTGATGGTTGGCTGTACTTTGATACTTTTCAATGATACACCAAACAGACTGGCGAGTTCGGGCGATAAAGTGATGGATTTTTGTTTATCGAGTTCTTGAATCAATTTTACACTGGTAGAACTCCAAAGTCCGTGACTGTCTTTATTCATGAGTGTCTCTATGGACTGCTCAATGCTCTCGTTGATTGCATTTTCCTGCTCTGCTATTTTAATCATTGCGTGACCGTACAGTCGAAAACAGCCCAATAGAACATCAGAAATAAGATGAAGCTTTTTGAAGTTATTCTTTGAATTCTTGAGATTGGTAAGTGGTCTTGAAACATGAATAGGAAGCAATTCTATGTTTTCATCGTTGAAAGTTTCAGTGATTTGGTTGGTCATTTTGGTCTTCAATAGATTATAGCTTTAATTTTTTTGCTTTGATTTTGCTTCTGCATCTTCGCTAGCCTGATTGGATGATCTCAGCCAATACATGCCTATGGCAAGAATAGGTAAGCAAAAGGTCCGATCTTTTTTTATTTACACGCTAAAATAGAAAAATTGAATTGTAGGAAATTAGTCAATGCTCATGCAATTCAAGCATGGAAAAGTCTATGGCGTATCATTTCATACGTCTAAATTTGGTCTCACAAATCATTTAAATACTCATTGTAACCTGTATTTTCCTTTTCCTCCTCCATGATTGCAATAAAATCCGATTTGCTTACTGAAGAATACTTTTCCAAATGCGAACCGATACGATACGTATAATTCTCTGCAATATCCTGCATATTTTCTTGCATTTTTAAAAGAAAGGCCGTGTTGGCAACTCTTTTTACAATTTCGAATGATTCTGAGTTATTGAAGGCACTGAGTTGCGTGCTAAATGCATCCCAAATCGAATCCCAATCTGAATCAGAACTTTGAACAAGACTCGTCATTTCAAATACCGATTTGGTAATACTTTCAACGTCAGATTGCGAAAGAGTTGGGTAGACGTCATCGATGATCTCTTTAACAACATCAATCCCGGGAGCTTCGTTTACAGTTTCCGAAATGGCAATTGTTAAAAATTTTGCAGGCCATACATCAGCCCGATCATTCATTGAGTTGGCAGTTGAACTAGAGTTTTCACTTTTGCCAAAAAGTTTATCAAAAAATCCCACACACATATTTTTGTTAAATGTAATAAAATGAAACGTGAAGTAGATGATCAAAAAAAATGCAACAGAAATGGCTGATTTGATTTTTCATTTTCACTTGCAGTCGGATAAAAAACTTTTCCTGAATCATTCATTGATGAGCAAGTCTATCCCCATCAATTTCTGCCCTACCTCATCGAATGGATAAAATACCACATAAGCTCCAAATCATCAAGGAATTGATTCGACGACAAAGCGCTATTTTCCAATCTGACTCAACGAAAAAATAAATTCTGCGCTATACATTTGCCAACAAATATCAGCAATAAGAACACTACTATTTAGATCGGTTCATGATGAAACTTTGCCGATTAGATGAGTTTATTAGAACCTCTTTTTTTCACTAATTTTTAATGCAACGGACACTATTTCCACTTTTACGCTGTCCATTACCAATGCTTGTATTGTATGTGCTAAATTGAAGGTGAATAGCATCATAACCGGTAATTGTACTGCTCCAATAGTTTGCATTATTCCCAACATATAAAAGAGAACCGTTTCCTCCATCTCGAAGCCCTCCACCTCCAGGTAATTTTAATGGGGAAGCAAAAGCACCATCACTGCCATTCGCTGCTTGAGGCACACCAGTCCAGAAACTGCTCCAACTCGATCTTTCATCTTGAAATTCCGTATTTGTCGGAATTCTAAAGCCAATGGGACAAGGATTATTAATACCGTTAACACCCTGCCATAAATTATTGTTTTGAGGTGAACGCCAATCTGCCCATGGCAATGAACCTGTGAGAATGAAATTTCCATTACTTGGTTGATCAACTGAGCTCAACGTTGTTGTTGTAGCCGATGTGCGGCATTGATGCCCATCGGTCCTTCTTCCCCACTGATATAAATCTCCATAGGAAGCCGCATCCATAATCCCAGTAGCAACCTGTGTTGCGCCCAAATTCCGATCCATCCACTCTCTTCCAGTAATCGGATTCGTTACAATGACAACTGCTGTGGGAGTGCCTCCACAATTTACTGTCCCGGCAGGATATGCATGATTTACGATTCTTGTTAGTGTGCACGTTTTCCCGGCAATGCTAATCGCGAAATTCGCTATTCCTCCTGCGGATGGCGTTCCGGTTATCGCGTATATTAAACTACCTGCTCCTACCGCAAAAGTGCTCGCCACCAAAGTCGCTGTCAATCCGGTTACTCCTGTTGATGCGACAATTTGTCCATTGTGCGTCCCGCCATTTCCTCCAGTATATGGGATGCTTGAACTTACCCCACTCGCTGCCGTTCCCGCTGCTAAAGTTCCGCCGTTCGTCGCTGTCGCACAACTTAGAGTGGTAATGGTACCAACAGGCAAAGCAACAGTGCGCGTTAAGACACATGTTTTACCACCAATATTCAATGCAAAACTAGCCGTACCTCCCGACGCTGGTGTTCCAGTTATCGTAAACAACAGGCTTCCCGCACCGACGGCAAAAGTCCCTGCAATCAATGTAGCTGTTAATCCGGTTACCCCGGTAGATGCAACGATTTGCCCCGTGTGAGTTCCGCCATTTCCGCCAATGTATGGGACGGTTGAACTCACACCACTCGCTGCAGCATAGGCCGTTAAGCTTCCTGCATTCGTGGCTGTTCCGCAACTTAGGGTGGTAATGGTACCTACAGGCAAAGCAACAGTGCGCGTTAAGACACATGTTTTACTACCGATATTTAAAGCAAAACTGGCAGTACCGGCTGCGCTCGGTGTACCAGTAATCGTATAGCTAAGATTTCCAGCTCCTACCGCAAAAGTTCCCGCTACCAATGTCGCTGTCAATCCGGTTACACCGGTAGATGCAACGATTTGCCCCGTGTGAGTCCCGCCATTTCCGCCGGTATATGGGACGGTTGAACTTGCCCCACTAGCGACTGTACCAGCACTTAGTGTACCCACATTTGTAGCTGTTCCGCAACTTAAGGTGGTGATTGTACCTACTGGTAAAACAACCGTGCGAGTTAACGTACATGTTTTACCACCGATATTTAAAGCAAAACTAGCCGTACCTCCCGACGCTGGTGTTCCAGTTATCGTATAATTAAGGTTTCCTGCACCTACTGCAAATGTTCCTGCAATCAAGGTGGCGGTTAATCCGGTTACTCCCGTTGATGCAACGATTTGCCCAGTGTGGGTGCCGCCATTCCCCCCGGTGTAGGGTACACTTGAACTTACCCCACTCGCTGCAGCATAGGCCGTTAAGCTTCCTGAATTCGTGGCTGTTCCGCAACTTAAGGTGGTGATTGTACCTACTGGCAAGCCAACGGTACGTGTTAATATGCATGCTTGACCTCCAATATTTAGTGAAAAACTGGCAGTACCTGCTGCACTCGGTGTTCCAGTAATCGAATAGCTTACACTTCCAGCTCCTATTGCCAAGGTTCCAGCTGCTAACGTTGCTGTTAATCCTGTGACTCCTGTCGATGCGACAATTTGCCCAGTGTACACTCCACCATTTCCTCCGGTATATGGGATGCTTGAACTTACGCCACTCGCAGCAACACCCGAGGTTAAGGTCCCTACATTTGTGGCTGTCCCACAACTTAGTGCTGTGATATAAGGATTTCTCGATGATTTTAATTGACCGCCAAATAGTTGGGCCTGCGCCGAGTTATTTGAAAAAAAAATGACAAGAATGGAGAGGATGACGGCTTTCATAGGTTCTTAAAATCGATCGATTAATTCTCTGTAGCCATGCTCACATACACACTCGTTCCGGCAACGATGAACGAATAAATGTGCGTTTTCCCTGATACCATTGCCGTAGTGCCCATGTATTTGAATGTAAATCCAGTGGATGAAAAAACAGCACTTCCTACATTCGTTGCACCCGTCAAAATGAGCGAATACGCCCCGCCGTTTTTAATGTTGCTGAGCGTGAAAGCCGTTCCTACAGCGCTGCTATAGGCCAAATTACTCTGTAAGAAATCTATGGTTGTTAAGTTTCCTGCGTTGAATGCCAAGGTGTTTGCAGCAGCACCGTTTACTTGAAGTTTTACTGCTGGAGTTGATGTTCCGATCCCAATATTTGCTCCATTGTTGAACACATTATTGTTGTTGGTCACCCAAGCCGTTCCATTCCAATACGGTGTATTCCCCGCTGCAGAGCCATTCGTCAAAACACCCGCTGGACCTTGCGGGCCTTGTGGTCCCTGCAATCCTGAAAGCGTTGGCGATGTGTATGTCGTTCCATTAGCAAAGGTAAAAGTCAATGTTCCATTTCCATTATCCGTCACTGCAGTCATTCCATTTCCAGCCTTGCCTGCGTAAAATGTATAAGGCACCGTTACCAATTGCTCGGGTGAAGTGGAGCTGATTGTTCCATTGATGTCAAAATCGATAACGAGGTAGTATTTTCCTACAGCCCAGTTAATTTGATTGAAATTGGTAATCGTGCCCTGCAAATAGATGCCATCACCAATCTTCACGTTCACTTGTCCATTGGCGTCTGTTGACGCAAAATGTTCTTCCCGATACAGTAAATTCCCCAACTCATCCTGAATGTTCACAAAGGTCGAAAAGGATTGGTTTGAGAAAACAGCATTTGGATTTGGGCCATTCACGTCAAACAACACAGCTTGGTAGTTGATATATGGAGGCGGGATTGTTTGCGATTGTGCAAATGTGAACAGAAAGATTCCAATGGCAGTAAGTATAACGTTTTTCACAGTCTTCGTTTATAAAAATAAGTTAAACAAAGATATATTTATTTTTGCACATCATATGAAAGTAAAAAATGCATTGAAATGTTAGAAATAATGCAGATTTACCCTTACACCGTTTAAAAATGATGGCTCGGACTTTTCTTTTCATTTTTTCTGTAAAAATCTAAGTGGCAAGGCTCCAAGTCATTAAATAAATTTGGATAATTTTACTGCGATTAAACACAGAAGTAAAAAATAAAAATAGAAACAATGATTAAGTCAATTTCATCAACATTAATTGTTGTATTTGCTGTTTTGCAAGGATTCACACAAACGGTTACAATAGGCTCCCAAGTTTGGTGTACAAATAATTTGAATGTATCTGTATTTAGGAATGGGGATACTATTCCTCAGGCAAAAACCTACATTGATTGGCAACTGGCCAACGAACTTAATCAGCCTGCATGGTGCTATTATGACAACAAAAAGTCCAATGGAAAGAAATATGGAAAATTGTATAATGGACATGCAATGAGTGATCCTAGAGGACTAGCTCCAGATGGGTTTCACATCCCTAGTGACGAAGAATGGACGCAATTAAC
Organism: Chitinophaga pinensis; assembly: GCA_943327315.2. GTDB lineage: Bacteria > Bacteroidota > Bacteroidia > Flavobacteriales_D > Crocinitomicaceae > M0103. The sequence goes on from CALPWQ020000024.1 coordinate 22,814, forward strand.
AAATGCTACCATAGACACAACAAATTCAAGAGTAATATTAAATGAATTAAATTTCAATTTAACACCAGGGGGTTACAGGTATGACGGTGGAGATTTTAATGATCTTGGAAAAGAAGCATATTGGTGGAGTAGCACCGAATATTATAGCAGCAACAATGCCTTTCTCCGATTCATTGACCCTACGTCGGAATCAGTAAATAGAGAAATGCATGGGTATGATTGGGGATTTTATGTTCGGTGTATTAAAAATTGATTTTCGTGATTTACACATCTTCGGAATGGATATATCATTAGAAGAGGCTTGAATATTCAATCAACTGAACCGAATGTTCAATCTCTCAAGATTCCAATTATTTACAAAACCGAAGAATGGAACTATTTGCCTGTGAATATCCCAATGCGACGGCTTTTCGCCAGAAGACACATGCCTCTGAAGCTCTCTTCAAATTATACAGGGCAGAGCCTTTGTTGCTGTAATACAAGCCTACATCTTCTGCCTTGCTTGATTCGGCAATCTTTATCGCCGTATTGTATTCATTTAAAGCCATTGAATAGTTTTTTTGTGCCATATAAATCACTCCACGGTTGTTGTACGCTGCATGATAATTCTTGGAAACCTTAATAACCATTGTATAATCTGCTAAGGCAAGCGCATAATTGGTTTGTTCGGCATAGGCAAAGGCCCTTTTGAAATACACTTCACTATCGTAAGAGGAAGGTTCTGTTACGTTCATTAACACGTCATTAGCGTCACGAATAACCTCTGACCAATTCTTACTGTCGAAATTCATCTTGATGCGAATTCGCTTCAAATCGTCGCTTTCTGGATCAATCTCAATTGCTTTATTTAAATAATATTTTGAATTGTAACTGTCACCTTTTTCTTCATAACACAGGTATAATTGATACAAAATTTTAAAATTGACAGGGTGATTTTGCAGCAAACCCTTGTATTCCAGAATGGCCTCATCATAGCTTCCATTGCTATACAGCGTATAGACTTCTCTCAGTTTTGCCTTAAACTCATAATCAGAGAAATCAATACTTTTCCCCATAAGTTCCTGCCCTGTTGGCAAAACAATCACATTGACATCCTTGTAATTACAAACATAAAAATCGTTGGTGTAATAGACACTTTGATAACCCTTTTTGGTCGTTAGTTGTGTTAATTTCCATGATAACAAATCGAGTACATAATAGCAATCATCTTTTTCTATAAGCACCTTCGAGTCTTTTTGGAAATAGGTGTCTATTGAGGCATTTTCAACGATCACTTTTCCTTTTGTATCGATAATTTGATGCAGATTGTTTTCTTCTTCTGAAGTAATTACCTCAGCGATCCCTTTGTAAAAATTTTCAGCATAGGTATAAATTATAGGAATTGTGATCTCTCCAGAAAAATTGACATATCCAAAAAGACCATCCAATTCAACTACGGCAAGTCCATCATTGAAAACTTCGGAATTATAAGTATTTGACGAGTCGTCATAATACCTATTATTGAATTCGAATTGTTCATAGAAATCAGATATTTCTTCTTCATAGGCATCATAATCCTCCTCATAAAATCCTTCTCCCTCATACATCATGTTATCGTCATATATAGCAGGAACAATCCATCTACCCGTGGTATCGATAATCCCTTTGCGCTCTCGCGAATTGGCATGGGCATACCCCTGTTCAAAAGCGCCAACCGAAGTCAAATTTTCACACTTTAAATAGCTTTTCGTCTTTAGGTCATACAATTTAATCAGCACGAATACTTCATCCTCAGCCATCTTAGGTGAAATTGAAAAAATAGAATTTCCGAGGTATGAAATGTCTTGATTTTGGAAAGGCAGCAAAATTTTACCATCTCTGCTCAATACACCATCTTGTTTCAACTCATTCGTAGCGATGTAAAATTTAGTGTCATTGCTTGAAGACAAATACTTATAGACTAATGGGACAACGACTTTTCCATCTGCTGAAATAACACCCTTTTTATCATTCAATTCAACGACAAACTGCGTATTATCCTCGTTTGACATCAAAAAGTCATAAGAAGCACTTATCTTGATACCGCTACCATTCGAGATGCTGTACTTTCCATTTTGATTGGCCAAAAATAGATTTTCTTGTACACTTTCAATCCACTTGTAATTCCCACTAAATACTTTGCTTAAGTTTAGGTTGTAGATGTCAAACTCATGATCACCATCCTCTGTATCACCATTTTTTTTCGTCAGAATGAAATCACCAGACCGACTGATATCGTCGTATAAAAAATCAAGTTTTTTCTCTCCTGTCAATGCATACAAAGCCATTTTATCTCCAAGCTTGACACCTAGGTAATCAACCATATAGTAGATTTCTGTATATGTGATTGGCAAAATCACCTTCCCACTTCGGTCAATGACACCGAATTTTTTATTTCGCGCAACGATAAACTTTCCTCCGGAAAGCAATGATACGAAGTCGTAGGATTCTTCGCTTACAAACGCTTGACTTTCTATATCAAAGAGCTTATACTTCTTTTCATTCGTTAAAAATGGAAGAACATTATCGCGTTTAAGCTCGTACTGTTTCTTTGCGACTTCGACATTTGAACCATTTGGGAATCGTTGAAAATAAGCTTTGTACAACGCAGGCGTATCAAATTTCAGCGCATCTGACCACATAATTTCTTCCAATTTGACATTGGCTCGTTTCTCGTAGCTCGTGTTCGGATAATTTTTTATGAAGTTTTCCAACTCAGTTACCGACGGATTTCGAAGAATCTCTTCCCACTTTTTCTCAACTATTTTTGTGCGAGCTTCAACTGATTGAGGGGCATTCGGAAATTGTTTTACAAATGTTTCATAACCCAACAAAAGATCTTCCGAAAGCACTTTGGCGTATGCAAATTCATAGATTTTATCTTGAGCTAAGGCGTTAAATTTCAAATTGCTATGAGTACTTATGTATTTTTCAAACAACTGTGAATCATCGCTGTTTTTGATATCCTCATATTCTAAACTATCGATAAGGTTCCTACTCTGATTGATCAATGAACTACTTGGATATTTCTTGATGAAATTTTGAATTTGATTGATCTTGAGCGAACTACTGTATACTTTAAATGTGGCATTTTCCAACTTTCTAAATAAAGAGTCTCTCGCTTCCTCGCAGAAACGAAAAGCTTTACATACTTTTTCCCTTTCCTTCAATTCATAGGCTGACAAGGCTTGAAAGGCATTCAAAAAGTTCACATTGGCAGAATCTAAGAAATCAATCGAGGCTTCTCCCGACTTGAAATACAAATATTTGACAAAATACAACTCTGCAGATTTTCCTTCTTCCTTTTCGAAAAGATCAATTTTACTTTTGGCCTCCACCAAATTGTTTGATTCAATTTCCGATATAATCTTGGAAACCTGTCTTTTCTGTCCGTGAGCACTGAGGATGGCAAGACCAATAAAAAAGAAGAATACGAGAAATTTCATTGATTATTTTTTTGCTAAAGGTACAAATCTTTCAGTGTTTCGCAGATAGCACAAGACCCATATTAAAGCATCTGACTTGAATTAAACGTTTCAAAATTTGATGGTTAACGCAAAGATTATACGACCAAGCCACAGGAACTGACTTTTTTGATTTACTGACAGGTTGAGATCATTTATTAGGCAGTAAAGTGATCTATGCGTGATGAATGAGGTGTCTGGATAAATAGATCTGGATTTTCCCTTTTGCAACCTTGCAGAAATTTAATTCCCGCCTTCACTGTTCAGATATTTGTCAAAAAAAGGACATACCCAACGGTTAAATTTTCCAACCTAAACAGTATTTCACTTACAAACAACAAATTAGTAATCAATTAAAACAATGAACATGAAAAACAAAAAAACAATCTACCATTTTATCGTTGATCAAAGTGGTTCCATGGCAGGAAGTGAAGCGCTAACAATCGAAGGTTTTAACTCGCAACTATTGACTTTACAGCGTCTAAAAAGTGAATTCCCAGAGAATGAATATGTCGTTTCTGTGACGTATTTCGAAGACGAAGTGATGGACATCATTAAATTCCAGTCCGTGGAAAATGTCTCTTTGTTAAATAGAGAAAACTACAAACCCGGAGGACTTACCGCATTGCTTGATGGAATGGGAAAATCGATTACAGCGGTGAAAGAAAAATACGGCCGAGATCTTGAAAACGATGAGGCATCGGTCGTGGTCGTTGTACTCACAGATGGCGGAGAGAATGCTTCGAAGTTCTACACACGTCCATTGATCGCTGAGATGATCAAAGATTTGGATGAAACAGGTAAATGGACCTTCAGCTTCTTGGGCGCAGACTTCGATGCCGTTCGGGCCTCACAGGACTTAAATATCCGACGAGAAAATATCATGTCTTTCGATAAACGACACTATTCTACTATGATGGCGGATATGTCCGATTCGATTGTGGAATATGAACGACAAAAGAGCTCAGGAAATATGAAAAAAGACCTCTTCGATATTTTTAAGAAGAAGGACCGTCGAGATGATCCGAATGTATTCTAACAATGAATTTTCATAAATATGGAAAAGGCCGTCTCTCGAGATGGCTTTTTTTATTTCGTGATACAAATTGGCATTTTTTTGATAATTAACAAGTTGCAATGAAAAATAGTGAAGGTATAATTTTGGGGATCTATTTATTCATGAAATGCTAAATAAAACTAGAGTTTTATAGTCGGTAAAAAATTATCTTTAAGGCCTGCACTTTAAAGAAAAACCATGAAAAAACACCTTTTACTGCTATTTTCCTGCTTTGCATTTTCAATGATTCATGCACAATCCCCAACCATTTATTCCTGGTTAATAAATACCACTGGAATAACTGGACAGCATTATTTAGCAGGCAACTCTACCCCCATTGCGGATACAACGTTAGCGAATATTTCATCCGTAGAATATTCATCAAATTGGGTATATGCAATTACACAAGGAATTCCGGCGTATGTTACTGGTCCATTTACTGCAAATCCAAATTCTGTCATTACTCCTACCAATACTATTTATCAAATTCCATTAAACCCTGTGAAGAACAATGGACCATTAACGAATACAGGCGCGGGTAATATTGGAGTCTTTATCAATGGTGTTGGTCTATTTAGTTATGGCGATGGATTTTCGTACAACCCCGCAACCAATGCAGATGGTCCCATACCAAATGGTGTATGGAGAAGAGATGCCGTAAAAGCTGAAATGAATGGTTTTGATTGTTCAAAAGCGCATCCTGCAGCGCAGGGAAATTATCACCACCATCAAAATCCCAGTGCCTTCAATTTAGATTTGGTAGTTCTCAGCTCTATTTGCAACCTGTATACATCCGATGGTTTGTATGTAATCAATCCAAATGAACATTCTCCTATTGTCGGATTTTCATACGATGGATTCCCTATTTATGGTGCTTATGGATACGCGGACACTTTAGGCGGCGGTGGAATAGTTCGAATGAAATCAAGTTACAGTTTAAGGAACATTACGGTCAGAACTCATTACGCTGATGGAACTGATGTTGTTGATGGCCCACCAATTAGCACTGCATTTCCTTTGGGATGGTACCGCGAAGATTATGAATATATTGACCATCCAACAGACATGAGTTACTTGGATGAACACAATGGACGTTTTTGCGTAACACCTGAATACCCGAATGGCATCTATTGCTATTTTACTACAGTAGATGAAAATCACAATTCATATTATCCTTATTCTATCGGACCAACATATTATGGCGTAAAGTCTGGTGGTAAAGTTACTGCGATCAACGAAGCAACGGAGACATATAATCCTCAAATGGGAATGCTACTTGAACAAATGAAAACCATAGAAATCAAGGTTTATCCCAATCCTAGCCAAGATGTTATTGCCATTCAATCGGAAGAAGTTCTAAAGCTTGATATGCAAGCAGAACTAATGAATGCAGAAGGAAAAGTGGTCCAGTCTAAATCGTTCTCACAAGGAACCTCAATTTGTTTCTTTGATACGTCTATACTCTATAGTGGTATATATACCTTACGCATTTATAATGCAGTAGAAAATAGAATTTTTAAGGTGGTACTGCAATAGCTCTTTTTTTCTGAAATAGACAAACCGCTAGTTCTCTGTTTAAGAAGCAGTAAGTGAATTTTTAAATCTTTAGATCATAATGCTAAAAAAGGCTGCACACTTTGGACAGCTTTTCTTCATTTCTCGCTTCTTCTTGCCGAAATCTATAAGAACATTCGTTTTGTCTTGCCTTTTTGATATCTTAAGAAATATAGACCTTGCTGAACATTGGTGGTCATCGTATTTTCGCCCTTTTGAAGATGAAAAGTTTCAAGCACTTCTCCAGAAAGTGTAATCAATTCTAATGTACCTTCAGCATCTGTGGTTACATACATGTTCCCATTCATCGACCAAACTTTCCATCCCATTTCTTGACCCTCAGCAATGCCCATTGGCCCCAAATCAATCTTCGTGACATAAGACAATATCGTTTGACATGAATCATCATACAAGGCATAATTCACCAATCCTCGTGTAATGTCGTCGTAACCATCATAAATTAAATCTTCAACAGTGGTCGAATCGCTGGAACAAAAACAATTTAAATTCACTTGAAAATTCTTATCGGTTAAATTCTCCAAATTATAATTTGAATTGTTACACAATAGATTGTTCTCAATGAACGTAGATCCAGGATTGAACCCCCTCACTTGAATCCCGATGGTGTTGCTGGTGATCTCATTGTTGTTTACGTTGGTGTTGTCTCCAATTTTTAGCGCAACCCCATTGTTTGTGAATACGCAATTGGCTACTGTCGCAGCACCTGAATCATCCAAGCCCACGTTGTTTCCTTCAAAATAACACCCGTTGATTTGCATGCCGTATGATTCTGCAAAAGCGAAATCATTGTTCAAAAACGTACACCCTTGAACGATTCCAGGAGATCCGATGATGTTGTTCGTGTTCCCGGAAAAAAGGCAATTCGTGAGGTTGATTCCATTCGACCACGTAAACGAACAGAAATTATTAATGAACTCACAGTCAGTCGCGGCAAGTGTTCCGTATTGAATTTGAGCTGCTTGACCGACGCCATTGTTTCGAAAAACGCAATTTTCATAGACCATGTCAGCATTCAACTGAATGGCATAATTGTTACTTTTAAATGTCGCATTTCTAAAGGTATACGTGATCCCTGGCTCAGTAATGTCATTGTGCAAGCCATACCATGAATTGTGCAATTCAATTCGATCAAGTTGAACATTACCCCCTTGACTTCCTTTGATTCGAATTCCCATCCAATTGTAAAATCCTGCAGTAGTATCTGAACTTGTAAACAAAATTGGATTCGCATCTGTCCCTACAGCAACCAAGTTACCGCGAACCTCAAGGTATTGAAAATTGCCTGTATTGAATGTGTTATCTGCCGTAAAAATTACCTCAACTCCTGGTTCAATGGTCAATGTTTTTCCAGGGAAAACGACGATCGAACCTGCAACAATGTAAGGACTCGCCGCTGCCGTCCACGTGGTATTTTGGTAAATCCCACCCGACACGGACGTTTGACCTTTTGCTAGTTGAAGGAAAAAGACAAAGCCAAGAAGTAACTGTATTTTCATAACATCTTATTTTAGAAAAAACATCGAAATACTTCATTTTGTTCGTTGACAAGACCTTAAAAACAGAAACCTTGATTTAATTTTTTAATGACTTCATTTCTCTTTAAGACTTGCTGCCGAAAATGAAACACAACTATTGCCAATCCTAATACGTGCTCAACATAAAGACACAGCCGTCTGCTTGCTGATTTCTTTTTAATAAAATCTTGGCAAAAAATTCTACTTCAGATTCCAACAGTGGTTCGATCATCGCAATGGCTTGCGCAAACTGACCGAGGTAGCGGTGGTATTCAGCGACCATTAATATTTCCTCGGGTGACTCACCTTCAGAACAAATCGCGATCAATTGCTCCAAATTACTTCCATAATCAGGATTTTCGCGCAAGGAACTAACATCTTCCTCATCTAGTCGAAAAGGATCGTGAAACTTCCAAAGCATGTGCGCTCGGATAAAATATTCGTCCGAATCGTTTCGGTAAGCATTATCTTTAATGACGTTTGAATATTCGGTCAAGGACAGGAAATCCGATTTAAAAATCTGCTCATTTTCATCACCCTTCAACATGTACTTTGTTTGTTGATCCAACCAGAAATTTTTTCTACAGCGCTTACATGTTGTTATGGAAGGAAATTCAGGTAAGTTGGGTAAAATGTTTTTTCCGTCGCAGTACAATTGTGCACCAAAATTATTTCCTGAATCTAAAGATCCACGCGAATGGATTGCTCCGCAGTTGTCACATTTAAAATGAACATCATTTCCAATTATCATAAGACATCGTAGTTTTTGGTGTTGTGTTTTTGTTTTCGTTTGTAGAGTTTCGCCGAAGGTTCAGAACGCTGCACAAAGCGTCCATCGAAGTATCCTTGCTCCTTTTGAGCGTTTCTGTCAGTACCTAACTTTAAGCGGTGAAGTGCAGCTTTACTTGACAATTTCTTTTTCATGACTCAAACGTTTTAATTGCCAATCGTACGCAAATTGGCTGATGATAATAACAACTTCAATGAAGAAATACTGAACAAATGTGATGCGTATGATAAAATAATCCACCACTACCCATGCGATCAACGAAAAGACGATGGAAATCAAAAATTTCATCAAAGCATGGATGTGTTTCTTCATGGA
>CALPWQ020000025.1 GCA_943327315.2 Chitinophaga pinensis
ATCGCACTCCGGTGGCTGAGGTGCGATAGCAGACTCGAAGCCACAAAGGACATTAAGATGCTAAGATGTCAAGATTTTAAGACTTTGTTTAATCTTCGGTTGAGTCGATCTATGCTCTATGTTCCATGCTCAAAAGACAAACAAAGCACTTCTTCGCTCTTTGAGCTACAAAGTTTGAAAGTCAATGGACTCAATCGCACTCCGGTGGCTGAGGTGCGATAGCAGACTCGAAGCCACAAAGGACATTAAGATGCTAAGATGTCAAGATTTTAAGACTTTGTTCAATCTTCGGTTGAGTCGATAAATACGGAAAGAGAAAACGGAAGAGTTACAAGAAACAAAAGACAAGGGACGTAAAAATTTTACTACTTCTTGAAGTACTTCCGATAAATCTCATTGATTTCCTTCAAGGTCACCGACCATTTTTCCTGGCTCATATTCGTCAACCGATCGACCTTCTTTTTCACTTCTTCGGTGAATGCTGAATTTTGAAAGTCGGCAAAGAAATTTTTCACCGTTAAACTTTTTATTGGTGAATTGAGGTCGATACTATAATAAAACTCGGTTTGTTGGGTGCCTTTATAACCCGATTGAACCTGAGAATATAGAACGAGTCCATTGGTTTCTCTCACCGTGAAATAGCCGAAGTCCTCCCATTGGGATTTGGTCACACGGTAGCGTCTCAAGTTTTTCCCATCGTAAAATCCGTAGATGGATCCCAGCTTGTAGCTCGTTTTTCGTTCGTTCGTTTTGAGCACCACCCGGTCAAAAGATCCCACATAGATTTTGTTCTTAGCGACATTTATCGGTATACTATCGTAGAATCGGCGAGCGAGATAATCCTCATAAGTTTTGTACACCCCTGCCCATTCGGTTTCATCTCCTGGTGATTTTGAAAGATATGCATATACAGTAGAATCCTCGTTTTGACTATCGATAAGATGTAGCGGCAAAAACTGAACGATAAATGGCAAAATACTGTTTTCATTGACCTCACCTTTCGCTGATTTTGTGTTTTTCAAGGAAGATGCGTTGGATGATTTTTTATGCACTGGTCTCCTTAACTCAATGATAGAATCCATTGCCTCGTCAGATACACCAGCAGGAATGTCCGCATCGCGTTCATCGGGTGAAGGTTCGGCTGCCAAGATACCTAATATGCTCATTCCAACCATGCCAAAAACAATTCCTGCACACACTTTACCTAACGTCGTTGCGAAAAAAGCTTTCAATTTGGCAGCAAGTGTAAGTCCAGCGGTTCCAGATCCTACAATCGCTGCAAGCCATTCCTGTACTTCCATGTCCTCCACCGTAGCCGATTCACTCCGCAAGGTTCCAAACAACTGGTCTAATTTTTCTTCGGTTTTCATCTACTAGTTCTTATTTTTTCGCTTGCCTTCAAAAGTTCGATCAACTGAGCGCGTCCTCTTCGCAAACGCTGCTTCACAGCCGATTCGCCCGACTGTTGAATGTCCATTATTTCCTTGACCGAGAATCCAGAGATTTCAAACAAAATGATGCTGTCTCTTGTCACCTCATCCAATTTTGCAAGTTGTGTATAGAGGTTTTCAATTTCGAATTGACGTTCTGCTGCTTGTTCTGTATTCTGAGGGGTTTCAAATTGTGCAATAGATTCCGTTAGCAAGGGCTTCTTTTTTTTCGCTCTGTTTGCCATGATACGGACAGCACTCCCAAACAAAAAATGCAGAAAAGCCTCCTCACTTTTTAGCTGATCCAACTTTTCAAAAGCCACGATCAGTGTGTCGTGCATCAAATCTTTAAAATCAACCTCTCCAAAAGCCCTTGCCTTGCAAAATCGCTCAAACCTATCATTTACAGGTGAGTACAAGCGCATAAATCGGTCTGTTCGAGGTTCTATCATGGTCAAATCTTGACAGTTAGTGTCGTGAGGAATGAAAAAGTTACAATGCACGATTTTTCCTGTTCGATAAATTTACGCGAATCCTTGATTTAAGCGAAGGCGAATTAAATGGAATGCTTGAACCGTATATTTTTTAACCTTTCTCTTATATCGAGAGTTAAAATTTGGAACGCGAAGAATGATTAACCACAGAGGCACATAGATTTTAAACGTTGGATATGCTATAGGTAATTTAATCCTCTGTGCCTCTGCGGTAAAAAGCGAGTAAAGACAAAGCACTTCTTCGCTCTTTGAGCTTCGAAGTACGAGGGACACTTCTTCGCTCTTTGAGCTTCGAAGTTTGAAAGTCAATGGACTCAATCGCACTCCGGTGGCTGAGGTGCGATAGCAGACTCGAAGCCACAAGGGACATTAAGATTTTAAGATGTCAAGATTTTAAGACTTTGTTCAATCTTCGGTTGAGTCGATCCATGCTCTATGTTCCATGCTCTATGCTCAAAAAACCTACTCCGCCATAGTATTGATGACACTTTGCATGTGATTGACAAGAACTTGGATGCGTTGCTGCATGTCGATGAGTTCTTTTTGTCGGGCAGACATTTCCTTTTCCGCCTGAAGAACAATCTCCCAATCCTTCGAGCAGGAATAGATTTTCTGTTTTCCAGCTGTGCTTGCATTGAATTGCTCACTTGCCGTTTTCATTGCCTTGGCGATGTACATCAATTGTTCGCGTTCAGCAATCATCGCGTTCATGTCGTTGTTAAGTTGGGTGCACTTCTCTGTTTGTGTCGCATTGAACTTTCGGACAATGTTGGCGACTTGCATTTCGTAACGGCGAAAATTCCCGTCCATGTATCCGCGTAGTTTGCCTAGAGTATCCATGGCTTGTTTGAACTTTGACGAATACATGTTCACATCGCAAAACTGAACTGTAGGAACTATTTTCGTGTTGATGTACTCATTTAAAGCGGTGGCTTTCTCCACTGCGTCCTTGTTTTTTGATTCAATTTGAGCCACGAGATCCTTCAAGTTTTTCTTGGTTTGCTTGAATTGCTTCCATTCTGCTGTTCCCGAAACGATTTGGGTTTTCCCCTTGGTGTACTGCGCAAATTGCACATACTCTTGATTCACTTGCTGTTCCAATTGAACCAATCCTGCGGTTGAGGCGTCGACTTCCTTCATCATGGTGTTGGCGGTTTGAAAGGGCTCCTGATTTTCAATACAGTTTAATCCTGCCATTTGCGCATGAAGGTCGGTGAGTTGCTTGGTGAAGGATTGGGTGTTGGCATAGAGCGGTTCAAACGATGCCTTCAGCTGCTTATCGATGTCAGAAGTGGAATAATACACTTTGCAACTCGATAAGGAGAGTGCTGCGACGCAAATCGATAAAATAGTGTTCAAGTGCTTGATTATCCTCATGATTCAGGGTTTTTGATGTAGGGCTGAACTTCTTCGCTCTATGAGCTACGAAGTTTAATAAGGTTGAAGATAGGCATAAAACCAATTGCAAGGTTGCACGAAAGGGCTTTTGGCGTTATGTCGCACGTCCTTTGAGGTATGAGCTATATAACCCCCTAAACTCAAAAGGCCATGGAAAAAACAACAACCAACAAGATCACGACTTTTTACACGGAGAAACAAGTTTGCTTTGACTCCATTCGCGAACAATCGTTTTCACAATCACCACTTAAGCCTCATCTTTTGATGCTCCGGTTGAATGACCTTGGCTTGTCCGATCACTTCGATATTCGTGCAGATTTCAAACCCTTTGAAAAATCAGATTTTGAAATTGCACATACCCGATCCTACATCGATAATGTATTCAATAAAACAGGAAATTTCGACTCAAACGGTTTGCCTTGGTCTGAGAATCTGGCGGAAAGCTTGACCTATACCAACTCGGCACTATACCACGCGATGCGTCATGCCTATTTGAATCCGACAGAATTGTGCTTTGCGCCAGTATCGGGAATGCACCATGCGATGCCAAATCGTGGTTGCGGGTTTTGTACGTTTTCAGGACAAGTGATCGCATCCGTGAAACTGTACGAAGAATTTGGCGCAGTCGGCGCATGGCTCGATTTGGACGGACACTTCGGGAACAGCATCGAAGACACACGTTCGTTCAACCCGCTCGTTGACAAGGCCATACCACGTGACTGCAATATCAATCCATCCGGTAAGAATGACCATTATGTGTCCTATTTCAAAGAGCAATTGGCCATTGTTGGGGAGAAAATCAAAAAGAACAAGGTGCACTACGTGGTCTTTGCCCATGGTGCCGATAGCCACCTCGACGACGATTTAGGCGGATACTGCGACACGGAACACTGGGTGGAATGTGCACAGGTGTTTTCCGATTGGGTGAATGAAATCTCGCTTGCGATCGGTCGACCTTTGCCTGTTACGATGGCACTTTTCGGGGGATACCGCAAATCCAACTACAAAGCCGTCCTTGACTTACATATTGATTCGTTGGCGACTTGTTTGCTCAGTATTGACAGGAATATGGGGGAAGTGAAGTGTGCGGGATAAGGGGAGTTACTAATTACTAATGACGAATTACTAATGACGAATTACTAATGACGAGTTACTAATGACGAGTTACTAATGACGAGTTACTAATGACGAGTTACTAATGACGAGTTACTAATGACGAGTTAAAAAATTTGATGTCTGCGACAATTTGTTCCTTTCAGAAATTTGATACCTGCGGTAATTTAAGCAGCAATTAATACGAATTAAAAAATTTGATGTCTGCGACAATTTGTTCCTTTCAGGAATTTGATACCTGCGGTAATTTAAGCAGCATTTAAATTGTTTGGAGATAATATAGGACAATGGACCGTCCGTCGGCTTACGGACTGATGGAGCATAGAACATGGATTTGTTCATTCTTCGAAAACCTAAGATGTAATCACAAAATTCGTAACTCGTAATTCGTAACTTAGAGTCTACTATCGCACCTCACATGTCCGCTGCGGTGGAGCCACCAAAGTTCGTAACTCGTAACTCAATTTAGCGCAGCGTTTATGGCTTCTTTTAAAGTAGGAATAGTCGTTGGGCTAAATCCAGACGTTTTGAACTGTAGGAAGCCATCTCTTGCGATGACAAAATGAGTGGGGAAAGACATGACCTTCATTTCGTTGGCGAATTGATCACTTTTGGCAAAAATACGGTAGTCAAACGTATGTTCCTTCAAGAACTTTTTCAAGGCCTTGGCATCATCCAACGCAACACCGAGGAAGACGACATCCTTGCCGTTGAATTCAGTGACCACATGATTCAGTTCCGGCATTTCCATGGTGCATGGTTTACAGGCAATGAACCAAAAGTTGATGACCACCACCTTTCCTTTGAAATCAGAAATTTTAACCTTGTTGCCTTTCATATCGGTCAATACACCATCGATAGGATGATTTTTTTCTTCCGCTGAAATTTCATCTACTGAGACCATCATTTTGCTCATCATCTTTTTTTCTTCCTCGGATAATTTTCGAAAAACAAAAGCTTTCACCTCTTTTTTATCGTTGCAATAGGGTTCAAGAGTCAATTCACCCGACGAGAAGTATTCACCCAATTTCTCTGGAGCGATTTGTACACTGTCGGGAGAAAAAACTGGCGTTGTCACACCATCGATCATCATCGGTTGAGAATGATCAATTTCTCCAGGCAAGGCGGGATGGAGTCCAGCCAAGGAAGTGACTTGGGAGAAGGATGAAACACTCCATGTGAGCAACAAAACGATCGATAAAATTGATCTCATAAAAGCAAAAAATTGGTATTGTCTGACTAAGGTACAATTTTTAAAAGTGTCATTTCCAACTATTTTTATTGGGTGCTCTTTTCATTCTTCCTTGTGAATTGTATTCATTCTTTGTGCCAACTCCAATTTTTGTTATATATTGGAGTCGTTAAACTACTGCTATTTATAAAACCCCATACGCATGTGCGCATGAGAACTGCCAACCGACATATCCTATTGATCTACTTTTTTGCGGGCATTGCTTGGTTCAATGTTGCCAAATCGCAAGGGGATGATTGCCTTACAGCATTGCAATTAAACAACGTTTCTAACTATTGCTCAGGTGCAGCTTTTTATACGAACATAGGTTCTACTATCGGCACATGGTCGAACCCCATCTGTTTTGGAGCATCTTCGCAAGATGTATGGTTTCAGTTCACCGCGACAGGTACCGATGCCCTAATTTCTGTGGGCGGAAATGGAAATGGGGGAACCATGTGGAGCCCTTCCGTTGCCATTTACAGTGGTGATTGTGCGACAACCATCAATGAACAGGGCTGCAATACTGCCGCGGGTTCGGGCATTGTCCAACTGTATGAAGGGGCAATGATTCCCGGAACGGTATATTACATTCGCGTTGCTTCAGCACTTAGCAATGAAGGAACATTTGAACTTTGTCTGAACAACTATACCCCTTCTGCGAATCCAGGTGCTGACTGCGGTGGTGCTGCATTTTTGTGCAACCAAAGTGCGGTGAGTGTGGGAACCTTGAGTGGTGGTGGAAATAACAATGACGAACCTGAAGCATCTTCGTGTCTTGAAAATGCTTTTGGAGCAGATGAAGGAAATTCCTCTTGGTTTTATTGGACCTGCGGAACAGCGGGGACCTTCACCTTAGATATCACTCCATTAAATCCAATGGATGACATCGACTTTATTGTGTACCAATTAAATACGGCCAATCCATGTGGACCACGCACCATTCTGCGTTGCAATTCATCGTCTTGCCTCAATGCCAATGGTTCTACAGGATTGAGTTTAACCGATTTGAGCATTGTGGAAGATCCAGATTGTGACCCTGGTGAAAATGCCTATTGTCAGTTTATCAACATGACACCCGGAACGACATACGCACTCCTTGTCAACAACTTCAGTGCGAACATGGGCTTTACCGTAAACTTTGGTGGATCTGGAACCTTTCAAGGTCCAAACCCGAATATCACCGCCGCACCTGTAAGCATTTGCCCGGGAGGAACGGTCGTTTTCAATGGTTCTACCTCAACGAATATTGCGGGTGGCTTGAATTGGAATTTCTCCAACGGTGGTTCGCAAGCGAGTGCAACAGGTGTTGGTCCGCATTCCATCACCTATGCGAATTCAGGAACCTATACAGCGATTTTAAATGGAACTGATTTCGCGGGGTGCACGGCAACAGAATCGGTCATTATTACAGTTAGTCCCCCTCCCGCAGCACCAACTGTGAGCAATGTGACGTATTGTCAAGGAGCAACGGCAGCGGCACTAACGGCTACAGGGTCAAATCTTATGTGGTACACGGTTCCAACAGGTGGTGTAGGAAGTGCGACTGCACCTACTCCATCGACAAGCACACCAGGAACGACAAGTTATTACGTCTCCCAAACGAGCAATGGATGTGTAAGTCCTTTGGCACAAATCGATGTGATCGTCACACCTCAAACGACGATGGATGTTCCCATCGATTTGGCCGTGTGTCCCGGAGTAATCGTTCCTCCATTGGCCTTTACCAGTTCAACTGCGGGAACAAATTATACATGGACCAATGGCAATACATCTATTGGCTTAGGAGCTAGTGGCAACGGAAACTTGCCCGGTTTTACAAGCACCAACAGCGGAACCGTGGATCAGGTGGCAATTATTACTGTTACACCGAGTGTCGGTACTTGTGTTGGTGCGCCAGCAAGCTTCACCATCACTATAAACCCCCTTCCAACTATTTCTGCAGGCATTGACCAAGCACTTTGCAACGGCGAAAGCACGAGCGTAGTTGCCTCGGGTGGAATAACGTATTCTTGGGACAACAACATTACAAATGGTCTTGCATTCACGCCAGGCACAACTACAACCTATACCGCAACGGGTACCTCCGAAGACGGCTGCATCAACACCGATCAAATGCAGATCGTAATAAACCCTATACCTACGGTATTTGCTGGAAATGATGTCACCATCTGTCCAGGGGTAAGCATCTCGTTGACGGGAAGCGGGGCGAATACCTACAGTTGGAACAATGGTGTCATAGATGGCGTCGCATTTGTTCCAAGCGCCAACATCAGCACCTATACAGTTGTTGGAACCACTGCTGAGGGCTGCGAAAATACGGATGATGTCCTTGTTCAGTTCACTGCGACTGATCCTGTAACATTTTCACCCGACATCACCTTGGGCTGTTCGCCATTGGTCGTAAACTTCTCCAACACCACAGCGAATTCAATCGATTGCGTTTGGTCATTTGGCGACGGGAGCACAATGAATGGTTGTGGAACAGTTACACACACCTTTGTGGATTATGGCTGCTATGACATTGAATTGACTGTAACTTTCGCAAATGGTTGCGTGAATGCCTTAAATCAGTCGAACCTGATTTGTGTTGAAGCGCCGCCTATGGCTTCATTTTTTGCTGTACCCTCAGTTATTAACCAATATGACTCTCAAACGAGTTTTCAGAACACGACAATTGGAGCTGTGAGCTATGTCTGGAACTTCGGGGATGGGTCGTCCACTTCGACAACGATCAGCCCGTCGCACGATTATTCGGGAATGCCTTTGGGGAATTACGAGGTTATCCTGATTGCTACCTCTCCCTCTGGATGTATTGATACCACTAGTTCAATTATTCAGATCAAAGAAGATTTGTTGTTTTACATTCCGAACTGCTTCACGCCAGACGACGACGAGCACAACCAATTTTTTCAGCCGATTTTCACTTCTGGATTCGATCCATTTGATTATGCCCTTTTCATCTACAACCGTTGGGGTGAAATTGTGTTTGAGTCACACGATGCGACCGTTGGTTGGGATGGAGGATATGGGGGGAAAAGTGAAGTTAGCGTGGTGCAAGATGGAATCTATACTTGGAAGATTGAATTCAAAACCTCGGACACCGACGAACGGAAAATGGTTGTTGGTCATGTGAATGTGCTTCGGTAGTCGAACAACAAAAAGCACAAGGTTAGCTCCAAATACAAGGCGCAGAGAAAAAATTGATCATTCCTTTTATTGATGTTTTTCTTCGGATCTCAAAACAAAAAAGGGGAACAGTTTCCTGCTCCCTCCCCTCAGACTAGTTTAACGCAAACTATGTTTTATTGTTTTCGATGTGTAGTTGTCACCCTCAAGTTGAAGGTAGTACACTCCTGGTGTCAGTTCCATATCTGGAATCAATACAGATGATGTTACCCCTGCAGGCAATCCAGTTGCAGTTCCTCTGCCCGTTGCACCAGTTGTTGCATGTGTAATACTCGTGATTGCCGTGTTGATGCAAACCGTAGGTGTTGATGAGGCAAGACCAACAGTATTCGTTGCTCTTACCGTAATTGTTCCTGTTGCATTTACAGTTCCACATCCGCCAGTCAATGGAATTGAATAATTGAAAGTACCCGATGCTGTTGGCGTTCCACTGATGGTTAGTGTATTGGATGACCATGCCGCTGTTACTCCCGTAGGCAATCCTGTTGCTCCAGTTGTAGTGCGTGTGATGTTCGTTAAAGGCGTATTGATGCACAAGGTTGGTGTTGAAGAGGCGTTACCGGCAGTATTCGCTGTAGTTACGGTAATCGTTCCTGTCGCGCTGACACAGCCTCCTGTCAAAGGAATACTGTAATTGAATGTGCCTGATTGTGTTGGAGTTCCACTAATTGTAATGGTATTGGATGCCCAAGCAGCAGTGATACCAGCAGGCAAACCTGATGATGTTCCAATTCCAGTTGCGCCTATTGTTGTATGCCTGATGTTTGTTAATGCTGTGTTGATACATACAGTTGGTGTTGACGATGCGGATCCAATGGAAAGCTCAGAGGCTCTTCTTAAAACGATCAAAAGCGCTGAGCTGTTTCAACAGGAGAAGCGCCAAGATGGCGGGGTCGTATGGACCAGAACGAGGTCTCCCAACTCCCTCCCCATTGAATGCTGAACTCCTTACTGAGCGCATCAATAGTTTCTTTTTGAAAATTTTACTTCAACGAATTGATAGGGGTCACAAAAAGTAAAGGAAATGTCAAAGCACGAATCAGAAATGCTTTGTGGTTTGAAAAAATAAGGGAAGCTTACCCTTCGTTACGAAGTTACTTCTGTTCCAAGATCAACTTTTGGGCTTCCTTGCTCATCAGAATGTAGTTGTGGCCCGTATGTTCGATTATTAGTTTTGTCCAGTTGAATTCTGTATTGAGCTCTTTCGCCTTGCACTCGCTGAATTTAAAGAATTTTGTGCCTCGTTGAACTCTTGTTTGCCCCTGCTTGTTTGCTTTTTCTGTTTCACGTAGGTGCTCACTCTTGACATCGGCCGCACCAAGCAAAACAAAGAGCTTCTTATTAAAGGTGAGTACTAGGGTTTGATCATTGATTGCTGTGAGCTTTATTCCGTAAGGAAATTTTTCCTCTTGACTTGGAAAAGTGTACCACCCTGCGTTGGCAGCAAATGCCATTTTAATGTGTGCTTCAGGCATGAACAGGAGCATTCGGTGAACAAATTGAGCTCCTGCGGAATGACCAAAAATAAGGAATGAGTCTACGGCGAGTGCATTGTTTGTTTTTAATTCGCTAAAGATTCTTTCGATGGTCGAAAAAGCCCATTCCTCTTTCGAGTTCCATGCGTGATGCTGATTCCATACGTTTCCTTCCTGATAATCGAATGTTTCCCCTTTGATCAGTTCACTAAATTCAGGTGCCACAATCAGGTAGTTGTTTGAATGTGCAAAGTCGGTCCATGCATCTAAATAATCCATTGCATTTCGATCTGTCCCGTGCATCACAAACATCACTTGCATCGAGTCATTGACCGGATTGGGGAGGTAGGTGAAGTACCTTAACTTTTCGTTGTTCACTTGATTTGAGGAAAAACGATGTATTTCTGATGTGTCCACACCGACCTTGATCGGTTTTGAATGCAAAGAGTTAACTGATTCTGAAAATGCCCCAAACACAAAAGCAAATGCAAGACAGGAAAGACCTGTTACCAATAAGATGAGACGAAGGTTGGCCCTTGAGCGCAGGTGTGAAATGAATCGAAGTTTCATTGTTGCTTGCTTTGCGTGAACAAAGGTAGTGAATTGATCTAAAAACGGGGACGCTGACCTGTCATCCGAAATTCCCGCCTGGATGAGTGAATGATCTGAACGATCGAGATTGTTGCGGGAGGATGTAAATCAGGATCAAAAAAGTATGGCGCTGTGTCTTTAGATTGAAAAATAGAAATGATTATTAAAACAAAATCGCGTAAAAAAAAACCTGAGTCATCCGCAGCAACGGAGACTCAGGTAAATGAACTTTATCTACAAAGTAGGCCTATTTTAGTAAGACTACATGTCCAACATATTCTTTTGTCGATTCATTCTGTAATCCAGTGCAACGAATTTTCCATGTATAAACTCCATCTTGTACAGTAACATCAGGGGATAAAATTCCACTATTGAATGCAGTACCATCCCAACCTGTATCCGGGTCATTTGTTTTGAACACTTCTTCACCCCAACGATTAAAAATCATCAACTCATAGGAATTTCGATCAAATCCGGAAGTCATCATAGGTAAAAATAGATCATTTGTACCATCATTGTTTGGTGTGAACGAATTTGGAACATAGTAAATGAACTCTTCAAAAACAGTCACAGTTAGCATCATTGTGTCATAACATCCCGCCTCATTGTACGCGTAAAGAGTCACAACATAATCAAGTGGAATTTCAGGGAACATATGCGCTGGATCTATCGCTAAACTCGTTGATCCATCGCCAAAATCCCATATGTACGAGTACGCATTTGTGGATTGATTCGTAAACAGTACTTCGGTGGCTGTCGTAAACACAGTATCGCTATTCACATAGAACATTGCGTTTGGATTATCATACGCGCAAACCATGTCTTGTTGAGTAACAGAAATAGAACATCCAGCGGTATTGGTAACGGTCAATGTAACATCGTAACATCCTGCTACAAGATATTGATGATCAATCGCATCAACCTGATTCGAGATTTGTCCATCTCCAAAATCCCACAATACTGATGTGTTGGGTGTGTTTACCAAGTCTGTGAACGTAACATACATTGAAACACACCCAGCAGTGTCTGAAACATCAAAATCAACAGTTGGAGAACCTAATATCGTAATTGTTTGTGTTGCAACTCCGCCACAATTAGACTGAAGATCGACACCATTTAATGTAATTGTATACGTGCCTGGTGCATTATAGGAATACAAAGGCGTGTTATCAGTCGATGTGCCACCATCTCCAAAAGTCCATACGAAATCAAGTGTCGGTGATGATGTGTTTGTTAGATCCAATACGTTTTCAACACAAAGTGAATTGTTCGCTACTGTAAAACCAACATTAGGCGCTTGGGTTACCAGAACATTTACAACATCAGAAGGTCCAGCACAACCCGCAGCAAAAGGAGTAACAGTATATACAACTGTTTCTGAAGCATTGGTTAAATTCACCAATATGTCATCAATAAGTGAGCTGTTTTGGGTCGAAATGGTTTCGCCTATAACAGAACTATTTTGTGCAGCACTCCATGTGTAAGTTGATGGGATGTTAGATGTTAGGTTCATGTTGACATTCTGACCCGAACAAATAGCAATATCATTATGCTGCAGCGTTGGAAGCGGATTCACAAATACCCAAACAGGAATGTTAGCACTAGAACAACCTGTAATTATAGAGGTGACTTGAACATTGTAAACTACTTCCTGCTGTGTTGTCGAATTGTTCATTAACAAGTCATTAATCAGATCTGTTGATTGATTAATACTTGTTTCTCCTTGCACAATTCCGTTGTTCGTTGCATACCAATTAAATAGAGCATTTTCTGTTCCTTGTAGGTTTAAACCAACATTGCTTTCACTACAAATTATCAACGAATCTGGATTCGACAAACCGACAGAGGGGTGAATTAATACATTAATTGCTTTAGTAATCCCTGGACAATTTAATGGTGATGAAGTCGGAGTAACAAGATACGTAACAAATTGATCAACCGTGGACGTATTAAGAAGTTGATCGTTAATGAAATTACTATTTTGAGAAGTTAAAGATTCACCACTGATATTCGGATTATCTTGTGCGATCCATGTGAATGTTGATGTAACATTTGCTAGTAAAGCAATATTCGTAAATTCATCACTACAAATTTCAAAATTAATTGGACTTATAATGTTCAGATCTGGAATGACTTCTACCATGAAATCTATTGGGGATCCTTGACAGCCTTGCGGTGATGAAGTTGGAGTGACTGTGTACGTGACATATTCAATGACAGAACTATTGTTTTGGAGTGTATTTGAAATAGTAGGTGAATTAAATGGAATTAATGTTTCACCATTTACATTCGTATTGTTCGCTGCAAGCCAACTGAATGTTGAGTTAATATCTGCAGTCAAACTTACATTCACACTTCCATTGTTGCAAATTGAAAAATCACTGATTGGAGGAATTGTAGGTAGTGGGTTTACTGTGATTGAATAGATTGAACCTGTTCCTACACACGCCGCTTGACTGGAAGTAATTGCTGTTCCTTGGAACTGAACAATTTGGGCATTTACCCCAGAATTATTAAGTGTCATCGATTGAATAACACTTCCTCCTGACGTATTTGGAACACCCGAAATGAAAGCTGGAATAGCAATCGCATTCCAACTAATTATTGCACCAGCAGTTGCCGATGTAATATTCACAAGCAATGTAGATTCATCTGAACAAATGATTTGAGAAGGAATACTATATTGAACATTTGGTATTGGGTCCACAGTGATTGTGAAATTTTGAGGGGTGCCATAACATGTCAAACCTGCATTAAAATATTCTGGCGTTACGGTTAAAACAGAGCTTATAGGATTTGACAATAAATTGTTTGCATTGAACGTCGCTATCGAACCAATTCCAGATCCCGCCAAGCCGATACTCGTCAACGAATTATTCCAAGAATAAGAAGTTGCGTTCCCATTAAAGGCAATTGGCAAAGTTGCTGTTTGATGACAAACTACTTGATCTGTCGGGTCGGATACCGATGGTGTTGGGTTTATAGTAATTGTAAACGTTTTAGATTGACCCGAACAATTCGTTCCATTCAATGAATTGGAAGGTGCAACAGTAATTGTTGACACTATCGGAACCGATGAAGTATTCATGGCTATAAATGAAGGTATTGATCCCGTTCCAGAAGATCCTAATCCAATCGACGCATCGTTATTGGTCCATACAAAAGACCCTGTATTGCCCGCGAAATTAATATTCCCTGTTTGCGACCCATTACACACCACTATGTTCTGTGGTTGAGCCATCGCAGGAGTAGGCAATACTGTGATCGCAATTGATTGTGAGTTACCCAAACATGACGTATTTCCCATTGAATAGACTGAGGCAACATTTATGGTAGCTAAAATAGTGCTGTTCGATGCATTCGTAGCATTAAAGTTACTTATCGAGCCAGAACCATTTGCTGATGTACCTATAGATGGAACATTATTGGTCCAATTATAATTTGTCGCAAGACCGCTGAAATTTAAAGCATTGACCATGATGCCATTACAAACAGTCTGATCAGGAAGATCATTCACCAATGGTGTTGGCAAAACTGTAATTGTAAATGTTTCAATGTCGCCTGGACATGTTGATGATCCATTAAAACCAGGGGTAACAGTGAATGTTGAAACGATTGGCACAGTGCCTGAGTTAATTGCCGTAAAAGATGAAATACTGTTTGACCCAGATTGACCAACACCTATCGCAGGTGTATTGTTTGTCCAGTTATAAATCGACCCTGAACCTGTAAAACCAATCGTCGGCACTGTCGCTCCGTTACAAACAACAATATCGGATGGATCATTTACATTTTGGAAAGGATTTACAGTGATGGTAAACGTTTGAGGCAATCCTTGACAAGTCGCTCCCGAAATCGTTACAGTCGGAACAACAGTTACTGTGCTAGATGTAGGAATTGTGCCATTGTTCGTTGCAGTAAACGGAAGAATATTGCCATTACCTGCCGCAGCCAATCCAATGGATGTATTGTTATTCGTCCATCCAAATGTTGTTCCCGGAATTGTTCCACTAAATAGTACTTCAGTTGTTGTATACGTATTGCATAAATTAAGTGAATTAATTGGTGAAACACTTGGTCCAGAGATCACGATTAATTCTGACAAATTAGACGTTGCAACATCACATCCATTTCCAGTTAAGCTGATCCCAATAAAGAAATTGAAGGTTCCCGGAATTGAAATAACAGGCGGAGTATAGGATGCTGATATAGCTCCTGGTATTGGTGATGTAACACCACCCGTTGACGTGTACCATTGATAACTCGCTGTACCAAGTCCACCTGCAGATGAAGCGGATAATGGAACTGGGATTGAATTGCCTGAACAAACTGTTTGACTAGTCAAAGGTTGAATGGCAATCGTTGGGTCATCGTTAATTGTCACACCTGAAACTTGAGAAGTTAACGGCGCACACCCACCACTGAAATTAATTATGCAATAATAATAAGTAGTGCCGATTAGTGAATTGCTCGGGGTATACGAGCTACTATTGGCTCCAATAATCAATGCCCCACCAGTAGTTGAATTTGATGTATTGCTGTACCATTGATACATTGGTGGACTCGGATTTCCTGTGGAAAGCACTGTAAGTGGTGTTAATGTTCCTCCAGAACATAAGATCTGACTCTGAATTGGTTGACTTGAGATGACTGCAAGCGGAGCAACTTGAATGGCTGCAGGGACAGACGTTGAACCACAATTCGTACCTTGAGAAACAACACAATAATAATACAATGTACCAACCACGGCAACCGATGGAGTATATGTGCTCAAAGTCGCTCCTGAAATCAATGTGCCACCAGTGTTACTATTATTTGTATTGCTATACCATTGGTAGTTTGGCACACCAGTGCCTCCTGTGACATTTACAGAGAGAGGAGTCACCAAAGTCGCATTTTGGCAATAAGTAACACCAATTGGAGCACTTACTGTAGGATCAGAAACAACAACGATCTGAGCAATTTGAGAATCAACATTCCCGCATCCATTGCCTGAAAGTGTCACTCTGATGATAAAATTAAACGTTCCTGCTGTAGCAAAAACAGGTGGGGTATAGCTTGAAGCTGTAGCTCCAACAATAATCGTATTGGTTGCTCCAACTACCGAGTACCACTGGTAGCTTGGTGTTCCTGTTCCTCCATTATAACTTGCAGTCAATGCCGTCCCTATTGAACCTCCAACACATATTGTTTGAGTTGCCAATGGCTGAATCGAAATGGTTGGATCCGGATTGATGATCACCGCTGCGATTGACGATGTAATTGAAGAACATCCACTCACCGCAAAACTTATCACACAGAAATAATACGCAGTCCCACTTGTTAATGTGCTTGGTGTGAAGGTTGAGCTTGTAGCTCCAAGGATTGATGTTGCACCAACTGTAGAGTTTATCGAATTGGTAAACCACTGGTATGTTGGGGTGCCTGTGCCATTGGCATAAATTACCGACAAAGCAGTCGCAGTGCCACCTGCGCACAACGTTTGAGTTGGCGTAGGTTGTGTTGTGATCGTAGGACCAGTCGTTACTTGAATGCTCGCTGCATTCGATGTGGCCGCACAGTTCAAACCTTGTGTTACAACACAATAATAATAAAGTGTTCCAACCGCAGAAACTAAAGGGAGATAAGAACTAGAAGTCGCACCAGAAATGATTGTTCCCGTTGTATTATTATTTGCCGTATTACTATACCACTGATACGTTGCTGTTCCCGTACCTCCGCCAGTAATTGACACCGAAAGTGGCAGTGTTGTTTGTGCATTTTGACAGTAAGCTGCACCTACTGGTGAAGTAATTGTTGGATCTGATCCAACAATTACTTGAGCTTGTTGTGAAACAGCAATGTTACATCCATTGCCACTCAATGAAACATTTACCAAATAAGAATACGTCCCTAATGTATTATAAATCGGTGGCGTATAACTCGCGCTAGTTGCACCAGTGATTAGTGTATTGGTAGCGCCAGACACAGAATACCATTGGTAAGTGGCGGTGCCAGTTCCACCTGTGTATGAAACAAGTAAGGGCGATTGAATTGATCCGCCAACACAGATACTCTGTGTGGCAATTGGTTGAACACTAATTGTAGGATCTGGATTAACAACAACCATTGCAATTGATGATGTAATTAAAGAACATCCACTTACCGCAAAACTTATCACGCAGAAATAATAATTCGTTCCGCTTGTTAATGTACTTGGTGTGAAGGTTGAGCTTGTAGCTCCAACGATTGATGCAGCTCCAACTGTAGAGTTTATCGTATTGCTGTACCACTGGTATGTTGGAGTACCTGTACCATTTGAATATATTACTGACAAAGTGGTTGCAGTACCACCTACACACAACGTTTGAGTTGGAGTAGGTTGTGTTGTGATCGTAGGACCAGCCGTTACTTGAATGCTCGCCACCGCAGATGCAATACTACAATTGGACCCCTGTGAAACCAAACAATAATAATAAATTGTTCCAATTGTTCCAACTGAAGGCGTATATGTGTTGTTTATAGCACCAGCTATTGCCGTTCCCGTTGTATTGTTATTTGCAGTATTACTATACCATTGATAAGAATATCCTGCTGTGATTCCTCCAGATGCGACAACACTCAAAGGGGTAATTGGTGTAGCATTTTGACAATAAGAGGCACTTATTGGAGCGCTTACCGTAGGATCTGCAACAACAACTATCTGAGCAAGTTGAGAATCAACAGTGCCACATCCATTGCCAGAAAGTGTCACTCGAATAATATAATTAAACGTTCCCGCTGTATTAAAAACAGGCGGCGTATAGGTGATCGCTGTTGCCCCTGCAATAATCGTATTCGTCGCTCCAACCACGGAGTACCATTGGTAAGTTGGTATTCCTGTACCTCCCGTATAACTTGCAGTCAACCCTGTCGCAATTGTTCCACCTACACAAATGGTTTGCGTTGCCAAAGGTTGAAGTGATATCGTCGGATCTGCATTGATGATTACAGTGGCGGTGTTGGAAGTAATCAATGAGCAACCACTTGAAACCAAACTTATGGTGCAAAAATAATAGGTAGTACCCGATACCGCGGTTGGCGGAGCATAACTCGCTGCATTCGCTCCCGTAATTAAAGTAGCTCCAACGATTGAGTTTACTGTGTTGCTATACCATTGGTAGCTAGGTGTTCCAGCTCCACCACTATAGGCTACTGTTAGCGCTGTTGCTGTTCCTCCAATACAAAGCGTTTGAGTCACCAAAGGTTGTGTTGTAATTATTGGACTTGCAGTTGTAATTATTGCTGCCGTGGCTGAACTCACAGAGCAATTTGAGCCCTGATTTACAGTGCAATAATAATATACCGTTCCAACTGTTGCTACCAAAGGTGTGTATGAGCTATTGGTTGCTCCTGTAATTAATGTCCCAGTTGTATTATTATTGGCAGTATTGCTGTACCATTGATACGTGTAAGCAGATGCAATACCCCCAGAAGCAGTAACAGTTAATGGCGTTACTGGAGTCGCATTTTGACAATATGTTGCAGCAATTGGAGCACTAACAATAGGATCCGCTACAACGATAATTTGAGCAGTTGATGATTGCACGAAACCACAACCATTTCCACTAAGTATAACTCTAACAATATAGTTATACGTCCCTGCTGTAGCAAAAACAGGTGGAGAATAGCTTGACGTTGTGGCTCCTGCGATAAGCGTATTGGTAGCTCCGACAACGCTATACCATTGATAAGTAGATGTACCTGCTCCATCAGTATAATTGACAATTAACGCTGGACTAATCGTACCACCAACACAAATGGTTTGGGTGGCAATCGGTTGCAAGGTTATGCTTTGAACAGTGTTTACATTGACCGTTGCAATGGCAGAGGCTATTTGAGAACAGCCCCCTGTAGCAAACGTGACCGTGCAAAAATAATACAGTGTACCGACAGAATTTCCAGGTGGCGTATATGAAGCTGTTGTTGCTCCCACGATGGCTGTAGCCCCTGCCGTTGAATTCACTGTATTGCTAAACCATTGGTACGTTGGTGCACCAGTTCCGTTGCTATATACTACGGTCAATGCTGAAGGTGTACCTCCCAAACAAATCGATTGAGTGGCCAATGGTTGAGTGGTAAATGTTGGCCCTGGTGTAGTTATTATTGCAGCAGTTGCAGAGCTAACGGAACAATTTGAACCTTGTGAAACGATGCAATAATAATAGAGCGTTCCTACTGTTGCTACCAAAGGGGTGTATGAGCTATTTGTTGCTCCTGCTATTAATGTCCCAGTTGTATTGTTATTGGCAGTATTGCTATACCATTGATACGTATAAGCAGCTGTAATCCCTCCAGATGCAGTAACACTTAATGGCGTAACTGGAGTGGCATTTTGACAATAAGAAGCCCCTGCCGGTGTACTAACTGTTGGGTCAGCTAAAACAATAACCTGTGCCTGTTGTGATTGAACAAAACTACATCCACTTCCACTCAATGTGACACGCACAATGTACGTAAATGTCCCTGCAGTGGTAAAAGTTGGTGGTGTATACGTAGCTAAAGTTGCTCCAGCAATAAGCGTATTGGTTGCTCCGACAACGCTATACCATTGATACGTTGCCGTGCCTGTTCCACCAGAATATGTGACTGAAAAAGCAGGTGAAATTGACCCTCCAACGCAAATAGTTTGTGTTGGAATCGGTTGATTTACAATTACTGGCAATCCAACAACATTGACTGTTGCTGCGGCAGTCGTGAGTGTCGAACAACCGCTTATTGGATATGTAATCACGCAATAATAATAGAAAGTCCCCGCAGTTGATGTGGATGGTATATAGCTTGCTGATGTTGCGCCAGTAATCAGCGTTCCTCCAGTATTTGAGTTCGTTGTATTGGAATACCACTGATAGCTTGGCGTACCCGTTCCTCCTGTTAAGGTCATCGTAATTGTCGTCGGAGCCCCTCCAACGCAAACGGTTTGAGTCGATAATGGCTGAACGCTAACCGTAGGTTGACCCGTTACGATGATTGAAGCGGTTAAAGATGAAGTTGAACAATTTGAACCTTGACTGACAATACAGTAATAATAGACCGTACCAATAGTTGCCACAGGGGGTGCAAATGAACTATTGGTTGCTCCTGCAATCAAGGTACCCGTTGTCGTGTTATTTGCTGCATTACTGTACCATTGATAGGAATAGGCAGTTGCAATACCTCCGGATGCTGCAACGCTTAAAGGAATGACAGTTGAAGAATTTTGGCAATACGTGGCTGCGAGTGGGGCCGTGAGTATTGGGTCAGCTACCACGACAATTTGAGCTTGCTGTGAAGTTGCAGTAGTACAGCCATTGCCCGTTTGAGCCACATTTACCGTATAATTAAAGGTTCCTGCTGTATTGAATACAGGTGGCGTGTATGTGGTTAAGGTTGCACCCGCTATTGTTGCGCCATTCAATAGCCACTGGTATGAAAATGTCCCCAAACCTCCCGTCGCCGAAACAGTGAATGCTGGGGTAATTGTTCCCCCGACACAGATTGATTGCGACGCCAAGGGTTGTACTGTAATCACAGGATCCGCATTCAGTATTACAGCTCCAATTGCCGATGTGAATACCGAACACCCACTTACCGGATAAGTAATTACACAATAGTAATAGCGTGTTCCTGCGACAATAACCGGAGGTGTAAATGTAGCTGCGGTGGCTCCTATGATTGGCATTCCACCGACTGTAGAATTTACCGTATTGCTATACCATTGATAACTAGGTGTGCCCGTCCCTCCTGTTAGTGTGACGCTTAAATTTGTTGGCACACCGCCAACACAAAGTGTTTGAGTTGTTAAGGGCTGAACTGTTATTGTTGGTTGACCGGTCACTATAACAGATGCTGCCGCAGATGTCGCATTGCAATTGGAGCCTTGATTGACAATACAATAATAATACATTGTCCCTAAAGCTGTAACTGGCGGAGTATAGGTAGCGGATGTGGCTCCAACAATCAAGGTTCCTGTTGTCGTGTTATTTGCCGCATTGCTATACCACTGATACGAAGGTGTACCTGTTCCTCCATTCACAGTGATTGACAATGGGACTACGGTTGTTGCATTTTGACAGTAAGATGCATTTACTAATCCGGTTAACGTTGGGTCAGCAATAACAACTACTTGAGCATTGGTGGAAGAAATTGAATTACATCCATTTCCTGTTGAACTCACAGTTACAAAATAATTAAATGTCCCAGCTGTGGCATAAGAACCTGGCAAATAGGTGCTCGCCGTTGCTCCTGCAATCAGCGTATTGGTTGCCCCTGAAACGCTATACCACTGGTAACTTGCAGTCCCAAGATTTCCAGTATAAGAAATGGAAAGCGGTGAGGCTAATGTACCGCCCACACAGACTGTTTGGGCAGCTATTGGTTGTGCATTAATGATTGGATCAGGGAGCACTGTTATTGTAAGAACATTCGATATCCCTTGACAACTAATCGCATTTAAGGTGCTTGTTAAAATGCGTCTATAGTATATGGTTGCGGTCGCAACAGGAGGGTCGTAAACAGCAGCATTCGCACCTGCGATATTGGTCCAAGTGATATTATCCACAGATGATTGCCATTGATAGGTTAAAACACCAGGTCCAGAAGCAGCTGTTGTTACCGTAAATGCTGCCGGATCACCGCCCGTACAAACTGTTTGATTTGCCGCAATAACCCCTGGAACAATTGAAATAACGGATATAGTTAAAGGTGCAGTCGCCAATGGACATGACAATCCATTGAATAAACTTGAAGCTATAAGTTGATAATAGGTCGTAACAGATGTGGCTGGTGGATCATAACTTGTTCCTGTTTGTCCAACAATATCTGCATAACCAGTTGTAGATGATGTCGTGGATGATTGCCATTGATAGGAAATACTTCCCGAACCAGACGCCGGCGTTACCACCGATAACAAGGTTGGGTCTTCGCCAGGACAAATTGTCTGTGATTGAGAAATTGTACCCGCTGCAATGCTATTTATGCTTATTGTGACGACATTAGATAAGGCACTGCATGCTACATTATTTGATGTGAAAATTACATTTCGACGATAATAAATGACCGTTGATGTCACAGGTGGGTCATACGTTGAAAGTGTTGCCCCTACAATATCTACCCACGTAATATTGTTTGTTGATGATTGCCATTGATAACTTACTGCACCGGCCCCTACGGGAGTAGTCCCTGTTAGAATCGCTGGATTTCCACCCGGACAAATGAATTGATTCGAACTAATTGTTCCAGGTAACACATAATTTAAAGTGGCTGTTACCGTTTGATTTTGTCCAACGCATCCCAATAAAGATGTGGGGGTAACTGTATAGGTAACAACCTGAGGAGAAGTCGTTAGATTGACAAGAACATCATTGATCGAATTGGTGGTTTGAGTAGTGGTTGTTTCCCCTGAAACATTTGCATTACTCGTTGCCGACCATGAATACGTTGCCGACATGTTTGAAGTCAAAGCAACAGCTAACTGGAGGGAATTACAACTCGTTATTCCCACAGGAAGCATGACAGGCAGAGGATTTACTGTCACCGTTTGGGTACAAGTAGACGCGCATGTTGTTAAGGGCAACAAAGTTGCCGAATTCAACGGTGTTGCTGTTAAAGAGACTGTAAAGGTTATTGGTACATTCGTCGTATTGTTGAATGTCATATTTGGACTCACAGCGGTTGTCGATGATATGGAGCTGGTACCACCGGCAGGATTGGTTACCGTCCAAACATAGCTCATAGGAATGGGAGTTCCTTGACACGTGGGAACAACCGTAGTGTTCGTGGTTGAAACCGTTAATGGGCTACACCCCGAAGTTGGAGCGGTTGTAAAACCACAGGTTACAGGTGCATAAACACATATTGTTTTTGTAACTACACTATTCCCACATGGATTTTTAACACGTAAGGTCACGGTATATTCTCCAGGTGTATTAAATAATACAGATAAGGCGTTCGATCCAACAGTCCAAGTAGCTTGAGAATTAGAATTTAATGGATTCGCACCTAATATACCTGATGTTAACGTCCATAACGTTGCAGGTGTATTTGGTGTGATGGTCCAATAAAAAGGAGATGTTGAAATACAACTGGCGCCATTTGATGTAGGAAGTGTCCACCCGAAAAAAGAGGTATTATTAAAATTCACTGTTGACCCAACACAAACATAACTTGATGAATTCGTAAAACTTGCCGCCGGGGACTGTCCAACACTAATTAAACCCGCTGCTGAAGGCTGAGGCTGAACTGAACAAGGGTTTTGAGTAATTACCGACGGTTGAAAAACATTGTAATAGGTTGTCCCTGAGATGCTCACATTACTTCCACATGACGTGGCTGTAAATACATGCTGTAAGGTGGTAGGAAAATTCGGATGCGTATACACCTCTAGGGGTGATCCATCACCCCAATTTATAGAATATGTCGTACCATTGACATTCGTGGAAGGCACGTAAAAATTGTATTCTGTCGCATGTGGTACACATCCATTTGCTTGATTGACAAACAAGCCTAAACTCGCGGGTGATGGTGAGCTACCAACAAAGACAGGGTAGGTTTTTGTCAATACACATCCACTTGTTAGCGTGACAATAATACTCACACTATACCCTCCAGGTGAATAGGCGTAGGATTGCAAAGCGCTCCAATTGCTGCTGTTGAGGTTCACAGTTGTTCCATCACCCCAATTGATTGTGACTGACTGAACCGTACTTAAATTTGATGGAAGGTTGATGTTAAACGCAATTAATCCCGTCACCTCACCGTCCCCAAGACAATACGACAATTGATTTTGAGCGTTGAAAAACCCACTAGAAATTGAAACACTACCAACAGTAACATTCACAACATCACTTTGTTGACATCCTCCTGAAGAAGCATTTACCGTGTAGTTGCCCGACATGGATGGCTGCGCATTATTAATGTTGGGATCTGCTTGTGAACTATTGTAGTTGTTCGGCCCATCCCAATCATAATTGACATTCCCACTTGGGTTTCCAGTAAGTGTTGAATTTAAATTAATGGGGCTTCCAGGACAAATGACAAGGTCTGGACCTGCATTAATTGAAAAACCATTAGAAACTGTAAGATCCATTGGATTTGAATCGAAACAATCTGGATCTGAAGCTGAATAGACAAATACTACATAAGTTCCTGCCATATTCGACGTGGCTGGGCCCAAGTTTAATGTTGGACCTGACGTTGATAACGTATCACCATTTGGCCCAATCCAAACATAGTCAGGATTCTGTCCAACCCCTGAAACATTATTTGCAGTCAAAGTGACATTCGTTCCAACACAAACAGTCTGATCCGGAAGACCCACATTCGCATTACATTGAGCTTTTAGGTTAAAGTTGAATAATAGAAAGATGAAAAATGAAATAATTAGTCTCATTGGGTATTTTTTAATAAAAGTTTATTCAGATGCAAAATGATTTCTTACTGCTGACAGTCTTTTAGTCTGAATTGCACATCCTCTATGGATATAATTCGCAAAAGAAAAGGGAAATTTATTGATTTCAATAGCACTCCCAGTCAGTAATTTCGCCATTTCACTCAAGGCTAGAAATTTGCTTAAACCAGTGACAAACAAATCAATTTTTGATTGAACATAGAAGCCTTTTAAACGTTTATCAAGTTCGGGCATGGCCATATTCATTGCGGAAACTTTGTTATAATCACACTGCAAAAACTCTTGGAAGTGCGACATCCATAATAATTTTTCGAAGCAACTAACTACTGATGAGATATTTATGAATATCTTCTCCTTGAAAAAACTAGGTTTTCTCAAATACCTATTAAGAACAATTGTTTTCACAAGGTAAAAATACTTAAACTTATTGAAGATAAGGATTTTAAGTATTCGTAAAATTCTAGAAAGTATGAAAACCCTGAGCCACCAACACTTTGTATACTCTAGATAGCCTAGTCCTGCCAGCCGAAGGCTTACCTAAAGAAAAAATCTGTAAGTAGATACTTTACTATGTTTTACAGGGGTGGTGGGAGAAATGCTTGAATGATGAAAAGTTGACGAAAGGTGTTGAGGGAGGAGGCGTCTACTTTTTTAGAGAATTGCTAGCGATAGGAGTCCAATACTTTCACTTTTTGGAACTTAGTTGGCTTTTAATTATTTTAGGCGTCTAAACTACAAGAACCGTGAAGATAAAAATCCTTTGCCTCTCCGCATTTGTTTACGCCTTCGGAATGAACCTAAGCATCGCACAAACAAAAACCATTGCTTATCAAGAGTTACCTGATGCACTTGGAAATGCTTCTGGATCTGGACTATTTTTGGGCGCAACAATGACGAATAGTGACATCACCGTAACTTTTACAGGGCCATCTGACAGATGGATAGCGCTTGGTTTTGGATCATTCATGAACCCAACGGATGTTTTAATCTACTCAGGGGGGAAAACCGGAGCAACGCATGCCGTGGACTGGTTTGATTATTACAACAGTGCTGGAAATGCAGCCGGGGTGAATAAAGATGCCACTCAAAACTGGACAATAACATCCAATACGGTTACTTCAGGTCAGCGAACAGTTAGCGCCACTCGAGCTTTAAACACTGGTGATGCGAATGACTTAGCCCTACTCTATAGTGCTGCAAATTTGAATATTGTTTGGGCACGTGGAGGAACAGCATCGTATACAATTGCCAATCATGGATCAACAAATCGAGCGGCAGGAATTGTCCTACCGTGGACCTTGCCTGATGCTACAAATCCGACTCTCGCCATTTCTTCTGCCCTTTCCCCAGCAGACAATGCGACAGGTGTAATCATTGGTACAAATATCACAGCAACTTTTTCTGAAAATGTTCAGTTCGGAACAGGCTTGATTCGTTTGTTTGAGTCAACTGGTACCCTGGCAGAGTCATTCGATGTCACATCAAGCGCGGCTATTTCAGTAAGTGGAGCAACAGTCACCATCAATCCAACTGCGAATTTAGCTTATTCTACATCCTACTATTGCACAATCGACAACGGGTCAATTGTTGATCTAGCTTCAAATCCATACGCTGGGTTTTCGGACAATTCAACATGGAATTTTACTACAGAGGTGAATTCGGTAAGCACATTGGAATTGGGCGAAATGAACTATGTCCAGGTAAAAGATAAACATGTCATAATCATGCTAGATGGATCAAGTAATTTTTCTGTTAAGATCTTAGATGCGCAAGGAAAATTGGTGAGCGACACAAAAAATCAGAAAATGATTGATTTGTCCAAAGAAAATAATGGTGTCTATTTTATGAATATTGAGGTTGGCCAGCACACGGTTCAAACAAAATTTCTGTTGGACTAATTATCGCATATTTCTCATTGAGTGACCTTCTATAAAATACTGGACATTCGTTAATTTTTTCCCAATGAATCATTTTTTATCGGTTGTAATAAGCTGCGTTTTAATTTCATTTCACTCATCCGCTCAAGGTATATTTGATGCCTGTCGAAAGGGGGACACCAGTGCCATTAAAGCCATGATCAAAGTAAATCCAGACACAGTAAATTGCAGGAACGAAGGTGGATTTACACCCTTAATTATAGCGGGATACCGAGGTCAGATGGACGTTGTCAAACTTCTTTTGACGCACAAAGCGGATGTCAATGCGAAGAGTGGAGAAGGAACAGTTTTGATGGGGGCATGTTTTAAGGGGAACGTAGAATTGGCTGCGCTTCTCATTCAGCACAATGCAGATGTCAATAGTGCAAATGAACTAGGAACCACCCCTTTGATGTATGCGATTCTTGGTCAAAAAATCGAACTAATCACGCTCCTATTGGAAAATGGCGCAATGAAAGATGTAAAAGAGCGGTCTGGAAAAACTGCCTTAGATTATGCTGTTCAAAGTGGAAATAAAGAGATTATTCAATTGGTTGAATAAGCAATCTCTTTCACAATACACGTACTCATTTCAAAAAAATAAAAAGCCTATAAGTTCCTTTTTGCCGGTTAAAAGTCGGCAAAGATCGAACGTGTTGAGGGAGGATGTGGCGGAGATTTCGGGTGATCATTACTTTTGAGGAGAATAACTACTTCACTTTGAGAATGTCCATAAAAGGATTGGAAATTCAATAATGCTCAAAAAAATTGTCTGTATGACTCTTACCATACTCAACAGATTTTAACTTTAGAAATTAAAGAATTGTGAAAAGTTTAGAATTTTCAATACTTACATAAGTAGGTGGGAATAATTTTTACTTTTACGGTAAGTAACAACGAGTCATCTGACTCACATAATTAAAGTCTAATTCAAACATAACATGCAAAAAATAATTATTTGTGTTCAATTCGTTTTCGCGTCATATTTTTCTATGTCACAAATGCTTTGCAATCACCTCGAAGCTTGTTTAACAGTGCAAGAAGAAGAACTTCAAGTTGATTCAGACGAATTCGGAAAAGAGATTTATGGAGTGTTTGAAACGATCTCAATTCCTTATTTGACGATATATGGCGAGGATTCTGTTCAAATGTATAGCGATGGAACAATGAGTGGTGTATACGAAGAAACAGTTCAGTTTAATCGATTTACGAGTTGCACAAAAATCTGTAATTCCGAAATCTCCCCGTCTGCCCCAATTATCGTTAAATACAATAATTACAATAATGGGTATTTGGATGGTAGTCAAATGGAGTTTTATTCCAACGGATTATTAAAGTCGAAGATGACATACATGATGGGGAAACCAATTGGAGAACATATTTTTTATAACAACAATGGTGATAAGAATGGAATCATCAATTATGATTTAGAGGGACAGAAGCATGGGCAATGCGTTTCTAAGAAAGATATTTCAGAGAAGTTTGAAAATTACGTTCACGGTAAAAAACAGGGAAAGTGCTTTTACGTTTCTAGTGATGGTGTAAAAATGGATGTATACGACAATGGTAATTTGGTGTCGACAAAACCAAACGTCAAGATGAAGGAACTAATAGAGATTTATGGGTACTGGGTAGTATTATAGTGCCAACTACCAATCCTCTTATATTGGACATTTTTTCAAAGCGTGAATAAATTGAAATCTGTCTTTGTTTGCCTTTAAACCAAAAAATAATTCTGAAATCAGCAACCTATTCCAAGCGAATAAAGTTGACTCTTCGCTCATCTATGACAACTCGAATATAGAATCAGAATTAATTGCTGATAAAGAACTAAATGGTGAATTTATCGCAAATGAGCAATAAAGAAAAAGATTTACTTAAGGAAAAAATCAAGAAATCCATCCAATTGTCTTCTCAAAAATTAATTGAAAAGATAAAAGCCCTTGGACAAAGCTGGGTCATCAGTAAAGGTGGTGAGATCAGGTTAATTAAACCTTAAAAGAATTTAAACTAAAAAGTCTCTCCAATGAGGCTTTTTTTTGCAGAAAAATTTACACGACGAGAATCTCGCTTTGTTTGGTGTGAACTTATCACATAATCGTTAGTTAACAAAATATTTCCTCTTTCGTAGGATTTTTCGGGGTGGGTCAAAGGTCTGAAATATCGAACTTGTTGAAGGAGGATGTGAATGAAATGAGAAATCTTAAAGACTAAAGACCATATCACATCAATTAATGAAATTTGGACTACCTTTAAGTTTGTTATTTTCCATTTATGAATAGCTCAAAAATATCCATTCGTTTTTTTAATGACCGCGAAGTTCGTGCCGTTTGGGATGAAGAAAATACAAATTGGAAATTTAGTGTGTTGGATATCGTTTCAGTGTTAAATGATGAGGTTGATTACACTAAAAACAGGAACTATTGGAAATATCTCAAAGCCAAGCTCAAGAAAGAGGGAAGTCAGTTGGTTAGTACCACTAACCAACTCAAACTTCAAGCGGCTGATGGCAAGAAATACAACACGGATGTTTTGGACAGTGAAGGAGTGGTCTTGTTGGCGAAAAGTTTTCCCAATAATCGAGCACTAAAATTTCTAGATTGGTTCTTATACAGTGATAATAGTCTTGACGGTCAAAGTAAGAAAAAGGCATATACATTATTTGAAGGAAATTTACTCGAAAACATCGAGGTCGGAACCTCAAAGGGATTGCAGCAAATTCATGCCTATTTATTTGGAGGCCTTTACGAATTTGCAGGTCAAATCCGTCAAAAAAACATTTCTAAAGGAGGCTTTCAATTTGCCAATGCCAGATTCCTGGATGATACACTAAAACGGATAGAACAAATGTCAGAGAGCAACTTCGATGAAATCGTTGACAAATACGTTGAAATGAATGTTGCGCATCCGTTCATGGAAGGAAACGGTCGAAGCAGTCGGATTTGGTTGGATTTAATGCTGAAAAAGAATATTCAAAAATGTGTAGATTGGAGTAAAATAGGCAAAATCGAGTATATGGAGGCAATGCGCGCCAGTACAACAGAAAGCAGTTTATTGACGGATTTGTTGATGAATGCTTTAACAAAACAAATCAATGATCGAGAGCTTTTTATGAAAGGAATCGACTATTCCTACTACTATGAGGAAAATAATTAGATTTACTTCTAATCAATTGATATCGATCGCAAATGAGCAATAAAGAAATATACTTACTAAAGGAAAAAATCAAGAAAGCCATCCAATTGTCTTCTCAAAAATTAATTGAAAAGAAAAAAGCCCTTGGACAAAGCTTGGTCATCAGTAAAGATGTTGAGATTAAGGTAATTAAACCGTAAAAAGAAATCAAACTAAAAAGTCTCTCGAATGAGGCTTTTTTTTTGCAATCAAATTTACAAGAAATAATTGAAGTGTGAGGTTGAGTGCGCCCCTTCGAGTACCTCAGGGCAAGGAGCGAAGAAAAACTAGAGTGGAGTGAACCACTCTCGCTTTTCACTTTTAGCCCTGAGTCTATCGAAG
Organism: Chitinophaga pinensis; assembly: GCA_943327315.2. GTDB lineage: Bacteria > Bacteroidota > Bacteroidia > Flavobacteriales_D > Crocinitomicaceae > M0103. The sequence goes on from CALPWQ020000025.1 coordinate 29,759, forward strand.
GGTCACTCTGTTTTGTGGGCCAAAGGTCTGAAATATCGAACTTTTTGAAAGAGGATGTGGGGCGGATTTCGATGGAATTCGAAAAGTGAATTATTTATACATGAGAATGTTGTCATGTATAAGTTTATTTAATATATTTACATGATAATGCAATTAAGTTAAAATACTATACATGACAAAAAAAGGAAGGGGCATAAAAGATAACTATGAGATTCCATTTAATGATCTACCCATATTGCCCCCCGCAAAGGAATTTATTGAATCCGTAACTATTTTAAAGCAATTGGTGAAATCCTCAGTTGCACTTGCTGAATTAAAAGGGATAATACATATTTTACCTAATCCAGAAATTTTACTCAATGCCGTTATCCTAAAAGAAGCAAGAGCAAGTTCAGAAATAGAAAATGTAATAACTACGCAAGATAAATTGTATCAAGCATTGTCGGCAAAGGGTGATCAAATCGATACATCCACCAAAGAAGTATTGAGGTATAGGGAGGCAATGTTATTTGGATTCAGAACAATCCAGAAAAAAAACATCCTTACTATCAATACGATTATTGAAATCCAGCAAATTCTTGAAGAGAATAATGCAGGTATAAGAAAACTACCCGGAACTGCATTGAGAAATTCAGCAACGGGAAAGGTTATTTATACCCCGCCTGATAACACGGATGTTATCAATTCGCTACTGAGCAATATGGAAAAGTTTATCAATCTGGATAAAGACGAAATTCCTCATTTGATAAAAATGGCTATTCAACATTATCAATTTGAGAGCATACACCCGTTTTATGATGGGAATGGACGCACAGGACGGATTCTTAATATTCTCTATCTTATTATGTCTGGTCTGCTCGAACAGCCCATCTTATTTCTTAGCGGTTACATCATTGAAAATAAGTCAGAATATTATCGACTACTCCAAGAGGTGCGAACGAATAATAAATGGGAAGACTGGATTCTTTATATTTTGAAAGGAGTTGAAATAACTGCACACGCGACAATAAACCAGGTTACAGAAATTAACACGCTTTTTGAACAGACCAAGGAAAAGACAAGGAAGGAGTTTCCCAAAATATACAGTAAAGAATTGATCGAATTACTATTTGAGCATCCGTACAGTAAGAGTGAATATTTGGAAAAACGATTGTCAATCTCACGTATTACTGCGGCAAAATACCTCAAGGCACTTGAGAATATTGGAGTTCTTCAGTCAAAAAAGGTCTGGAAGGAAACGCTGTATATCAATACGACACTTTTTGAACTATTAAAAAAATATTAAAATAAATTAGAATTTCTAAACGAAAAAGCCCCTTTTTTAGGGGCTTTTAGGGTAAGGTGGTCCCACACGGGCTCGAACCGTGGACCCACAGATTATGAGTCTGTTGCTCTAACCAACTGAGCTATAGGACCATGTTGCTAAACATCGCAACGGTTATTTATTTCAATTGTCCTATTAGCGAAGTCACCTGTTCTGCCGAAACAA
>CALPWQ020000026.1 GCA_943327315.2 Chitinophaga pinensis
ACGGTAAACAATGTCTTGCCCGGAGCAACAAACACGCAGCGGCTTCAAACTTTGGCGCAAATCAAAGCGGACGAAACGGATGGGACTGTAGAAGATGTCTTGATTGAAATGGGGAAGGAAACACCGATGAAACGCATTGCTTTGCCTGAGGAAATTGCAGCAGCTGTGGCATTTTTAGCTTCTCCAGCAGCATCATACATCAATGGGATAAACGTGCCTGTAGATGGTGGTCGAACAAAATGCCTCTAACGAATGAGGTTGATGTGCCCCGTTATGGTTGCTTCTCTACCTGAATTCGTTAGGTAGCTGATTTTCCATGTGTAAGTGCCGTCCTGACACATTTTTCCCTCGTAGAATCCATCCCACTCGAAGTCACGTTCTGTGGACTGGAACAGCACTTCTCCCCAGCGGTTGAATACGCGCACTTCAAGCCATTTTATACCGACAACACTCGCTGCAAAGGTATTGTTGAAGCGAAGTCCGTCGGGGGTAAAGGTGTTGGGCACATAGATGTAATAGGCCTCTTCAATCTCAATCGGTTTGGTGATGGTATCGGTGCACCCTTTGTTATCTGTTGCAATGAGCGTAACCAGATAAGTGCCTGGTAAATCGTACATGTTGTTTGGATTGACCATGGTCGATGAACTTCCATCGCCAAAATACCATTGATAGCTTACGGCATCAACACTTAGATTTTGAAAGGTAATCGACAGACTATCAAACAAAGTACTGCTTGACGGAATGAAATCTGCATCCGGTGCAACAACGGTAACTTGGGTGCTGGCTGGAACAGTAAATGTTTGACATTCATCGGAAACAATTACACCGTAAGTGGCGGTGACACTTGGATGAACCCAAACCGAACTGGTCGTTTCTCCCGAATGTGGCCAGAGGTAATAATATTGTCCGTATCCACCACTTACCGAAGCGCCAATCTGAATACTGTCACCGGGACAGATGTCCGTTGCTGGAGTCATGGTCACGACCAATGGCGGACTTGTAATGGTGTAAAGAATGCTCGCATTTTGACTTGTTCCACATTGATCGGTAACGATCACTTGGTAGCTTGTTGTGCTGGATGGATCAACAACTTGACTGCTGATCGTTCCAAGTGCTTCCCCGCCAACGACACTCCATTGGTAGCTATATCCGCCAGCTCCACCCGTGGCACTCACCTCTAGTTGCGTTGGGATATAAGGACAAATCTCTGTGATGTCTGGTGATTCAACGAGAACAAGGGGTGGGTAAATCGGTACGTCCACAACATCTGAGGCCGAAGCGGATTGTAAAAGACAGTTGTCGGTCACCGTAACGGTGTAAGTTTGGGTGCTTGTCGGTGAAACAAATATCGATGGAGTGGTAGGACCAGTGTTCCATGAGTACACATAGGGGCCAACACCCCCTGAGGCTGTGGCGATCAACTCGATGTTTTCACCCGGACAGAGAATGTCTGAGCTTTGAAGTGTAACAGATACAGGGAGTACATCCGCTATACCGAGATCAATCACAATAGGGGTAACGTTTCCGCAAGGATCGGTAATTCCAAAACTGAGAATGATGGTTTCAGTGCCTTCGACAAGTGCATCGGCAAAGGCATCGAACGTAAATGTAATTGTTGTTTGACCGGGCGCAAAAGTCACGGAATTTGGAATATTCGAATAGTCAACTCCCTCAGTAGCAGTTCCGGTCACAGCAATTGGAATTGTGAGCGCTGTGTTGGCAATTCCGCTGCGCGCCAATGTCACCGTTGTATTCACACACCCTTCAGCCATTAGATCTGGATCGCTAAAAGCTTGCTGAGACAATGCATAGGTGATATCAACAGGAGTGTTTGAACTTAAACTATTGGCTTCGAGAAAAATCCCTGAATCAAAGATGCCGTCGCCGACATCTGCCACAGCCATAATCAAGTGGTAGGTTTGTCCGCATTGGACCTTTGACACCGCTTCCAACACATCGGTAAACCCGTCGTACTGAATAAAGTAAGGATTGACATTCTGGGGTTGTGTGTTTCCGTCTCCGTTGTTGTTAAAGAAAGCTGAATTGGTAATGCCGTTCACATTATTTATAGATACCACTGCGCCACTTGGGAGAAGTGCAATATTTTGATTGCCTAAAATTCCTGGTCCAGAAATGAAAAAGCCAAAGACATCGTTGTATGAGGAGTTGTTTGGCGGTGCAAATTCAGGGTATTCTTCCGAACCAAAGACATACCGAAAACGAACGGTGTCGGAATAAGGTATGAAGTCAAATTCAAGGATGGCTGCGTTAAATGTTTGGGTGCCACCAATGATTTGGGACAAAAGGGGGTACCCACCAAAATTGTTATTGATTCCGGAATTTGTCTGATTGTTTGGTCCTTGAGGTCCAGCGCCATTGTCGAGTATCGTGCCTGTGGTCATCACAATGCCTTCGGCAATCCCGAGGTTGCTTCCGTTGGCGGTGAAATAACTTATGGCAGTTTGACTGCCATTGTACATGATGTTTGAAACGATAACGCCAGGGCCGAGCAAGACATTTTGCACCAAGCTAGATGGACTCTGACCGGGAGTTGTCACAAGCTGTGCTGATGCGGTAAACACCGACAGTAAAATGGATGCTATGAGCGTGTATTTCTTCAATTCGTAATTGTTAGACGATTGAGTACTTAAAAAGTTGTCAAAATCAGACAAAAATATCTTTATCTTCCAAAGTACATTTTTTTGATGAACTTATCAAGGCATTATTTGCTTCTATTGGTAAAATTGAGCAGTTTTGTTAAATTACATGAAAAAAATCAGGACATTACTTTCAGCATTGCGTGAACGCGTCAAATATTCGGCTTCAGACCCGAAGAATTTTGAGGTGCGATGGAGTTTTACTGCGAGTCGTCTGCAGGTGATTTCCTTGCTGGCGATTGTGACCTTGGTGATAGGTGTCGTGATGACCATTTTGATTGTTTCGAGCCCATTGGCGGGATATTTTGGAACTGACGATGTAAGCATAGAGCGCGGGCGTTTGGAACGACAGGATAAGGAAATCACGCGATTGAATAAATTGGTGGCTGCTCAAGAAAAATATGCACGATCTGTTCAAGCACTTATTCTCGGCAAAGAAATCGAAGAGCACATCGATACCTTGGTCCCTGAAGTGGCAGCTGATTACTCGTCGGAAATGACGACTGAATCTACTAAGGAGGAGCTCGCCTTAGCTAAAAAAGTAAAAGATGATTTGCGTACAGGAAAACAGCGGCAAAGTGAAGTCCTGCAGCGCAGTTTGGCGATTCCACTTAAAGGGGAGGTGATTGCTGCATTTGATCAGTTAAAACGCGACGGAATTGAGATTGGTGCAAAAAAAGACACTCCTGTTGTCAGTTGTTTGGCGGGTACAGTGGTCTATTCGGGATTCTCAACTCAGGAGGGCTATGCGATTGTGATTGAACATGCAGATGGATTTGTTTCAAGCTATGCACATGCGAAAGTAGTCTTGAAAAAGAAGGGCGAGAAAGTACAAGTGGGCGATCCTGTCGCTATTGTTGGGAAGTATGGGAAAAATTACAACACGCCGCACATTCACTTTGAATTGTGGCTCAATCAATCGAGCGTAAATCCAGCTGATTATATTCGTTTCTAATCTTTAGTCGCGCATTCCCTGCAAGGAGCAAAGGTTGAAGTACGTTCCCCTCAATGCCATAAGCGAGTCGTGATTGCCGCGCTCAATGATTTTTCCCTGTGAGAGAACGATGATTTCATCTGCCTTGCGAACAGTGCTCAGGCGGTGTGCAATAATCAGTACTGTGCGTTCTTGCATCAAATGGTCTAAGGCGTCCTGTACCAATTTTTCCGATTCAGTATCGAGGGCAGATGTGGCTTCGTCAAGAATTAAAATGTTTGGATTTTTTAATACCGCTCTAGCGATACTTATGCGTTGCTTTTGTCCGCCAGAAAGTTTGTTTCCCCGTTCACCAATGTTCGTTTCATACCCATTTTCCATGCGTACGATGAACTCGTGTGCATTGGCTACGCGCGCCGCATGTTCAATTTCTTCCGGACTTGCATGAGGCATCCCAAAGGCAATGTTTTCGCGAATGGATGCGTTGAATAAGATGGATTCCTGTGAAACGATCCCGATTTGCTCGCGAAGGTCGTGCAAGGAATAGGTCGTGATGGGAACAGAGTCAATCACTAGTTGTCCTGATGTGGCATCATAAAATCGTGGCAATAAATCGGCAAGTGTTGATTTTCCGCTGCCTGATTCCCCAACGATGGCTAGAGATTTCCCTTTTTTCAATTCAATGTCAATGTTTTGAAGTACCCATTCATCTTTGTACTTAAATGAAACATTTTCGTAGCGAATGGAATCAGCGAACGTTTTGATGGCTTGAGGGTTTTTTTGCTCGTGAATCATTTCGTCGGCAAAAAGTATTTCGTTGATCCTGTCTTGTGATGGCTTTGCTTTGTTGAGGTTGGCAAGACTTGTTGAAATCCCTTGAATAGGCCGAAGCAATTGCGAAAACACGATGATGAAGGTCAAGAATTTCTCGCCATTTAAAGCACCATTTGCACTGGCATCTAAAATCATTGAACCACCAAACCACAAGAGACAAAGCATCACTGCGGCACCCAAGGTTTCATTTAATACAGGCGAAAGATCGCGCTTGCGGAATGCCTTTGTAATGAGTTTCTGGTGGACCAGATTGACCTGGTGAAAGGTGTTTTTAACTTGTTCAGCTGCATTGAAGGATTGAATAATTCGAATTCCTCCCAGTCCTTCATCTATTGTTGAATAGAGCAAACCCATCTGTTCCTGTCCTTTTTTCGCTGTCCGCTTCAAACTTTTTCCAATGCGTGAAATGACGAAGGCAGAAACGGGAAGTAAAATCAGGGAAGCGAGCGTAAGCTCAGGGCTGAGCCAAATCAAAGTGCTCACATTAATGAGAATGGCAATCGGTTCACGGAAAATCAATTCCAACATGCTGATGACGGCAATTTCAATTTCACCAACATCGCTGTTCATGCGCGACATCAAATCTCCTTTGCGTTCATTGGTGTAAAAAGAAATGGGCAGTCTCAGTGCTTTGGAAAAAATAGAATCCCGCAGGTCGCGAACAACAGCCATGCGCAACTCTGACTGATGCCAAATGGCGCCGTAGCGAAACACGTTTTTCAGAAAGAAAGCAATGAATACCGTGATGCACACAAAGAACAAGGCATCCTTCGGGTCATGGGCAACAAGCTTCTGCATGAAATACTGGTACTCCTGAGAAATGTGTTTGGGAAGAGAGGTGATGGCGCCGTTCCAAGAAGGGTTGTCCATCGCTTTGATCAAGTTGTCTGGGCGAAAAATCAGCTGTAGAACAGGGATAAACAGGACAATGGAAAGCAAGTTGAAGATAACGAAGAGCAGATTACACAAAATCACCAAGATGGCTCGGCCCTTGTATGCAAATGTGTACCTATAAATGTCAATTATTCCTTTCATTGCGCTGTCAAAGATACAGTTTGTTGACTATTGTTCATTTTAAAGGGCGAACTATTGTTACTTTTGCACCATGGGTTCAATCAGACAGAACAGAATTGAAGGTGTCATTCAGGAAGAAATGGGCACTTATTTTCAACGAAATGCGCGTGAAGTATGTCTTGGCGCAATGGTTACTGTGACCACTGTTCGGGTAACATCCGACCTCTCTTTGGCGCGCTGTTATTTAAGCATTTTTGCTGGTCCAGATAAAAAAGAGGTGTTGAATAACATCATTGTAAATACCTCCAAGATTCGCGGGGAAGTGGGCAAACGATTGAAAAACATGCGTAAAATACCTGATTTGGTTTTTCACATCGATGATTCCTTGGATTATGCCATGCAAATCGAATCTCTACTAAAGAAATAACCCCATCAAGGTTCCATTTTACATAGCGCGTCGTTACTTAAAGTTCGATCGTAAAAAAAACGTCGTCGGATTCATTACGCGAATTTCTGTGATCGGAATCACCATCATTACCGCAGCACTTGTTGTGCTTTTGTCTGCATTTAATGGCATTGAATCATTGATAGAGCGCATGTATTCTGATTTTGATGCGGACTTGACCATTCGCTACACCGGCGGAAAAACGTTTCCTGAAGATGCGATTGATCTGACTAAATTGCTTCAAATCGATGGGGTAAAGACCCATTCACGTGCCGTGGAAGAAACCGTTGTGCTGAAGCATGAAAAAAAATGGGTGAATGCGCAGTTGATCGCTGTCGACCAAGAGTTTCTTCTGATGAGCCGAATGAAACATCACATGGTAGATGGTGTACCTCAAATTGTCAATCATGGTCAGCCCATGATGTTGGTTGGCGCCACGCTGTTGGATAAATTAGGGGGTTTTATTCCCGAACGATCTTTTGAGCAGCTGATTGTTTTCGCGCCAAAACGCGAAGCCAAGATGAAGTTGGGCTCGAATCCCTTTCGCCAAAAGATCATGAATGTGTCTGGCCGTATGAATTTCAATGGAAACAGAGAGGTGAATGGCGAGAAAGTCGTTGTTCCTTTGGAAGTTGGTCGAGAATTGTTGAATTACGAGAACGACCTTACTGCACTTTATATTCAGGTCGAGGATGGGGTCAATCCAATGGACTTGAAGGAGGAAATTCGCGAAGTCACGGGACCATCTTTTGAGGCGAAAACAAACATGGAGAAAAATGAATTGATCTTCAAGACCAGCAAATCAGAAAAATTAATCGTGTTGGTCATTTTGGTTTTTATTTTCATACTGGCAGCTTTCAATCTGATTGCTTCGATTACGATGCTTTTTGTGGAGAAAAGAGACAACTTATCAACGATGATTTCCTTTGGTGCTGAGCGATCTTTTGTGTTTCGCATTTTTTTAATTGAAGGGCTCCTCATCTGTGCGAGGGGAATCTTTTACGGCTTGTTGATTGGATACCTGGTTTGTTTTGTTCAGATCAAGTGGGAAATATTAATGATGCCCGGAGCTGCCGGATTGCCATTTCCTGTTCGCTTGTCCGTCTTGGACGCAAGTGTGATCATTGGATTGGTCACGGGCTTAAGTTTGCTCTTTTCATACCTGCCTGTGCGCTTTCTAATGCGGCGAAATTTCGAGCACATCAGGTTTTAACATCTTCTTGCCGCAACGGTACTTTTTAGAATTGAGTTATCTCTACTTAGGGTGTTAAAAAATCATTCGGTTTTTTATTTGCACTCCGAATAATTGGTATATCTTTGCACCCAAATTGACGAGGAAACAGTCTCCGTCAAGCAGGATGTAAAATCGTTAAAAAGACACTCAAATGTCAGCAATTAAAGGAAGAATTTCCCAGGTTATTGGTCCAGTTGTGGACGTCAGTTTTGAAAAAGGAATGGCATTGCCAAACATTTACGATGCCTTAGTGGTAAGTAAAGCAGATGGTACACGTGTCATTCTCGAGGTGCAATCGCACATTGGTGAAAATGCAGTACGTACCGTTTCGATGGACTCGACAGACGGATTTAGCCGTGGGTTGGAGGTAACTTCAACAGGTTCGGCGATCAAGATGCCAATAGGTGATCAGATTCGTGGTCGTTTGTTTAATGTTATCGGTGAGGCAATTGATGGCATCAATACGGTTGACAACTCGAACGGTATGCCAATTCACCGTGAAGCACCAAAATTTGATCAGCTGTCTACGGCGACGGAGGTTCTTTTTACAGGAATTAAAGTGATTGACTTGATTGAGCCCTATGCAAAAGGGGGTAAGATTGGTCTTTTTGGTGGTGCCGGTGTAGGTAAAACTGTATTGATCCAAGAGTTGATTAACAATATCGCGAAAGGTCACGGTGGCCTTTCTGTATTCGCAGGAGTAGGTGAGCGCACACGTGAAGGGAATGACCTTCTTCGTGAGATGCTTGAGTCAGGAATTATCCGCTACGGAAGTGAGTTTATGCACTCCATGGAAGAAGGTGGATGGGACTTGGATAAAATCGACTTGAACGAATTGAAAGAGTCCAAAGCGACATTCGTTTTCGGACAAATGAATGAGCCTCCAGGGGCACGTGCACGTGTGGCACTTTCTGGATTGACAATGGCAGAATATTACCGTGATGGTGAAGGTGACGGACAAGGAAAAGACATCCTTTTCTTCGTTGACAACATCTTCCGATTTACGCAAGCAGGATCAGAGGTATCGGCGCTTTTGGGTCGTATGCCTTCAGCGGTAGGTTACCAACCGACGCTCGCAACAGAAATGGGTGCGATGCAGGAACGCATTACATCAACCAAAAGTGGATCAATTACATCTGTGCAGGCGGTTTATGTTCCTGCGGATGACCTTACTGACCCGGCTCCGGCAAACACATTTGCCCACTTGGATGCGACAACAGTACTTTCTCGTAAGATTGCGGAACTTGGAATTTATCCAGCGGTAGATCCATTGGATTCAACATCCCGTATCCTTACTCCAGAAATCGTCGGTGAAGAGCATTACAACTGTGCGCAACGTGTAAAAATTACTCTTCAGCGCTATAAAGAACTTCAGGATATCATCGCCATTCTTGGTATGGATGAGCTTTCTGAAGAAGATAAATTAATTGTTCACCGCGCTCGTCGTGTTCAGCGTTTCCTTTCTCAACCATTCCACGTGGCAGAGCAGTTTACGGGTATCCCAGGGGTATTGGTAGATATTCAAGAAACAATCAAGGCTTTTGATGCTATTTTGGACGGTAAGTATGACCAATATCCAGAAGCAGCTTTCAACTTGAAAGGTGGAATCGCAGACGTGGTTGCAGCCGGAGAGAAAATGCTCGCAGAAGCGAACGCATAAGTAGAATTTAGAATCAGACACAATGCATTTAGAAATCATTACCCCTGAAACGAAAATCTTTAAAGGTGAAGCAAACGCTGTGTTGCTGCCTGGATTGGATGGATTTTTTCAGGTACTGAATGGACACGCGCCGATTATTTCAGGATTAAATAAAGGTTCGGTAAAGGTGGAAATGCCTGCGCCAATTGAGGTGGATGAAAAAATGGCACGTTGGATTCGAAAAGACTCAACTGACCAAAATGTGATCCATATAGAAATTAATGGAGGCGTAATGGAAATGCTCAACGACAACATTATTGTTCTCGCTGAATAAAATGATAAATTTGTAAGGAAAGAGGGACATGGGAAACCATTTCCCTCTTTTTGTTAAGGTATGTTAAGCCTATAGACGCCAAATGAATGAAAATACGAATCTTTCATTATTTTCGTTAACTATTCCGCAAAAGCATGGAAATTCTATCTAAAATTGACCTTCAGCGCACCCCCCGGCATGTGGCAATCATCATGGACGGGAATGGCAGATGGGCCCAAAAACAAGGGCACATGCGCTTGTACGGACACAATTTTGGTGTTGATTCTGTTCGTGAAACACTCAAAGCAGCCAAAGAACTGAATATTGATTATTTGACACTCTATGCTTTTTCTACTGAAAATTGGAACCGACCGAAAGAAGAAGTTGATGGCTTGATGGATTTATTGGTGCGCTCCATATCTGGTGAAATTGAAGAATTGATGCGCAGCAATGTGCGTTTAATGACCATTGGAAACATCGAAGGATTGCCAAAGACCTGCGTGAACGAACTTCAAGAAGCCATTGACCGCACAAAAGACAATACTGGAATTCATTTGGTGTTGGCACTCAATTACAGTGCACGGTGGGAAATAACAAATGCGGTGAAGCGTATGGCACAAGATGTGAAAGATGCCGAAATTACCCCGGACGAAATCACGGATGTCATGATTGGAAACTACCTAACAACGTTCGACATACCTGACCCTGAATTGTTGATCCGCACCAGTGGTGAACACAGAGTAAGTAATTTTCTCCTCTGGCAGATCGCCTATACGGAGTTTCATTTCACCGAAGTGCTTTGGCCGGACTTCAAACGCGAAGATTTGTTTAAAGCCGTACTCGATTATCAATCACGAGAACGTAGATTTGGAATGGTCTCCGAACAATTAACTTGATACCTATGATCTTGCGACTGCTACCTGTTTTTATTTTTGCGCTCATTAGTTCGGTTTCGAATGCACAATTTGTTGCACCAGATTCACTGAATGGCCCCGTTTCTTTAGGTGGTCCAGATATAAATTACCGAAGTCCGCAGCAATATGAAATAGGTCCCATTCGCGTAGAAGGTGCGGATAATTATGACCACCAGGCCATTAAACTTATCGCGGGATTGCGTCAAGGACAAAAAATATATATCCCAGGTGACCAAATTTCAAAAGCAATAAAGAATTTGTGGGCCGAAGGTCTATTTTCTGATGTAGAGATTTTGGCCGATAAGGAAGTTGCTGGGGTAATCTACTTGGTCATAAAAATCCAACCACGTCCAAAATTATCGCGCTTCAAGTTTAAGGGAATCATCAAACGTGAGGCGGATAAACTGCGTGAAGAAATTAGTTTGTTTTCAGGGAAAACAATCACTGAAAATTTAGTGTACCAGACGGAAAGTAAAATCAAGGGCTATTTTCGGGAGAAGAGCTATTACGGCGTAACAGTGAAAATCAACCGCATGGTGGATACGCTCATGAACAACTCAGAGATTTTCTTGATTGACATCAACAAGGGCGAAAGAATAGGCGTTAAAAAGATCAACATTGAAGGAAATGTTAGTGTGCCAGATTGGAAGTTGAAAATGGCCATGAAGGATACCAAAGAGAAGAAGTTGTGGCGATTCTTTAAACGGTCAAAATTCACTGAAGCGACTTACACCAAGGACAAGGACGCCATGTTGGCAAAGTTCAATGCAGTGGGATTGCGCGATGCGCACATTGAGTTTGACACGGTCTATTTGAAAGATTCAAAAAACCTAATGATCGATATCCGCATCAATGAAGGTGGAAAATACTATTTCGGGAATATCGATTGGATTGGAAACACTAAGTTTAGATCATCGTACCTTGACACGGTACTTGGAATCAAACGCGGCGATATCTTCAATAAATCGCTAATAGAGAAACGTTTGTTCATGAGTGAGGATGGCCGAGATATTTCTTCTTTGTACATGGATCGCGGCTATTTGTTCTTCCAAATTATACCGGTTGAAACGAATGTCCAAGACAATCACATCAACTTCCAAATGCGCATCATCGAAGGCAAGGAAGCACGAGTGCGCCGCATCATCATTCGCGGAAACTCGAAGACAAATGACAACGTCATTCGCAGGGAGATTCGCACGAAACCAGGGGATTTATTCAACCGAAACGACATCATTCGTACCCAGCGCGAATTGGCTCAGTTGGGCTTCTTCAACGAGCAGGGCTTCCAAGTAAATCCGATTCCGAATCCTGCAGATGGAACAGTGGATATTGAATATGTTGTTGAAGAAAAATCATCGGATCAGATAGAACTTTCTGGAGGTTATGGAGGTGCTGGTCCAACAGGAAATGGCCGAATCATCGGTACGCTAGGCCTTACATTCAACAACTTCTCGACGCGCAATATCTTCAAAAAAGGTTCTTGGTCACCACTCCCAGGTGGAGATGGCCAGCGTTTGTCGATCCGTGCACAAACCAATGGGCGTTATTACCAAGGATACAACTTCTCGTTTACTGAACCGTGGTTAGGTGGAAAAAAGCCCAATTCAATGTCATTCTCAATGAATCACACCGCTCTTGGAAATGGGTATTTACCATCCAATGATGCCTACACGGGGATTTCCATTACAGGGACATCGCTTGGATTTGGACGCCGAAAAAAATGGCCAGATGATTACTTTACGGCATATTATGAGTTGAGTTATCAGTACTATGAAGTGGTGGATGACTTGCGTTTTCCAATATTTCCGAACGGCTATGCGAATGACATTGCCTTGAAATATGTCTTGCAGCGCAGCTCAGTGAGTGCACCGATTTATCCGCAAAGTGGGTCGAGCTTTACGTTCATGGCAAAAGGAACGCTTCCATATTCGTACTTTGACAACATCGATGACTATTCAGCCCTGACAAACCAAGAGCGCTACAAGTATTTGGAGTATTTTAAAATAAAGTTCACAGGTGAATGGTTTTTACCACTCACGGCGGATAAAAAATTGGTCTTAATGCCACGCTTTGGATTTGGATTCATGGGTGCCTATACAGCGGGGAAAGGAATCACGCCATTTGATCGATTTGCCTTGGGTGGTAGTGGCTTGACAGGTGTGAATCAGCTTGGAGGTCGTGAGATTATTGCCTTGAGAGGGTATGATGACAACTCCATTTCATCGTCTTCAAACGATCCGATTATCGCGAAATATACCTTAGAGCTGCGTTACCCAATCTCCTTGAATCCATCAGCAACTTTCTACGCATTGCTTTTTGCTGAAGCGGGAAACACATTTCCATCGATTGCGAAATTCAACCCATTCAACGTGAAGCGTGCGGCAGGTGTCGGGATTCGTGTATTCCTTCCTATGTTTGGTATGCTTGGGCTGGATTACGGTCTTGGTTTCGATAAGTTGGACTCATGGTCGAGAGATTTCATGAATGCCAATGGTTCAGACGGTTCCGTCGATAAAAAAGGATTTTATCCGAAACTGACATTTACAATTGGGATGAATCTCGGTGAACTTTAATCTTTGGAAACGCACAATAAAATGATTATCTTCGGCGTTTCGCAGCAAAATTTACCGATGAAAAGTGTACTTCTTTCTTTTGTATTTGTACTTGGCACATACTTTGCGTTTGCCCAAAAATATGCATACATAGATTCTGATTATATTTTGGATAACGTTCCAGAATACAAAGAAGCAAAAGAGAAGTTGGATAAGCTGGCTGACCGTTGGACAAAGGAAATTGAAGAGCGCTATGCTGTTTTGAAGACCAAAAAGGAAAATTTTGCGCGTGAAGAGGTGCTTTTACCAACTGAAGAAAAAACCAAGCGAAAGGAAGAGATTGAAAAACTCGAAACGGAAGCGATGGAAATGCAAAAGTTGCGATTCGGTGTAGCTGGAGATTACTTCCAAAAGCGCCAAGAGTTGATTAAGCCAATCCAAGACCGCGTGTATGACGCCATGCAAAAAGTAGCTTCAAAACGAAGTTATTCTTTTGTGTTCGACAAAGCGAATCAAAGTAACCTGGTGTATGCAGATAGCAAGTACGATATCAGTGATGAAGTATTAAAAGAAATGGGCATCACAGGTAATAAATAAACATAACCCTAAAAATCAAAAAATGAAAAAGTTAGTATTGGCTCTTCTTGTAATGTTCAGCGTCGGTGCGGCAGTTGCCCAATCAAAAGTTGGCCATGTGAACACGCAAAAATTATTGGACACAATGCCTTCACGTAAAGAAGCGATGAAAATGCTCCAGGATTACGAAACAAAAGGTGTTGAAGAATTGCAAGAGATGCAAAAGGATTTTCAATCTGCATTGGCGGTTTATGAAAATTCACGTCCGAATATGCCTCAAGTAATGATTAAAATTGAGGAAGATAAGTTGATGAAAAAGCAACAAGCAGTTCAAGATCGCGAGCAAGCTTTGCAGCAAGAAATGCAAATTTTTGGACAAGACCTCAATCAACCGATCTTGGATAGAGTTCAAAAAGCAGTGAAAATTGTCGCTGAGCGCAAGAAGTTGAATTATGTGCTGTCTATCGATGACTTTAGTGTAATTCTTTATTCAGAAGGCGGAACAGACATCACCAATGAAGTGATTACGGAATTGTTGATCTTGGATGCTGCGGCAATGAAGAAATAAGCAAGCCCAAAATTTTAAAAACGGCGATCATTCTTGGTCGCCGTTTTTTGTTTTTATCATTTCATGTACTTTCGTACCTTCGCTTTAGTTTATACATGATGCAATTGACAGGTCCAATAGGTATTTTTGATTCGGGATATGGCGGTTTGACCGTATTGAAGGAAATTCGCAAGCGCTTGCCGAAATACGACTATTTGTATTTGGGTGACAATGCCCGTTCCCCCTATGGAAACCGTTCCTTTGATGTCGTGTATGAATATACTCTCGAGGCAGTGAACGAACTTTTTTCTCGAGGGTGCCCACTCGTTATTCTTGCCTGCAACACGGCATCAGCCAAGGCGCTTCGTACCATTCAACAAAACGATCTGCCGCATCTGGCGCCAAACAATCGCGTTTTAGGTGTCATACGACCGAGTACGGAAGTTATTGGTGCAATGACAAAAACAGGGCATGTGGGAGTGCTTGCCACGGAAGGTACAGTGCGTTCGGAGTCGTATGTGATTGAATTGCATAAATTTTCTCCAGATACACGGGTTGTTCAGCAGGCATGTCCGATGTGGGTGCCACTGATTGAAACGGGAAGTCACATGACGGATGCTGGAAAGGTTTTTATTCAAGCCGATGTCAATGCCTTGCTTCGTCAAGATCCGAAAATTGATGTTATCGTTTTGGGGTGCACACATTATCCACTGATTAGCGATTACATTCAGAGCATCGTTCCGGAAGGAATTCAAGTGGTGTCGCAAGGACCTATTGTCGCGGAAAAACTGGAAGCTTACTTGAGTGCTCATCCAGAAATCGAGAACCGCTGTCTAAAAAATGGAAAAATTCAATTTTTAACTTCAGAAAACACAGATGTGTTTAATGCCAAAGCGCAAGGTTTTTTGGGAATTGAAATTTTTTCTGAACACGTCCATTTTTAAGGAATCGTGAAGTTTTAATCAATTTCTCAAAACGCTTAAAAGTTGCCTTCGTTTTTCTTACATTTAGCATCATTTTTAGATTAAGTCACCATGCGCGTAATCGCTCTTTTATTTCTTCTGTTTTCTGTTTCAGCTCTACATGCTCAAACATTGATTATTAATGAAGTATCTAACGGTCCAAACGGCAATAAGGAATTTGTCGAATTCGTTGTTGTTGACACAGCTGTGGTCTATGACTGTTCGAGCTCAACTCCACCGTGTATCGATATTCGCGGATGGATCTTCGATGACAACAGCGGATACCATGGGGCAGGGGGCGTTGCTCCTGGGGCCATACGATTTTCTCAAAATACAATTTGGGCCTGTGTGCCTCTTGGAACAATCATCCTTTTGTACAACAATATTGACCCAAATCCAGCTATACCGGCAGCAGATCTTTCTTTAAGTGATGGCAACTGTCGGATCGTTGCACCTATAAACAATCCGACACTTTTTGAAACGAACTTAACAACACCTGGTGCGGTGGCATGCTCTTATCCGACCGCTGGTTGGACAGCAGGAGGGAATTGGAACACAACGTTAATTGCCAACACTGGCGACTGCGCACGTATCGTAAATCTTTCAGGATGCGAAGTGTTTTCTGTGTGTTTTGGAGCAGACAATCTAAATAATTTGATTTATTTTCCTGGAAGTGGTCAAGATGATGTGTGGTATTTCAATGGAAATGACCCTTACAATCAATTGAATTGGTCTGAAGGTTGTGCCGATGGTGAAACTGCTTTGGACGCCTTTACTTGTGGCGCGGACATGCAAACTCCTGGTGCCCCAAACAATGCCTTGAATGCGGCTTATATTGCCCAGTTCAACAACAACTGTACGCCAATTCAACCGTTAGTTGCTAGCGCATTAACGACTCAGAATGAAGTGTGCGGATGCGATGGTCAAGCAAACGCATCTGCTGCGGGTTCAATCGCTGGATATACCTACCAGTGGCTAAATGCTGCCAATGCACCAATCGGTCAGACGACGGCAACAGCAACTGGACTTTGCGATGGCACCTATAAAGTAGTCATCACCTCATCTATTGGATGCACGGATACGGCCACTGTGACCGTCGCGCCAATCACTCCCTTGACCTTTCTGAATTCGGTCATCAATGAGAACTGTGGAAACGGCGATGGATCAATTTCGCTTCAAGGTCAAGATGGAAATGGTTCACCTTATTCGTATTCAATCAATGCTGGAGCATCGTTTTCTTCTTTAGGAACTTTTTCTAATCTAAGTGCTGGCACATACAATGTCGCAGTGAAAGATGTAAACGGTTGCCAAGTAACGGGAACTTTGACTTTGACGACCACAAATGGTCCGATTTCGAGCATTAGTTTTGCGGATGCTACATGTTTTGGAACCTGCAATGGAACAGCCAATGTGAACATTACGGGTGGAACACCTCCTTACTCTGTCGTATGGCAAAATTCAGGGATTATTTTTGGCGGTAATGGCACAAACCAAACGTCCTTGTGCGCAGGCTCTTACACGGCAACGGTAAACGACAACAACAATAACTGTCAGGAAATATACAATTTCACCATTACGGAACCTGCTGATTTTTCTGTTGCAGCGAGCAATACATCCCCAATTTGTGATGGAGCACCACTTCAATTGAATGAAACGGGTGGGGCGGCGACATTGTGGTCTTGGACATCTAACGGTGCTGCTGTGTTTTCAAATGCTTCCGCAGCCAATCCTACAGTTACCGGAGCTACAGATGGCGAAGTGTTTTCTGTGACAGCAACGAATCCAAGTGGATGTTCACATACCGTTCAAACTACAGTGACCATTTATCCGATCCCTTCAATTTCCCTTATAGCGACTGATCCGGCTTCCTGCACAGGAACAGACGGAATCATAGTTGTGAATGGGACGGGAACAGGAACTCTTTCGTGGACGGGAACAGGGGTAGGTTCAGCTACGAATGTGACCTTGCCGTACACACTGAATAATGTTGCTGGAGGATCATACTCCTTCTCACTGTCATCTGCTCCTGGGGCATGTGTTTCTAACATTTCCTTTGCAACACTTGCGGTTCCTCCGACGCCCGTTTTGAATGATGTACCCGATGCAAGTGTTTGTGATGCCTATACCTTACCAGCTATTACAGGTTTGAATTTGGGAATACCATCCTTTTGGACGGGAAGTGCGGCTACAGGAACACAACTTACCACTGGACAGACCATTTCTAGCACTCAAACCATCTACATATATACTTTAGCCAACAATTGTTCAGATGAGCAATCGTTTACAGTGACCGTTACACCAACACCTTTAGCTCCAACGGTAGGTCCAGATGTAACGTATTGCTCGACTTGGGTTCTTGCACCGTTAACTGCAACAGGTACAAATGGTTTGTTTTCATGGTTCTCAGATCCTCAATTAGCCACACTTGTTGGGACAGGTGCGAACGTAATGCCAAATGCGACTATTGGGACAACGACCTATTATGTATATGAACAGATCAATGGCTGTATGAGTCCACTTTCGTCGTATGACATAACTGTTGAAATTTGTGACATTATCTTGCCAACTGCATTTACACCGGATGGGGACAATACGAATGACAATTGGGTGATTCTAAATTTGGATGTTGTATATCCAGACAATACGGTAACACTATTCAACCGTTGGGGAGCGAAACTCTATGAGTCCAAAAAAGGTGATTATGCAAATTCAGCATGGGATGGCACCTTCGAAGGTAAAATGATGCCAGTGGGAACCTATTACTACATCATCGACAGTGGCACTGACGCAGAGAATTTGAAAGGGATTGTCTCGATTGTCGTGGAATAATAAAACGCTAAGTCAACTTAGATTTCATTGTCCATGCGATGAGTGTGGAGCGTTCAATCGCCAAGTTTGCTTTTTCACCGCTGAAATGTTCGCGAACTGTTTCGTGAAACAAGGTCAACCAGCGGTCAAAATCATCCACCTTGAGGGGCAATCGCGCATGAGCATCCATCATATTCCCCGTATAGCCCGTTCGGTCAATCAGAATAAAAGCCCAGAATTCAGCTACGCGTGGGATGTGCTTGCTTAAGTTCAGATCTCGAAAATAATGGCCAATGTGCTCGTCACCCATCAGTTTATCGTAGAATCGTTCGATCAAAAATTGACACTCTTCGTATGTTTCAATGTCTTTCACACCGCTTATTTTTCCTCTTTAAACCAACTTGCATATGTCATGTAGTTGTTGGCTATGCGCTGCACCTCACCTGCAAAAAGCTCTGGGGATAAAGTTTTTACTTTTTTAGCAGGAACACCCGCATAGATGCTCCATGACTCCACACGTGTTCCCTCAAGCAAAACCGCACCGGCAGCTATGATGCAATTGGATTCAATGTAGCAGTCATCCATGACAATTGATCCCATTCCAATCAGCACGTTGTCCTCGACCGTGCACCCATGCACCAAGGCATTGTGTCCAATCGAAACATTGTTTCCTAAGTTTACCTTTGTTTTTTCATAGGTGCAATGAATCACAGCGCCATCTTGGATATTAACGCTGTTGCCCATTCGAATGGAATTCACATCGCCGCGAACGACGGCTGAAAACCAAACCGAGCAATCGTTGCCCATGAGTACATCTCCAACGATAGTCGCATTGGGCGCGAACCAACAATTGTCTCCGTGTTGCGGATGCATGCCTCTGCATTCAAGAATAAGTGCCATCTTTTTCTGGGAGTTACTAATTATTAATTACGAGTTACGAGTTACGAGTTACGAGTTACGAGATACAAGATACAAATTACATCTTAATACATAAGCAACCTGACCTCTAATGGGAATTTGATTTCTTCTGGAATTTTTAGTTCGTTACCTTCTGAATTCTAGCCTGTAGCGAATGATTCCCAACTAGTAACTCGTCATTAGTAACTCGTAACTATTAAAGTCTTTTGTCTTGCAGCGCAGCGGTCTTTTGACCTTCGAAGCTCAACGAGCGAAGAAGTGTCCCTTCTTCGAGTCTTAATATCTTGCTATCTTAAAATCTATAAATACTTTTCCGCTTCTTTTCGAGCGAGTCCTTTGAGATCACTATCCTGCAAAAAGTCGCGAACGGCCTCAGGTTGAAATTTTGAATATTGACGAAGTGACCATCCAATGGCTTTTTGAATAAAGAATTCTTTATCGCTTTTGAATTGGTTGATCAAGTCCATCAGCAGCGTGAAATCGGTGTTATTGCCATATTTCAATTGGTAAATAAGGCAAGAGCGTCGCAGCCACATGTTGCCGGAGTTTCGCCATTCTTCAATTAATTCAGCACCTTGAATCGGAAATTTTTGGATGTATTTTCCAAGGTAGTTTGACGCAATCGCATCTACCGAATCCCACCAAGAATAGGTGGTAATTAACTCGTGAAGTAATTCTCCATCTGATGATTGAATCTCATCCTTTCGCAAAGAGTTGAGAAAATCAATTGCAATGTAGTGCAGTTCACGTTCGTTTTGCTGAAACAAACGTTGAATGAACTGCCGTTTTTCTTTCCCATTTAATTCAGAGGTCAGCTGTTTTTTTACACGATGAAAAATTGCTTTTCTTGGCACTGCGCTCACCCCGATAAAAGGAAAATGGCCCTTCATGTATTGCGACATTATCGGGCCATTTTCGGCAATAGCTGAGGTGCTTAAATCTCGTTTTAAAGTGGAAATTAAGTCACTAATTTTAATTGACATTGAAGTGTTTTATGCCTACAAATCTAATTGATATACCTGAGATAAGGACTCATTGTTTTTGATTGACACCATTAAATCCTTGATGATTCCGTCGTGAATATCATAGACCCATCCGTGAATATGTATGGCTTGCTTTTTTTCCCAAGCATTTTGAATGATCGATGTCTTGGCAAGATCTAGCACCTGTTCCTTGACGTTTAATTCAACGAAGCGGTCAAAGCGTGTTTTCTCATCTCCAATTGCATTCAGTTCATCTTGATGAAAACGGTAAACATCTTTAATGTGTCGAATCCAATTGTCGATAAGTCCGATATGTTTGTTCGTCATGGCTGCTTGAACGCCACCACAGCCATAATGGCCACAAACAATGACGTGACTCACTTTTAAAACATTAATGGCGTAATCCAACACACTCAACATGTTCATGTCTGTGTGCACGACCATATTGGCAATGTTTCGATGAACAAATACTTCACCCGGTAAGGCACCGATGATTTCATTTGCTGGAACACGACTATCTGCACACCCAATCCATAAAATAGGTGGTTGTTGCCCATGAGATAGACGTTCGAAAAATTGAGGGTCTTTGTCCAACATGTTCACCACCCATTTCTTATTGTTTTCGAGTAATTCGTTATAAAATTTTTCCATTTTTTTAATTTAATGATTGATATTTTGGATGTTAATAAAAGTGATTCGGATGTTTTTTTCTTTTGCTTCGAATTCTTTGAATTCATGAAGACTCTCAAGCACATCAAAATCGATAGACTGACAATTTGTGCCATCGATCGTAAATGAAGAGTTTTTTGGTAATTTTTGCAATGTCAATCGAATGCTGCCTTTGTTCAGAAACGTCACTTCTTCCGAAAGAACCATGACCTGTTCTGTTCCATTCGATGCCTTAATGATCTTATAATTGTTCTGAAAATTTCTTTTAAGAATAAAAAACACAGAAACAGCCAATCCAATCGCTATTCCCGATAGCAGGTCGGTCAAGAGAATGGAAACGATTGTAACAATGAAAGGCAATGATTGATCAATACCTAGTTTTACAACCTTTTTTATCAATTCAAATGAGGTCAATTTGTATCCTACGAATACAAGAATTGCGGCCAGAGAAGCAAGTGGAATTAAATTGATCCATTTCGATAAAAAGACCACACTGATAAACAAAATGAGTCCATGAATCATCGCAGATAAGTTTGTTTTTGCCCCCGCATTTATATTTGCCGAGCTGCGCACGACGACTTGAGTGATGGGTAATCCGCCTAAAATTCCAGACAGAACGTTGCCAATACCTTGTGCCTTTAATTCATGGCTCGTTGGTGTTTTTCTTTTTTCTGGATCTAATTTATCTGTGGCTTCAACGCTTAAAAGGGTTTCTAAACTGCCTACTAATGCAATGGTTAAAGCAATGCCGTAGGTGTTTCTATTGGACAGAAAGGACCAATCTGGTTGCGCGAAGTATTTAAAAAATTCACTCGCGTTTTTCGCTACTGGAAGTTGGACAAGATGTTTCGCATTAAGGTAGATGTCCGGAAGAAACGATTTGAATAATTGATTTAAAAGAATTCCGACCAACACAACAATTAATGCAGCAGGGATTAATCTAAAAAGCTTCATCGTCGGTGCTAACCACTTGTCAACGATAAATATGATCCCAATGGATAACACCCCAATGACAACAGCACCAGGTTGCAGCGCTTGAAGGGCATAAATTAATTCAGAGAATGTATTGTGTCCATCTCTCTGAAGGAAGGCCTCATCACCAAAAAAATCTTTGTCGTACCCAACAAGATGTGGAACCTCCTTCATGATTAAAGTGATTCCAATGGCGGCCAGCATTCCTTTAATCACTGAAGAAGGGAAATAAAGACCAATAATTCCTAGTCCGCAAAATCCTGCAATAATTTGTATGCAGCCGGCAAGAACCACGGCGACTAAAAATCCTTCGAAGCTGCCTAGGGTCGTGATTGCTGACAACACAATGGTAATCAAACCAGCTGCAGGACCTGACACACCGACCCGACTTTTGCTCAGTGCGCCAACAACGACACCTCCAATAACACCAGCAATGATTCCTGAAAAGGCATTTGGTAGACCCGGCATGCCATCGATTGTGGTCGATGCTAAACCAATGCCTAGGCAAAGTGGAAGTGCTACAAGGAACACCACCAATCCTGACGACATATCGTGCCGCCAGAAATTAAATAAATTTCTCATTTATAATAAATTGAATGAATCAAATGAACAATAACTGTCTAAATGATATCCAATTCAGGAGGGGAGAAAGGGGTGGAAAGCGTAAGTAGTTGATAATTCAGTGATGAAATAAGCTCACTGATTTGCGTGGTACTTAATGGATCGAAAATAGGTATGGACAACATCTTCTCATCTTCGTCGATGACTTCTTCAAGAAAAGATTCATTGCTGCTTTCATCGCATTCTTCGGTTGGAGAATTTGATGTTTCATCCAATTCATCTATCAGTACAATTTTTACAGGATCTGCGTATTGAGGATTAAAAAAAACAAAGGTCGATGCAAGGAACAATTGCCCACCCACTAAGAGCAGCAAAAGCAATGAACCAAAATATCGACGTTTAAGTTGCATTTTAGAAATTTATGAGATCACCTGAAGATCTTTCCCAACTTTAATAAACGCAGCAATTGCTTTATCTAGGTCTTCTTTTGAATGTGCCGCAGAGATTTGTGTCCGAATGCGGGCTTGACCTTTGGCTACGACAGGAAAGAAGAATCCAATGGCATATACGCCTTCTTTTAACAAGGCATCTGCGAATTTTTGAGACAAGGCGGCATCGTACAACATGATCGGTACAATGGGTGAGTCACCTGGTTTGATATCGAATCCGGCAGCAATAATGCGTTCTTTGAAGTACTTCGTGTTTTCCTCCAATCGGTCGCGTAGTTCGGTGTTTGAACTTAGAATCTCAAACACTTTATTTGCAGCTCCAACGATGGAAGGCGCCAATGAATTCGAGAAAAGGTAGGGGCGAGAGCGTTGACGCAACATATCGATGATTTCTTTTCGACCGGTCGTATAACCACCCATTGCACCACCTAAAGCTTTACCAAGTGTTCCCGTAATGATATCCACACGCCCCATGACATCGCAATATTCGGGAACACCTCGACCTGTTTTACCAATAAATCCTGCGGAGTGACATTCATCTGTCATCACCAAGGCATCGTATTTATCCGCCAAATCACAAATAGCATCCAATTTGGCGATATCACCGTCCATAGAGAAAACCCCATCCGTCACAATGATTCTAAAACGTTGATCTTGTGCTTTTATCAATTGTTCTTCTAAATCGGCCATGTCTGAATGCTGATAGCGGTAGCGGTGTGCTTTGCACAAACGAATACCATCGATAATAGACGCGTGATTCAGTGCGTCAGAAATGATGGCATCGTCTTCACCAAAGAGGGGTTCAAAGACACCACCATTTGCGTCAAAAGCCGCAGCATAAAGAATGGTGTCTTCTGTCTCATAGAAATTTGCAATCTTTTGTTCCAATTCTTTGTGGATGTCTTGTGTTCCACAAATAAATCGAACCGATGACATACCGAAACCATGGGTATCTAGGGTGTCTTTTGCCGCTTGAATAACAGCAGGGTGGGAGGAAAGTCCTAAGTAGTTGTTTGCACACATGATGACGACATTCTCTCCGGTGCTAACTGTTACATTCGCCCCTTGTGGACTCGTGATGATGCGTTCACGCTTGTAAATCCCACCTTCTTCGATGGCTTGCAATTCGTTCTTAAGGAATTCTTTCATTTTTCCGTACATACCCGATGATTTTGCCCAAAGATACAGATTTGGCGATGAATTCGTTTGCCTGTATTGAATATTGATTTCCAACTTATGGATGACTAAAGTTAAATCAATGAAATGCGATTCATGTTTTTATTCCTATTTTTCAAGTAATTAAAGCCAATTCATTCATCGTTAGATTAAAAAATAAGTCATGTCTACTCTTAAAGCAGTTTTTCTTTTATTTCTTTTGGGAGGATCCTTGATTTCTCTGGTGATACTCATTCGACTGGCACAAAAAAAGATGTCGCTAAAACGAGCGTTTTTGTTCATGTTTATTTTGGGGTGTTTTTCGCTCATCGTTTTTTATCCGTATCGATCTCGCATTCGCGGTTATTTTCAACGTATTCAAAATAAAACAGAGTTACCGAAAGATGTTGCGATGAATTGTAATTGTGAATCATTGGAGGTAACAAAGGATTCTTATCCAAATCAACATCGCCCTCTCGCCATTCGTTTGACAAAGAATGGTTTTATTAAGGATAAAGCTACATTAACTGATTTTTTACTTAGAAAACGCTTGGTGGTTGTGGACGAAGCAGATGGCTATTACATTCAGAATTTGACCTCAAGCTCGAAGCATTTAACACCTACAGCGAAAAAGCGCTTGGAGGAGCTCGCGTTTTTATTTCGCTCCTTTCTTAAAGATTCTAAAAATGAAAAAGATTATTTTGTCATTTCCTCCATGACGCGAACAGAAACTCAACAGGATGAGATTAGGCGTAAATATCCCAATTCAGCGACCCCAGGTAAATCGACACATTCTTTCGGGGTTTCTTTCGACATTAGTAGAGTAAACTCAATTGGTGCATGTGATGTTTCTCGGCGAGCCTTGATTAAAGCGCTGAATCAAATGAGAGACGAAAAGAAAATTTTATTGTGTCCGGAATTTAAATGCATTCACGTAACAGTGGTGAATTGATTCTAAAGATTGCTTAGAAATTCCACTTCATGTTTCGATCGTCCAACATCGCAAAGGAGATCTTGTAATTGAGCTTAGGTGTGATGTGATTGCCATCAGAAACGACTCCATAAATTCCTATACGAAGTCGGCGACGTGAAAGTTTAAAGTTGCGTTCCAATCCTGCGAACATCTCATAATGTTGCCAGTCGTATTCTTTCACGTACAAACCGCCAACACCCACAACCAATCCGATGCCTGTCTTCTTCATGAATGGAATTTTATTGAGTATAGCTCCGTTGTCGTGGTGAACGAAATGGGCTTCAAAAAAGACTTTTCGAGAGGGCAATGAGGAATCTAACCCTTGGAACGAATACAATGGATTGGAAAACCAAAATGGGTCACTGCGGCGTTGGTATTTAAAGTCGGCATCCTTCAATGCTTTTGAGCTCAAGAATTTTCCGGAAGTAATGTGATAAGACGAAGTGCCTAATGTTCCAATTTTAAAAGTCTGCATGATACCTACACGTCCATATTCATGGTTGACATCGCTGCCGAAAACTTTTGGAATACCTCGTTGGTAGGTGGCATAAATCGTAGGAAACTTTGACCCAAGTAAGACCTTGCGTTTGGGCTCACGCATATATTTTTGGTAGGGTGTGTAGCTAATAGTCGCTTCTCCAATGAATGCTTGGTAGGATTGAAAGGAGGTAGGGTCATCGTTTGGAATGGCGTTGTCGAGGATGTTCAAGAACTTATAACCCTTCAAGCTGCGGCGTTCCGAAAAACTTGCTTTTGTATTGAGATAAAACCCATTGAAAAGCTCATAGTCGTGCTCAAGCTCGACCTCTGTTGCTTCGATAAAGTTATTTCGCTTGTAAATTTGGCTGATGGCATCATAGCTTCGAATGACATCAAAGTCATGGGAGAACTGCAATTGCACCGTTCCAAAATGAAAGGGGTCGTACCGATAGCGCCACCAGGTTCGGCCCTTGACATCTTTATTGAGCAAGCCAATCGACATCTCGGTGTAGGAGTCTAAGGTCCGCTGTGAGTCCCATTTTCGGAAATAGAAAAAGCTTGGAGCTACGCGGGGTCCTGCGATGTACATCGGACGTGACATTGCTGCAATAGAACTGATGGTCCATTGGGTTTTCAATTCACGGTTCCGGTGATCAATCCCAAACCAAAGTGTTTTTAAGGCCGTCACCTTGTTGAATAGGCCATCCACTGAATCGAGGTATTCTTTCCTGTTTTCATAATCCCGAATGCTGTCCTTGGCCATGATGAATTTTCGTTCCTCTTCTGTAAGTTGAGTTGTGCGCTGTTGACTCCAAAAGCTACTGTCCTTCTCGTAGGCCTCTTCTGCGGTAACGGCAAGTTCGTTGTTGAAGAATTTCGCTGTGAATGACGCATTGAAATTGTAGTTGCTAAAATCGGCAATGGTCTTGCAAACTGAGGTTTCGTCCTTGTATTTCACCCCGTAATCCAACTCTTGTTTTACGAGCACACACATGGTGTCACCGGGATGTTCAAAGGTTTGACGGATGGTGAAATAATCATATACCAGCAGATTGCCTTTGTTCATGGTGAGTTCTAACTTTTGAACAAGCCAAACAGAATCGATGACCCAGATGTATCCTTCAAGGGTTGTAGTCGCTGTACTACGAGGGATAATTTTGATCTTGTGAATTTTTCGGCCATTTTCCTCGTATTGCTCTTCTACGCGGTACTTGTAGGAGAGAATTCCAGGACCAGAAATAGGCGAGCTAACAGGTGATTGGTGCAGGTCATCGAGGTGCAACAAATTTTCGAAGAAGTTGAAGTTTGATTTTACCGTTGTGGTGTAATAGAGGTTGCGCACATTTCCTCTTTCTTCATAGGCATTGCGGACTTCTTTGACTTTATTGGGAGGGTAGAAGTTACGCGTGAATTGAACTTCCACAAGGTTCATATTGTTCGCAAGGTCTGTTTGTTTCTTGCGTTCAACGGCAAAAGGATCTTCTATTTCCGGGCTGTTTGGATCCGCAGGCTCTTCAGTTTTTGATTTTTTTTCGTCTTTCTTTTCTTCTTCCTTTCGATCCAATTTTTCCGTTGCTTTGATATACCCATCTACGGTATGAGGGTAATTCCACGGGTTGATTTGATCGCGTTTCTTCACCACTTCCAGCATGATCTCACGACCGGGATTGGACTTTTTTGCCGAAACATCCACATCGGCCAAGTCTTGAATTTTGGATGGGAAAAGTTGAATGTCTCTTTTTACCGGGATTTCTGTGATGGTGATGTAACTCTCACGATCATCATAGCCTGTAGCACTGAATACAAGGAAATATTCACCAGGAAATAAGCGCAGTTCGTAATAGCCATTCACATCGGCAAGGGTGCGCTGATCTGCACTGTTTTTCACGAATACTTTGGCGTGAGGAATTGGAATATTGCGTTCATCTAAAACAACTCCACTTAGCAATTGCTGTGCAATTGAATTTCCTGTTAGGAAAATAAAGAGTGTTAGAAATATGAACTGTTTCATTTATTGCAACCTATGACAATCAAGTTAGGGTAAAAGTTACTCCTTGGATTTCGTTTAATATTTTAATTTTCAATACTGTATAAACGCATGAAAAGAATTAAAGTTTCCGAAGACTTACTTTCCTTGTTGTTTTGCATGTTGTTCTTGTAAATAAGCAAGGTGTTTTTCCATGCGCTTCATCATCCAGCGTTTGAAGAAATACATGCCGAAGGCGCTAACGACGAAGAAATAGTAGAACCCCCACTTTTTAATTCCCTGTGTAAATGATAAATAGGTAATTGTGACCAAAAGCACGCAGCCAGCAAGTAGCCAGAAATACGACATGATTTTATTGTAAAATTGCATCAGATTAATTTTTGTCAAAGATAATTGATTCTATGTAGTTCCTCATTCATTTGCCTAAAGCAATCTTTCCATATGGTTTTAAAAACTCATATTCGGAAAAATCTTGTTTTGTGCGTATGCCTTTGCCGTATAGTACACCATCCGGATCGCGAACAACCACGTTGGAGGGTGTGTAAATGGAGCTGTCCCGTTGGTTCCAAAAAAGGATTTCTGTCTCCATGCGTTGTTTTTTCGCATGGTTGAAGAGTTGAACAGAGTCACGAACGAACATGGTTCCTTTTGTATAATTGACCTCTCCATACAAGGCGGTCAAGGTCGATGCAATTTTCCCGTCTGCGGAAAAGAAATTCACCTTCACACCATCTTTCAGTTTCGTAATGGATTCGGGAGTGGAATAAGATTCTGCGATAGCTGCATATACCTCCACGCGTGCATAACCCGAATCGGTATAAAACACCCGAAGGTTCTTCGTGACTTCTTTTGGGGCTTTTGGGTCGTAGGTTACTTTTTGGATGGACTCCAAATCGTTCACGCATGAAAAAAGAAATCCTGCCAGCACTAAACTGACAGGAATCTTTACATGCTTATGTATATTTTTTGTGAAGCTCACTTTATTTTGAAACGGTCACATTCCAGCAGCTTAGGTTAATGCTGCTAATTCCAGCATCAAACCATTCGCCATCTGTAGGACCTGAAGCGCGGTATTTTGCAGCAGCACCACCTTGACCCGCTTGATCTGCCAATCGTGCCGCATACAAGAAGTTCGCTTTGCGTTCGATGGTCGATGAACCACAGCTGTTTGCCAATTGCGCGACACATTTTGCGGCAAGGTGCAAGGCTTCACTTCTGTTCTCGCCAGAGATTCCCATTGCCGTTGAATACGCCGCATTGTAACTACCAGAATTGAATTGAGTGCTTGCAATCATGTATTCAATCTCTTCAATTTTAGCAGATTCAGTCGTCATCGTTTTTGCTTCTTTGAAAGCTGCAACGGCTTCGCTGTATCGTTTTTTAGAAACCAACAAACGTGCTTTCGCCAACTTACCATCCAGTGATGGGTCGATCATATTTAGTGTATCTACCAGCATTTCGTATTCTTTGGCATCCGTGCATTTCTTTGTTTCCAAAAGTGTCATGAAGTTCACAACGGCTTTCTTTTTCATTTCTTTGTCCTGTGGCAAAGTTGCAAGGAAACCTTTCAAATCTGGAAGGATGTCTTCGCAAGAACGAACGATGTTGTTGAAATAGGTTGTGATGTTCTCTTGGGTTTTAGCAGACATCTTTAAATCATTCACCATCTTAGATAAACTGAAGTAATCAGAGATCATTCGTTTTTTTAATTCTGTCTTTTTCGCTGCTTCAACACAATCTGAGTACAAGGTGTAAAGATTTGAATAGTACAAATTCACTTGTGTCTCACTTGGTACAGCACCAACTTTTGTAATCCCACGTGTAAACAAAACATCTGCAGCGGCGCGATTTGGTTTCGACGATTGAATCATGTAAGATGCACGAATAAGGTCATTGGCTTGATCGTAGAAACCTTTCTGTTCTGCACGGTCATACACACCAATAATGGTATCAATGTAGGCTGTTTTCTTGACTTTATCAGCTTCAGCGCTAATCGTGTTACGAATGGAACCAATCATACGGTCGTAGTTGGCTTTGTCGTAGTTTCCACAAATTGCTTCACCTTTAATGTAGTACGCAGATGCTCCTGCATAATTTTTAATTTTCAAGTCTTCACCCGCCAAAAAACGCATGCGCTTACACTCGCGTTCTTGCTCAGTTTCTTCTTGAGAATACGCACTTAAACTAACAAGTACTAGAGCGGATAAGAGTAATTTTTGAAGTTTCATTTTCGTTAAGTTTAATCCAGTTTACGTTTTCTGAACCAGCGGTCAAAGTTTGAAGGCGCTAAGGTAATACCAAAATTTAGACCGATGTATTTTTGATTCAGTGAATTTGAAGAACCCGCGTCTCTTTTTCCAAGTGAAACCCCAAGGTTTACTGAAGAAAGTGACTTTGTCGTCAAAATCGGGATCCCAAATCCAAATGTCATGCCAAAATCGGTCATTTGAGTTCCGTTGTAACTATAAGGTAAGGTATATTGGTAATAGCCAACGCGGTATCTTATGGTTTCAAAAAATCCAACCACTGCGGCTTTGTCCAAGAAGTCGCGCTCTGGTATGAATTGTACACCAACATTGATTCTGCTTGAGTTTAAAAAGGTAAGGCTAGGATTCAACTCATCGCGGTAAGCGCTCCAATCGGTCATGCCATAGTTGAAGTGAAGTGCGAGTTCTGACTCACGAATTCGGTTTCCTTTTTTCTCCGATTCAAATCCAATGGTATAGCTTAAACCAATCGTGTAGGAAGGCGCCATGCGAATGGTCCCGCGAACGTTTGTATTCTGATAAATCGTGTCGTAGGATCTTGGATCAAAGACATTCGGCGCATAAAACAAGTATTCGTCTTTTTTCACGCCTAAATTCTGCCCTGGCTCAAAAGTCCCTGCCAATGTGATGATGTGATTGTTATTGATTTTCAAGCGAATGTTTGTCCCTAGTTCATAGTAGAATGCACTTGTTGTTAATACATTGCGATCTACTCCGCCAGAGAATTGCGACAATTTAATGACTTGACTTCGGCGTTCATTTGTTGCAATGCCAAAGAGATATCCAGCGTTTCCGCCAACAGACCATTTGAATGATTTCAGGTTTATAAGGTTAGCACTGCCGCCTACAAACACCAGCTGTGAGCCCCCTTTTCCTAAATACGTGTATTTAATGGAATCAGTGCCCACCGCCACTCGGTCATATAACTCGTACCCTTTGCGTGCAAATGGTTTTAGACCGAACGCAATGCCGAAATTCTTCTTCACCGGAATACCCATCACAAAGTGATTGAGCATTGCCGTGCCCGAAAACACATTCGCATCACCATCGTTTTGAAATAACATTTTCGATTCAATGCCTATCGACAATAAAGGTTGACCGGTGCCATAGGTAGTGTAGGTGGAAGGATTGTAAAAATTTAATACCGTAGAATCAAAAACTGTAGCAGAACAATTGCCCATGCCCGAAAAGACATAATTCTCTGGGTTGGCACGCTCACCAAGTCCATAACTCGAGTAGGGGGAATTGATGGTGTACTGTGCAGACGCTGAATAAGCGAATATCAAGAGCAGAAGGGTGAGAATTTTAGTACGCAACATGGCACAAATAGATTTCATAAACACCCTTTAAGGTTAAATTTGGGTCCGCAAAGATGTCATTTTTTCCTTCAAAATCAAAGCACTCGACATCTCCACCGGTCATAAAAAAAGTTAAGTCTTGACCATGTGCTAAACGGTAATTATCCATCATCCCCTTTATTTCTGCATCCAATCCCTGAATTACTCCAGCGGCCATTGAAGTCACTGTATCTTTTCCGATGAATGATTCTTGGGAATGCACGTCGATCAGCGGCAACTTTGCCGTGAAGTCATGCAATGCTTTGTAGCGCAAATCGATTCCAGGGCTGATTGATCCACCGATATATTGATCATCCTCAACAAGGTCAAATTTAATACATGTCCCGATGTCAATGGCTACTGCATTTGTACTCTTTTTCATGGAGTGGATGGCCACAGCATTGCAAAGACGATCCATGCCTAAAGATTCAGGGCTATGGTAGGCATTTCGAATGGGTAGGGGAGAGTTGGCATTGATGACTGTAAGGTGTGCTGTCAGCGAATGAACGAATACATTGAATTCTTCACTTGCGACGCTGCACAGCACAAGCGCTGAATTCAGAGGGATCAATTCATGAATTTCGTTCCACCGCGATTTATCGTTTGTGGGCACCCGTCGAACGTTTTTGAGCACCCCATTTTCAAAGAGGCCAACTTTCACCGAAGTATTTCCGGCATCGAGGACATAGATGTTTTCGTTCATATTTGCGGTCAAAGATACATGATGTTGTCAAAAAAAATGCGCTTCATTTGTCGTTCATCGATATAAGTTATTATATTTGCCCCCACAAAACGGTTAGGTGATGTAGCTCAGTCGGTAGAGCAAAGGACTGAAAATCCTTGTGTCGGCGGTTCGATTCCGTCCATCACCACAAA
>CALPWQ020000027.1 GCA_943327315.2 Chitinophaga pinensis
ACCAAGTGGAAGCCAATTTCATCGTAGCGCTTCTGATTCCACAGGTACTCCGCACGCAAACGCATGAGCGCATCCGCACATTGGTGCAAATCTTTTTTGCCAATCGGTAAATTTACCACGGCACATTGTCCATCTTGGTAGCCTTTCTGAGATCCGTCGTACAAAAGGACAGGCGAACCGTCGGGCTTGAGTGGAAGATTGCGTAAATAACTTGTAAAAGAATTGGCTGAACTGCTGTCACGCACAAATCCTGGCGGCGCTGGAAAACGTGTTTCTATGGTTTTGCCGGATGGGTTTATAAACGAAAATGACTTGGTCGTATCTTCCGTTGGCTTTGGTGTTGGCGTTTTTTGATCCTGTTCTTTGGTGTTGGCCGCTTGACTGCACGCACTGAGCGCCGTCCAAAGAAAAAATACCGAGAAGATATGCTTGTATGTCATGCTGTTACATTTTGAAAACCGGGATGGAAATGCCTTTTTTCTGAAAAGTAACATAATTGGACTAAAGACCCTTCCGCATATGCGGAATAAAAGACAAAAGACCGCTGCGCTTAAAGACTTAATAATTCTTCGAATACCGAAGTGTAAAAGTGGTGGCTGAGGTTCGGCAGCAGACTCGAAGTCAACGTTGAAGACAAAAGACAAAGAATGCTGCGCTGAAAGACTTGATCTTACCTCAAATTGCCGAAGGCATCAAATTCCGACAGGATCAAATTGCGCAGCGCCAAATTTTTAATCCTTAATTTTTAATTTTCTTTAATCTCTCCTCCATGCGCTTGGTCACCAATTGAAACAACAACTTCGCATCCTTTTCATTGAGCTTGCGACCGAAACGAATCATCTTGCCGTTGTATTCAAATTCAATGCGCTCGC
Source organism: Chitinophaga pinensis (assembly GCA_943327315.2). Lineage (GTDB taxonomy): Bacteria > Bacteroidota > Bacteroidia > Flavobacteriales_D > Crocinitomicaceae > M0103. Next base: position 873 of record CALPWQ020000027.1, read on the forward strand.
CACCGCGAATCCAAGGTGATGCTTCCCATACCCGTTGAATTGAACGTTCTTCTGGCACAGACATGGCCATCTTATTGATGTTTTCAAAATAGTAAGGCACTGCCCTACCGTATTTCTTGATGGACTTTTTGTAGGTCAAAGAGGCCTCGTCGATCTTGATCATTTCTTTGCCCCACAGGAGCCAAAAAAATGAGCGAGCGACTTTTACCGCATAATATACCCAAAAGGAAAGAAATATCAGCAGGATAATTCCTTCTTGACTTGTTAGTTTCAAGGTGAAATACGCCCAGATCACAACGGCACCGATGGTTAACCACATGGAAAGCCATGCGCCCATGAGTCCTTTTACCCAATAGGTATTCTCTGGTTCAATCACTATTGTTGTGCGAACTTTATCTTCACTGAAGCTTACGCGTTCTCCAATCCATTTCATGGCGCAAAGGTATTCGATTTTAGTTGATGGACACAAAAAAGGGTGACCGAAGCCACCCTAATTCATTGAAATTTTATTTCTTATTCAACGATCAAACGCTGAACCATTGTTTGATTGTTCACTGTCAATTCAATCATGTACACTCCTGCATCCAGCATTGACGTGTTCAAGTCGATTGTTGACGCACCATTCATTGAACCGTAGTTTTTGAATGCTACAGTTTTTCCTGACATATCTACCACGCGAAGAGCCACAGCAGATTCTTGTGTCAATTGAATCGCAACTGTTGTATACGCACCCGCTGGGTTTGGATATACCGTCATCACTTGATCTGGACCATTCAATGTCAAATCCTCAACACCTGCACCGTTTCCGTTCACATAGCCATTTGCTACAGCTTCAGTGATTGTCGCTTTACCAGCGTTGTCAATACGTCCTGATGGATCGAACAACAAACCTATGATGTGAATTTTTGTCTCATCCCATGTTGCAGGAAGAACGAAAGAGAAATTGTTTGTCAATACATCACCTGAATTTACAGTAGCAGGGAAAGCCGTTGCCAATCCTGTAAATGAAGGAGCAATTGCACGTGCAACGTGGTTGTATACCATTTGTGCTGCAGGAACAGGGTTTGCCAAGGCTTCAAATCCACCCATCACACCATTTGCCGCACCACCTCCATACGCATTTGATTGGTTGTATGCCCCTGTTGTACCAGTTACATCATCTTCCGTCAATACACATGCTAATTTGTAGTTGCTGTTTGCTGCAGCTTGAAAATCACACGATACAGACACATTCAATGTGCGTGTCGCTGCATCCCAAGTTGCACCATTTTGAATAAAGGCAACTGGAGCAGTTTGCAAACGCGCGAAGAAATCCGGACCCATTGCAGAAGGATCTACATCTGTACCGCGGTCAACTATAGCACTTGGATATCCTCCAATGAATCCGCTCATTCCCGTATCGTAATCTGTAACCACCATTGGATCACCATTATGCACGGCAATTCCAGCCCAGAACTGATCGTACTCTTGTTCGAACATGTCCATGTAAACAGCACCACGTGGACACCATTGACACCACGTTCCAGTACCCTCTTCACCAACAACCATTTTTCCTGGTGCAGGAACTACAGGATTAACGATAATTGTTGCGCTATTGTCAGCAACCACATTGTCAACACCTCCATTCACATTCGAAACTGTAGCAATCGCGTTGTTTGCTCCAGCTACCAAAGTAACATTCGGGAAAGTCACAGTATAAGATGCCAAAGAAGCCAAGTTTTGACCTGTAATGTTTTGTGTATAAGGTGATCCAGCATAGTTCAACACGACATCAAACGATGTAATTGCTGTTGAACCCGCATTCATTACCGTTACTGTTGGAGAAACAATTTGAGTTGCAATGTTTCCTGCCATATCCAAACCTGAAATTGCTGCATTCAATGAAGAAAGCGTATACGTTTGGTGATCAAAGCTTACATCATCTACATAGAATTGGCTTCCTTGAAGCGGGAAGATATCGATAGAGGCCAATGAATTCACTCCATTTTCCCATACACCTATTAACGTTCCATCAACAAATGCTTTCCAAATACCGAGCGTAAGGTTCGCTTCAATTTTCAATGTAAACCACGTTGCTGCCGTATATGAACCGATTGCCAAATCTGAAGTAATTCCATCGTCAACATAAACGCCACCATTATTCATGTTCACGTTCAATGCCCATGTTTGACCAATGGTTTGTGTTGCTTGTAAGTTAAAGTAGGCAGACTTACCGTTCGCTACGTAAAAATCAGATTGGTATGTAAACACTCCAGAAGTGTACATAGGGCCAAAATCCAATACGCAATCCTGAGGACCACCATTGGCTACCGTTGAATTGAAATAAATGGACTTCGTTCCACTGCTCGCTTGTGCCGTAGAAACAATACCATCTTCTGTTCCTCCTTCTGTTCCACTCCAAGTAGACCAAGATGTTGATTGAGGTCCTAATGCCCCTGTTGTGTAGGCTTCGAAATCATCTGAAAACAGTTGGGCCTTTGCTCCCAAGCCGATCAAAAGTGACGCCGCCAAAAAAGTAAATCTTTTCATAGTAAATAGTCTTAATAGATTTTAGTGTGCCAATTTACGATTTTCAGTCCGTAAAATTGATGTATACATAAAATTAAATCATGCTATTTGAAATACCTAAAGTCCTGTCCGTCTTTCAATGCAATTACGGACTCATAAATCAAGTGAATAGTTGCTTCCACATCTTCTTTACGCACGGTCTCAACGGTTGTATGCATATAGCGCAATGGCAATGAAATCAGAGCACTTGGCACCCCTTCGTGGGAATAGGCAAAAGCATCCGTATCCGTTCCCGTTGAACGCGAAGCTGCTGCACGTTGGAACTTGATTTTATTTTTCTCCGCAGCAGAAATGATGTGCTTCAATAAGTTGTTTTGCACCGCAGGACCATAAGTCAATACTGGTCCTAATCCCGACTTTTGATCTCCATTCTCCACTTTATCAACCATTGGGGTATGCGTATCGTGACACACATCGGTGATGATCGCCACATCTGGTTTGATTTTACGGGCAATCATTTCAGCGCCGCGTAATCCTATTTCTTCCTGAACAGAATTCACCACATACAAACCAAAGGGCAACTTCACCTTATTTTCTTTGAGTAAACGCGCCACTTCGGCAATCATGAATCCACCAACGCGGTTGTCCAAGGCACGACCGACGTATCTATTTTTATTCAAAATCATGAACTCGTCTTCAAAGGTGATTACACAGCCAACATGCACACCGAGTTTTTCCACTTCCTCTTTCGAGTCACATCCGCAGTCCAAAAAGATGTTCTTTAAGGTTGGAGCTTCCTCTTTTGTTGAACGCATGTGAATGGCTGGCCAACCAAATACGGCACGAACGATACCTTTATCGGTATGAATGTTCACGCGTTTTGATGGAGCAATTTGATGGTCTGAACCTCCATTTCTGCGGAGATAAATAAAGCCGTCTTTTGTGATGTAATGCACAAACCACGAAATTTCATCGGCATGTGCTTCGATTACTACTTTATACGGTGCATCTGGATTGATTACACCCACGACAGAACCGTAGTTATCTGTAAAATAGGTGTCGATGTAAGGTTTCAAATACGAAAGCCACAATTTTTGCCCTTCCGATTCAAATCCTGTTGGACTTGGGTTGTTCAGGTATTGTTCGAGAAACTTCTCGGATTTTGCTTGAATGATTTTTTTCATTTAGAGATCGTTTTATTTTAAGATTGTTGTTCTATTTCATGAGGGAAATGTTCCCTTTGATGATGGATTCGTTGCCATCGATGCACACGGCTTTGAGGTAATAATCGTAGACATCAGGGTCCAGTGCTTTTCCTCGGAAGGTGCCGTCCCAGCCGAAATCACGGTCTAAAGATTCGAACACCATTTCTCCCCAGCGGTCAAAAACACGGAACACCATGCCTTCAATCATTATTCCGCGGACATACAAAACATCGTTTTCATTGTCCCCATTTGGGGTAAAGGCATTCGGAACAAAGACATAGGGTTCGCCACAAATAAAGGCGAAGGTCTTCACCAAGGCCGTATCGCTTTTTGTACAAATTCCGTCAGAAACACTTAAGGTGTAGATGGTCGTTTGGTCAACCGTTGCCAAGGTGGATTGCATTGTAGGATTAGTCACGCCCAAAGCTGGAGTCCACGTGTAGGTCATCCCGGACGGTTGTCCAGAAAGTGTTGTTTGTCCACCCTCAGGGACCAAGGTAGGGTTTGCCGAAGCGATGACCGAACCATTGGCGATTGAACTCACCGCTATGAGTATAGAATCAGAAATCACACAGCCATTGCTCGCACTTGCTGTGACATACACATATTGGGTGGTCGTTGGCTTAAATCCTACAGACGCTCCTGTTCCTGGAGGAGTTAAAATGGAGTCAGGGCCCCAATCGTAGGTGAATTGAATGCTTGGATCCAAACTTACAGCAGTGACAATCGCTGTTTCACCCGCACAAATCGAATCATTCGCCGATAGCGAGAGTGACGAACTCACAAAGGTGACGACCACCGAATCTTTTTGGTAACAGCCGTCATTTCCCGCCATAACATACAAGACAGTACTTCCACTTGGCATATAGGTGATTACTGAATCTTGAGGTGCATTCAAAGGATTGCTAAGATCGGACGATTCGGACCAAATAAAATACGTTGCCGTTCCAAAGGAATTGGCGATAAAGGTCATTTGGACAGGCGAACACAGCTCTACGTCATTCTGCACCTGAAGTTGAATGGCATCCGTCACGGTAATCGCAATTTGAGCCGTATCCGTGAGCAAGCATACACTATCTGTCACATACAAGTAAACAAGGTAGTCCCCCGGCTGCGTGTAGGTAATGGTCGGATTGAAGATGACTGTCGACGTATCGCCATTCCCAAAATCCCACAAGTACGAATCCGACTGCGTCGAAAAATTATCCAAGGTCACGGTAAAGTCGGCACAGCCTAATGTTTGATCTGCTGAAAACTCGGCATTTGGAATCAACTGAAAATCGAACTTAAAGACGATGTTGTTGCAATTCGAGCTCAAATTGAGGTTGGACCAAGCTCCTGGCGTTGTCGGAAAATCGGAATGTCCACCACAGCCACCACACACCGACTGGTACACAACTCCATTTTTATCGAAGCGTGAAGTTCCGCCATCTACATGTTCTTGTGCTTGATTTCCACCTAAGTATGTGCCATACAACATAGCGTCAAATCCACGTTCAATAACGAGCAAATAGAAATCAAATCCATTACCTGGATTTTGCTGAAAGGCATTTGGCGAAACCGGCATTCCCGACAGTGGCGTTCCTTGAAGAATGTTTGCACCCCAGCCTGAAATGTAAAGGTTCCCGCAGATATCCACCAAGAAAGCCGAAGGTGAAATATTGGTTGCCGCGCCACCATTACCAAAAACCGTGGAATTTAGCACAGCAGTAAGGGATGGATTCATCTTCATCACAAACTGGCTGCTGTTTGCATTCACGAAGGCCGCATTGTTTACGGGGAAAGCACCACCAGCCGACTGCCCTAGCAAAAAGACATTGTCATTGCGGTCAATCTCTACAAAAAATGCTTGGTCGTAGTTGGGTGTTCCAATGTATGAACCATTGATGACAGCGGTGGCAGCAGGATTTAATTTGACTACAAAACCATCTGTCATTCCTCCGTTGTAAGCCGATTGCCAACCGCCTGCTGTGAACGGAAGGTTCTGTGAACTTGTTCCTCCAGAAAATACAATGTTCGAACTTGAATCAATTTTTACAGAATAGCAGGCATCGTTGTTTGTACCACCGTAATAGCTCGACCACACCAGATTGGATAAATTTGGCGTCAACTTGAAAAGCACACCATCTTGCATCCCCGCGTTGTTTGCTTGAAAGGCATTGAGCACAGGAAAATCCGTTGAACGTGAGCAGGATGCAATCAAGCAATTCCCAGCAGGATCCAGCATGATTTCTCCACGAAACTGGTCCCCATAATTGGATGTAAGCGAATCATAAGCGGCCACTGAACTATAAATCCCAGAAGATACTTTCGTGTTTATGCCATCATTTTCAGTACCTCCCATGTAGGTTGAAGCCATCAAGTTTTGTCCATTGGCACTGAGTTTTGCCACATAAATATCCGTTCCTTGATTCGAGAAATATACCCCATTGAAGTAGAAATTGGCATTCGCGACGCCCCCACCGTGAGCGGATTGATACCCGTTTACAATTGGGAAATCCGTGCTCGAGGTCGCCCCGTAAATGTATAAATTGTTGAGTTTGTCGCAGATCAAGCTATGCGCCGTCTCCGTGCCTTGCAAGTCATCACCACCTCCGAGAAAAGTTGTCCAAATCATGTTGGTCCCATCGGACGTGTATTTCGATACAAAAACATCGGTGATGCCATAGGACGTGTTGGATGGAACCGTAAAATTGGAATTCACATCAAAGGCATTGTTGTCTGGTGTTGGATAGGCATTTCCAAAAACTGTTCCCGCAGAATACGCCGTTCCATCATATCCATACGTAGCTGTCATCCCAAAATTATCAGTCACGGAACCCGAATAGGTGGCGAACACAAGAACGGGGTCAATCACTAAAATCGCGTTTTGGTCGTAGTTGCCTAACTGAAAAGACACCTCATTTCCCACAAACTGAAATGCACATTCCACATTTCGGATAGATCCATTGATGATTTGGTAGGCATAGGGTTTTTGTTCAATGATTTGACCGAGCGCCGTTGAGACCACCAAATTGCCTTTGTTGTCCAAGTGAACTTTCTCTTGTCCAGCGTAATTGAACCGAATGACCTGAGCAGACACCTTTGGCCGAACATGAAACTCATACTTCAACTGCGCATGTTCCTCGATGAGTTTTAAATCAATGCCGTTGTAAAATTCGTGCAGAATCGCTTCCGAATAGCCGCGCACATTCGATTGCCATTTCGACGGATCGTTTCCTTTGAAGAAATTGTAATAATAGGAGGACGGAATAAATTTATCAATGTGCTGTACCTCATTCGCACCTGGAAAATTGAGGTGCACCACAGTCTGCGGTATAGCTGCCTGTGGACCGTTGTCGCGCGGTTTACCATGAAGTGCCTTCATCACCGAATGGTCTTGAAGGTGAAACACCATTTTACGCTGCTGGACCCATAAATTTCCAGTTGGAACCTTCGCCTTAAACAAGACCTCTGGCTGCCATTGCCCCTTATTTTCTATGAATGCGTGATAAACATCATGCTCATGCGTAATCTCTTGCGATTGCGCAGATAATGAAGCCAATACGAAGAAAAATAAACACCGGAATTTGCCCATGCAAGTGAATTTCAGTCGGAGTTCTAAATTAGTCAATTTTATGTGAAGACGGAAAAAAAATAGTTCCGTTGCAGTAGCACACAGTCACCCGTGCATAAATTGCCAATCCACCTCCAATTCACTGCGTCAAAAACAGTAACTTCGTTTGAGGGATTTTAAGCCCTAGAAGCAACAAAAACACTATTAATCATAGACATGAGCAATCGAATTTGTCGACTTTTTAACATTGATTACCCACTGATTCAAGCAGGTATGATTTGGTGTTCTGGATGGGAATTGGCTTCGGCTGTTTCCAATGCGGGGGGACTTGGCATCATTGGCTCCGGTTCCATGTATCCTCATATTTTGGATGAACAAATCCTGAAATGTAAAGCGGCAACAACGAAACCTTTTGCTGTGAATTTACCCATGCTCTATCCCGACATTGACAAGCACATCGACACGATTATTCGTCACAAAGTGCCTGTAGTTTTTACCTCTGCAGGGAATCCAAAAACGTGGACACAAAAATTAAAGGCCGAAGGAATTATCGTCGTACATGTCGTTTCAAGCTTAAAATTTGCTTTAAAAGCTGAAGAAGCAGGTGTTGATGCCGTGGTCGCTGAAGGATTTGAAGCGGGGGGTCACAATGGACGAGATGAAACAACGACGATGTGCTTGATTCCCTTGGTAGCGAAGAAAATATCCATTCCCTTGATTGCAGCTGGTGGAATCGGAACAGGCCGGGGAATGCTCGCCGCACTGAATTTGGGCGCTGATGGAGTTCAAATCGGCAGTCGCTTTGTAGCCACACCCGAATCCAGTGCGCATCAAAATTTCAAAGAAACAATTCTTCATACAGGTGAAGGCCAAACACAGCTGACTTTGAAAGAACTTACTCCTGTTCGACTCATTAAAAATGACTTTTACAAAAAAGTGGAAGCCGCCTATGAACATGGTGCTACCACAGAGGAGTTAACCGAACTTTTGGGTCGGGGACGTGCGAAGAAAGGCATGTTTGAAGGCGACCTGATTGAAGGTGAACTCGAAATTGGTCAAGTTTCTGGCCTCATCGAGAAAATTATGCCTGCGGCAGATGTCGTAGAGGAAATACTAACCGAATACCGCGCTGCCTTAAGCGATCAACACACTGAAAAATATACATTCTAATGATTCATTTCGAACGATTTACTCTTCCAAACGGTCTCACCGTACTTTTCCATAAGGATGTCACAACACCTCTTGCTGTGATCAACACCCTTTACGACGTGGGTGCGCGCGATGAATCCGAGGAAAAAACGGGATTTGCACACCTTTTTGAGCATTTGATGTTCGGTGGCTCAGTCAACATCCCCGACTTTGATGCCCCGCTGCAATTGGCGGGAGGTGAAAGCAACGCCTTTACGTCCAACGACATCACCAATTATTACAACGTTCTTCCTGCGGCGAACATCGACACCGCACTTTGGCTGGAAAGTGATCGAATGCTATCCTTGGCCTTCACCCCAAAAAGTCTCGAAGTGCAACGCAATGTCGTCATCGAAGAATTTAAACAACGCTATTTGAATCAACCTTACGGTGACGTGTGGTTGGAGCTTCGCCCTTTGGCATTCCACACCCACCCCTACAAGTGGTGTACCATCGGGAAAGAAATTTCACACATTGAGGAGGCCACAATGGAAGACGTGAAGGCCTTTTTTGGGGCGCATTACCACCCAGCAAATGCCATTCTTTGCATCGCAGGGAATTTTGAGCTGGAAGAAATTCGCGAGAAAGTGACAAAGTGGTTTGGGGACATCCCAGAAAAACTAAAGCCTGCACGCATCCTTCCCGCTGAACCAGAACAAACCGAATTTAGAGAGAAAATTATCGAACGAAATGTGCCGACAGATGCCTTTTACTATGCCTTTAAAATGGCAGAACGACGGAGCGACGGATACTATTTCTCCGATATACTTTCCGATTGCTTGGGCCGTGACAAGTCGTCTCGCTTGTATATTGCATTGAAAAAGGAGCAAAAGCTGGTCTCTGAAATTGGCGCCTATATTTCCGGGGATTTGGACAATGGCTTGCTCATCATTTCTGGAAAACTAAATCCTGGCGTGACCTTCGATATGCTCGACAAAGCACTTTGGGAAGCTCTAGATGAATTGAAAAAAAGTCCAATGGAGGAAAGTGAATTGAATCGATTGATGATAAAAATCCGAACAGCACGGGAATTTCAAGAGCAAGGTTTACTCAATCGCGCGATGAACTTGTGCTACTTCGAATTGTTGGGCGATGCCAATGGAATCAATGAAGAACATCTCATCTATCAAGCGATTCAACCTGCACATTTACAAGAATCAGCTATACATCTATTTCGCAAAGAGAACTGCTCATTGTTGAAAGTAAAATCCATGACCAATGATTAACAGAGCCCTTGCACCCGAACTTCAAACAATAAAACACATCGATTTTTTGAAACCTCGTGTTTTCGATGTGTCCCAAAATGTTCATCTCTACTGGAATGAAAATGTTCTGAACGATACCTCGCGGGTTGACTTATACTTTGATGCAGGCACTATTCTCGGAACGATTGGCGTCGCGTCTTTTGTGAATGGCCTTTTGCTCTCAGGAACAAAAGAACACACGTCCATTGAAATAAATGAATCAATTGATGCGCTTGGTGGATTTTTTGAGTCAGGCGTAAGCAATGAGAATGCTGTGATTTCAGTCTATGCATTGAAAGAAAACATGCTGCCCGTACTTCGAATCATTCGCGATGCGATTCATGGTGCAAGCTTCCCTGAGCACGAGGTCGAGGAACTCTTGATTGACCGAAAACAGAAATTCTTGGTCAACATGGAAAAAGTGAATTTCCTCGCTCAACGTGCCTTCCAACAGCGACTTTTCAGTGAATCAATCTATGGAAGAGTGAGTGATGTGAAAGATCTTGATTCCATTTCTCGTCAAGAGATTGTTGCTTTTCACGATGAGTATTACCTCAACGGATTGAGTAAAATGGTTGTTGTTGGTGACATTGGACAAGATGCTGTGGATCAAATCATTGATCTATTCGGTGATTGGTCACATGCCCATCAACCAACATTTGAAAAAAACATCCAAAACCTACGTGGAACAGCACATGTCGTGAAAGACGATGCTGTACAATCTGCGATTCGTGTGGGGAGAATGCTCTTCAATAAAACACATCCCGACTACCTAGATTTTAATATTTTGAATACGATTCTTGGGGATTATTTTGGTAGCCGCTTGATGTCCAATATCCGCGAGGACAAAGGATATACTTATGGCATCGGAACGATGATGGCTGAATTGCATGCTTCAGGATACTTTTTAATTGCCACAGAAGTCGGAAAAGATGTGCGTGAGGCAACATTAGTGGAGATTCAAAAAGAAATTGAAATACTTCAAAATGAACTGGTACCTGAAGATGAGCTAGAATTGGTGAAAAATTATTTACTCGGTCAACTTTTAAAAAGCGCCGATGGTCCTTATTCAATGACGGATTTATACTTGAGCGTTGAACCTTACAACATGGACATGGATTTTTACAACAAGACCATTGAATCCATCAACGGAATTACGGCAGAGCGCATTCAATTGTTAGCAAAAAAATACCTCAACTGGAGCGATATGACAATCGTTTCAGCAGGATAGCAACGACCTATGATTTTCTGCGTTTATACTATGTGATGCGCTCTTGCGTTATTCTTTGTCCCATGCGAAAAATACTCTTTTTACTGACCCTATTCATCACGCTAACGACAGCGTTGAGGGCTTCGCATGTGATGGGGGGAGAAATTACCTGGCAGTGCCAGAATGGGAGCTATGTCTTCACGTTGGTTTTTTACCGCGATTGCAACGGCGCTGAAATCAACATCATCAATGAAAACCTGCGCGTTTGGAATCACCCTACATTAACTTCGATTTCACTTCTTTTCGTTTCTAGAACAGACATTTCCCCTGCGTGCAATCCGGTAACAGGTTCACCACAAGCCTTAGACTGTGGCAACGGGATCTCGGGTGGAAATGGTGTTGGGGCCATTGAAAAAATCGTTTACCGAAGTGCAGCCATCGCCATAAGCGGAGTTCCGCCCGCCGGAGGTTGGGTATTTACCTACGAGAATTTTTCACGAAGCGCCAACCTTACCAACATTACGAATCCATCCAATTACGGAATAAGCTTGGCCGCAAAGATTTATGTCAGTCCGGGAATGAGCAGCAACTGTGATTCCTCTCCAATTTTCTTACAAGAGCCTTATTTTGTGGCCTGTGCTGGTACGCCTTACCAATACAACATGAATGCTGTTGATCCTGATTTAGATTCACTCGCCATTGGCTTTGGCATTCCTTACAACAACTTTCCCACAGGCATTTATCAGCCCCCAACGAATCCAATACCCATTCCATTTGACCCGAGTTTTTCTTATACCTCACCTACCCCTGGAACTTCTCTCAATGCGCTCAATGTTCCAGCAAGTATAAACCCATCCAATGGACAGCTCAATTTCACCTCATTGAATATCGGCAACTATGTCGTGAAAGTTTTGGTAAAATCATACCGCAACGGCCTATTGATCGGAGAAGTAGAGCGCGAAATGCAAATTGTGGTGACGGCATGCATGGACAACAACACGCCTCCTGTGATCAATGCCCCATTTGCTGGGGGATCGTTTGAAACGACGATTAATGCAGGTAGCTTGGTGACTTTCACCTTGAATTCAGTTGATCCGGAATTGCTGCAAGATGGAAGCCCACAGCACAATTTATTGACCGCTTCAGGTGCCATGTTCGGAACAAATTTCACCTCTACCACTGGATGTGGAACTGCGCCATGTGCCACATTAAATGCAGCACCGATCATTTCAGGGGTTCAAGGGTCCACGGTCAATTTCAGCTGGCAAACGTCCTGCGACCATCTTGTTGGCGCCGATGGAAATGCCTTGGATGTCGTTCCTTACTATTTTGTTTTTAAAGTTCAGGATGACTATTGCCAAGTGCCTAAAGTGCGCTATGCTACCGTGACGATAAATGTGGTCAATGAAGGCGTCATTCAAGCTCCGAACATAGAATGCATCCAGTCAGATGTAAACGAAAACGTAACGATTCAATGGAGCCCGGTTGCTGACCCAACGGGAAGCTTTGTTGCCTATCAAGTTCATTCGGTTCAAGGTGGACTTCTCGCTACGATCAACTCGATTGCTGCCACCAGCTGGACAGATCCTGCAGTGACGCAAGCCAATGACTATTTTATTTCGGTTGTGTCGGGATGCAATGGCAATGCGCTACGAAATAGCGATACCTTATCCAACATCTTCTTGAATTTGGTGAATCCATCGAATGGAACAGCTGTATTGCAATGGAACGATCCAGTATCTGTAGCTTGGCCTTCAATGGATGACCAGTACTACATTTACCGTGAATACCCAACGGGCACTTGGACCTTGATTGATAGCGTAAATTATGGGGTGAATGCCTTCATCGATACGATTGATATTTGTCAGGCATACCTGAGTTACCAGGTCGTACTGAACAACACTCCATGTGACTTTACCTCGAACATTCAAGGTGACGACTTGGAAGACATGTTGACACCCGATATCCCTGTGATTTCATCAGTAAGTGTTGATACAGCGACCAATCAGATGCATATCAATTGGAACCAGAACGGTCAGCCTGACACCTATGGGTACGTGATTTACACCTTCGACGCCAACGGTTTCCTTTTTGAGCTCGATACCGTTTGGGGAATCGGCAGCACGAGCTATTCGTATCCAGCAGATTTAAGTACTGGTGCGCTCTCCTATTCGGTTGCGGCATTCGATTCGTGCTATACGCCCGCGTTTCCACCTACCTTTCAAACCTCAGCCAAGGCCGACGTTCATACGAGCATTTTCTTAACACATGAATTATTGATTTGCAGCAGCGAAGTCAAGCTCAATTGGACACCTTATGTCGGTTGGGGAGCAATTGATCATTACGAAGTTTGGGGAAGCATGCAAAATGGGCCTTGGACACAATATGGCACTACAGTCAATACGACGCTAACCCTATCGGTCGTTGAATTAATGGATTACTGTTTCTTTGTCAAGGCTGTTTCTGATGTTGGGGTAGAATCATTTTCAAACAAAGATTGCTTAAGCATCCTTGCACCCACGCTGCCCGGAAATCATTATTTTAAAGTAGCCACAGTCAATGGCAGTCAAGTCGAACTTCGACATTTGACAGACAATTCAAGTGGGGTGACCGCTATTTCTTTTGAGCGAATGGATGGCTCGGGTGCTTTCGTTCCATTGATACAAATTCCTGTTTCCTCAAATCTAATTTCCTACACCGATGCTGATGTAGATGTGACTGAATTCAGTTACACCTATCGCGCACGCATCATTGACAGTTGCGGAAGGCCTGGTGGAGTGTCGAATCAGGCACAGACAATTCTTTTACGCAGTGAAAAAGACGATGTCCGACTCTTATGCTACTTGCAATGGAATCCTTATCAAGACTGGAATGGCCCAGTGTTGGAATATCGATTGTATCGAGGTATTGATGGCGTTTTCAGTGCAACACCTATTGCTTTTCTGCCGCACGACGTGTTAACGTATTCGGATGATTTAAACGATATCACATTTACAGGAAAAGTGTGTTACTACCTCGAAGCGGCTGAAGGTTCGAACATCTACAATGACCCAGAACTCAGCAAGTCGAATGAAACATGCCAGGTTTTTGAACCTATTATATATGTACCAAATGCTTTCATCGTCACAGGAATAAACAACACCTTCTTCCCTGTCATCAGCAATTTTGACCCAACAGAATATCATTTTACCATTCTCGATCGTTGGGGACAAACCGTGTTTCGATCAAACACACCAGGCGAAGTGTGGGATGGCACCATTCAGGGTACAGGAAAAGCTGCTGAAACCGCCACTTATGTCTACATGGTTGAATTGCGTGATGGCAATGGAATAGAAATCATTAAACGAGGACATGTGAGTCTGCTGAGATAAAACATGAAACGCATTCTCCTCATACAAACCGCATTCTTGGGTGATGTTATTTTAGCAACGCCCCTTATCGCTGAGCTGAAACGCCTTTTTCCCACATCTGAGATTTCTATTTTAGTGAAGAAAGGGAATGAATCCTTGCTTGAAAACAATCCACACATTGAGGAGGTATTTACCTTCGAAAAATCAAAAGGTAAATACAAAGAAATATTCCGTTTGGTGAGTAGATTTCGAAAGTATCAGTTCGAACTCGCCATCAACCTGCATCGATTTGGAAGTTCCGGATTGATCACCATTTTATCAGGAGCCAAGAAGACCATCGGTTTTGACAAAAATCCATTTTCTTTCGTTTACTCTAAACGCTTGCCACATTCTATTGGTGATGGAACCCATGAGGTTGCGCGTAATCTTTCCCTGATCAAAGAATTTGGCGCGGTTGAACTTCGTCGTCCTGAACTCTACCCGAGTCAAGCGAACATCGACAAGGTGATATCATATACGGGAGGACCATTCTTTTGCTTTGCACCAGCGAGCGTATGGTTTACCAAACAACTTCCTGTCGAAAAATGGATTGAACTTGCGCAGAAAAAATCGGCAGAAGGAAAGGTTTATTTATTGGGAGGAAAACAAGATTACGACATGTGCGAACGTATACGTACTTCGGTTGATAACGGTCAAATCATCAACCTATGCGGTGAACTGAATCTCTTAGAATCCGCCGCGTTGATGTCTTCAGCCGCCAGAAATTATGTCAATGACTCAGGACCTTTGCATATCGCATCGGCCATGAATGCCCCAGTTACTGCATTTTTCTGTTCGACCATTCCTGAGTTTGGATTCGGGCCTTTATCGGATGAATCAACCATTCTTCAAGTAAAAGAAAAACTCTCCTGTCGCCCTTGCGGACTTCATGGTCATGTGGCTTGTCCGAAAGGTGATTTCCAATGTGGGGTGGACATCGATCTAAGTCAAGAATAATAAATCCTTTTAGTTTTCGTTTTTGAGGACTTAAAACGCCTAACATGAAAACAACTCTTCTCATTCTTTCTCTTTTCACCGGTTTGATCTTCACATCTTGTGTTACCCAGCGCAGTGCTTCCTATGCTTATGAAGGTGGTCCTGTTGGAGGAGTTTACCTTGAACAAAACAATGAATTATTCGAACAAGGAGTAAGAACAGAAAGCAACAAGAAGATCATTTTTTCAAGCAGCGTGTATTTAACCGTTGAACATCCAGATACGGCCATCGTGCGCTTAACGAACATAGCACAAAAACACAAAGGATATGTTCAAGAGTCAGGTACCACGAAATGTGTGATTCGCATTCCGAATGACTCGAAAACAGCAGCCGATGGTGAAATTGAAGCCTGTGGAAAGGTTACCTATAAAAACACGACTGGTGAAGATGTAAGCGAACAATATGCTGATTTTTTCATTCGACTAGACAATGCAAAAAAAGCACGGATGCGCTATTTGGAATTGCTTGAAAAAGCACAAACTGTGGCTGAAGCTTTGCTCGTTGAAAAGGAACTTGAGCGATTGAATGAGACCATTGATCTATTGGAAGGAAAGATGAACCGCATCGATCACTTATCAACCTACTCAACGATTACGATTTTTCTAAAAGAAAAGAAAAAACCGGGAATCATTGGCTACATCGGAATCGGCATCTACCGTTCCGTAAAATGGTTATTTGTCAGAAACTAATCGAGTTTAAATCGGCAACTCCATCACATAATCTTCCATAAGGTATCCATGTCCGATGTCGATGTCCTCTTCTTTGGCAATGTAAAATCCAACAGATTCATAAAACTGAACGGCTTTATTGAAGCGATTGACATTCAGTGTTAGGATAGAAATCCCGTTTGATTCAGCAACTGATACAGCATGTTCGATCAGCAATTTACCATATCCTTTTCCTTGTTGAGATGGCAAGATATATAGTTTATGGATTTTTAATTGGTCACTGGACGGATGAAATGCTTGAATGCCCAAAAATCCACAGTTCCCTATTTCATTTTCCAGCAAGAAGAACTGATGTCCGCTTTCTAGTTGCGACGCGAGTGTCTGTGGATTGTACATCCATTCCAACATAAATTGAAGTTGCTCCGGTTTTAGGATGTCGCGAAAGGTATCAGGCCAAATCTGATGTGCCAATTTCGATACCTCTTCAACTTCCGAAGCATCAATCAGACGGATGTTAGCCATTATAGCTTGATGAACTGTTGTTGTTGAATGCGACCATTGTATTCTATTCGGACCCAATATGTCCCTGCGGGTAAATCCGACACATTGACACTGGCATTTTGCACCAGTCGTGTCTGCGCTCTTCCCAGTTGATCCACAATTTGCACTTTCGTAGGCAACTCATCAACCAATGTAAAACGCAAATCCTTAAGTACAGGATTTGGATAAACAGACCAATGCATTTCTTGCTCAATTTCTTCCGTACCCACGGTCACCAAGGCCAACTTCACCGCAGCATAGGCATTGATTTTTCCCCAGCCCCACTGCGGACTACCGGTGGTCGGAATGATTCCAGTGTAGGTATCTTCACGTGCTGTTTGAATAATGATCTCTTTAATCTGCGCTGGTGATAAGTAAGGATTTGCTTCGAGTATAAGCGCGACAATCCCTGTTACCATTGGTCCAGCCATGGACGTGCCAGAGAATTTAGCAAAGGGATAGGTTCGTCCATTGAATGAAACAGATGCAATTTGAGTGAAAGAATTATCTGTATATGATGAGATGGATGACCCAACAGCAACACCAGGTGCCGCGATTTCAGGTTTTAAAACGCCATCGTAGCGTGGCCCAATACTCGAAAAACTAGCAATCGAGCCGCCAACTGAAGATCCTCCCGGAGTGAAATATTGAGAGCCATAGGCCGCAACACTGATTAGACTTGTTGTTACCGAAGGTTCTGATACGCCATTTTGTGAATTTCCAGCCACGGTTCCTGCTCCATACACAGAAAAAGGCATTCCCCAGTTTCCGACATCCGTAGACAATTCTGTCACATTCCAGTAATGCACCAATCCACTGTCTGCCTGAGATTTCAACATCACACGGTAACCTGTATTCGTGCATTTTACACGCAAACGCATTTGAGGTTTTCCATTTTGTGGATGAGCTGCATCAGCGGAGATGTTGTACCACACCGTATCTGCAGTGACAAGCAAAAATGTATCAATATAAGATGTTGTGGTTAATGTCGGATAATACGGACTTTCATTTACCAGTGTTCCTGATGAATTGTATACTTGAATACCCGAACTAAACTGCTTTCCTGGCTCGCCCCACATGTGAATACTCTGTCCCCACATGTTTGGATTGGATGCATAAGAGTAAAACTCAATTCGTGAACGCAACACATCGGCATTAAACTGTTTGCTCAAATGAAAGTTCACATTGCCATTGTTTCCTCCTGAATTGCAGAAAACAACACCGAGTTCTGAATAATTGTCAATCGCTTGACTTAATAATGAATTCCCATCAAGCGTTCCAAAATGATACAATCCCCAACTCATGTTGATCACCAAGCGTTTTCCTTCGCTAACAGATTTTTGGTACATCCATTCCCAGGCATCGAAAACGGCACCTTCATCCACCAAGAATGTTGCAAAAAGATACTGCGCTTCAAAAGCAACACCACGGTAAATCGTTCCAGCACCGCCGCCACCAGCAATTCCGGCAACGTGTGACCCATGTGTGGCATAACTGTAGATGTTTGCTGTATCTGCTCCTGCTGCAATAAATTCTGGCTGAGACGAATACTCAGTTCCATAACCAAATCCAACCGGTGCTGGACCACTTGTCTTGAATTGATCCCAAGCGGCTAAAATTCGCGTGTTTTGCAATAAAGTGTCATAAAACATTGGGGACGAATAATCGAAACCCCAGTCCGTTATCCCAATCAATACGTTTTTTCCTGTATAGCCCTGTGGCAGTCCAATGCCTTGCTGAACACTGTCTGCATGAACATCTTTAACTGCTTTGTCCAAAGACTGTTTAATTTTTCCGGCCAGTTGAAGTTGTGCGATGCCTGAAATGGACATATTGGCACTCAATAACGAAACAGGAATTTTTAAACTCACCACATCATTCAACACCGCACCAACCATGATTCCTTGCGCAGTTAGGGTGTTTTTTGAAAATCCGGCATCCTTTTTTCCTAAAAAGGAAACGAAATCAATACCATTGATTCTGCTTACGGCAAATCGCTCTTTTATCAGATCCGAAGCAAGCCCCTTGTTGGACTGAACATCTTTCATAATTAACAGAATATCCGCGCGCGAATTGGCTGGAAGTTGCGTTTGACCGAACAAAACGATCGACACACTTGTTAGAATGGCAGTAAGAATTATTTTCATTTCTTCAGGTTTCGTCATTAAAGATAAGAAAATCATTTTGATGGGTAGCTGAGAAAATATCTTGGAAAAATAATTTTGGGAGAATAAAAAAATAAACTAACTTTCACATACCAAAATTGATCTTATGTACAATGAAATCAGCGCAGGAGTAGGCATTAAGGTTGAAACAACATTTCGTCCTGACCTTTCGGATCTTGTTGAAGGGACATATTTTTTCAACTACCGAATCACCATTGTGAACACCAATGATTTCTCGATTCAACTGCTTCATCGTGAATGGCATATTTTCGATTCATTGCGTTCACATGAATATGTCAGTGGAGCTGGTGTCGTGGGTGAACAACCCATCTTGCATGCAGGACAGCAATTTAGTTACGTTTCGGGGTGTCAGCTTGTTTCTGAAATTGGTAAAATGGCTGGATATTACACCTTTCTGAACATGCAAAATGGCGCGCTTTTTCAATCCAAAATCCCTCGGTTTAACCTTGTCTATCGAGGAAAAATGAACTAGTGTAAGGATGAATGACCAACTGAAAATGACGAGTTACGAGTTACTAGTTACGAATTACTAATTTACGAGTTTGGTGGCTGCGCTGCAGCGGACAAGTGAGGTCCGTGGTAAAACTCGAAGTAGAATTAAGTCTATTGTCCTTTGTCCTTTGTCTTTCGTCCCTTGTCCAATATGCCATCAAATTCCCGAAGGAATCAAATTCGCAGTTGTCCCCAGTATCAATTTATTTCAGCCAACTCGAAGTAGAATTAAGTCTATTGTCCCTTGTCCTTCCGTCCCTTGTCCAATATGGCATCAAATTCCAAATTGCCTCCGGCATCAAATCCTAGTAACCCAAGAAATAACTACTTTTACAAAAATATTTTATCATGTCAAATGCCATTTTCCATGTGCCGGTAGCTATCAATGAACCTGTTAAGGGGTATGCTCCGAGTTCACCAGAACGCGAAAGTTTATTGCGTAAATACCGTGAAATGTATGAACAAGATCCAATCGATGTACCCATGTACATTGGTGGAAAAGAAGTGCGTACATCTCAGAAACACGCCATGACAGCTCCTCATGAGCATGCCAAAGTACTTGGACATTTTAACATGGGAGACGCATCACATGTGCGTGAGGCGATAGACACTGCCATGGCAGCTCGTGAAAAATGGTCGGCGCTTCCTTGGGAAGAACGTGCGGCGATCTTTTTAAAGGCTGCAGATTTATTGGCTGGACCCTTTCGTGATAAAATGAATGCCTCCACTATGTTGGCACAGTCGAAAAACGTTTTCCAAGCAGAAATCGATGCTGCATGTGAGTTGATTGACTTCTTCAGATTCAATGTTCAGTACATGACACAGATTTATAAGGAGCAACCTGAATCTCTTCCTGGAATGTGGAACCGTTTGGAGTACCGTCCTTTGGAAGGATTTGTGTTTGCGATTACCCCATTCAACTTTACATCAATCGCTGCAAATCTTTGCGCAGCTCCTGCAATGATGGGAAATGTCGTTGTATGGAAGCCGGCTGAATCACAAATATATTCTGCCCAAGTAATCATGGAGCTATTCAAAGCAGCGGGAGTTCCTGATGGTGTTATCAACATGATTACAGTTGAGGGTCCTGTAGCAGGTGAAGTGATTTTCTCTGACAAGAATTTTGCAGGACTTCACTTCACAGGTTCAACGGCAGTATTTAAAAACCTTTGGAAACAAATAGGCAATAACCTTGACCATTTCCGCACGTATCCGCGCATCGTTGGAGAAACCGGAGGTAAGGATTTTATCATGGTTCACCGCAGTGCCAATGCTGCTGAGGTGGCTACCGCCATGTCGCGTGGAGCTTTTGAATTCCAAGGTCAAAAATGTTCAGCCGCTTCTAGAGCCTATGTTCCTTCGAACATTTGGCCTGAAGTAAAACGAATTTATGTAGATCAAGTCAATTCAATTAAAGTTGGAAGTCCTGAAGACACCAGCAACTTTGTAAACGCTGTAATCGACGGCCGTGCCTTTGATAAAATCGCTGGATACATCGACTATTGCAAAACACAGCCAGATGCTGAAATCATTACAGGTGGGAACTACGACAAATCGAAAGGGTATTTCATTGAACCAACGACCATTGTTACAAGCAACCCTAAATTCCGAACCATGTGTGAAGAGATTTTTGGACCTGTGTTAACAGTTTATGTGTACGACGAAAACAAATTCGAGGAAACCTTGGAAATTCTCGATCAAACATCAGAATATGCCTTGACGGGTTCAATCATTTCCAACGACCGATATGCCATTCAGTTGGCGACCAAGAAATTGGAAAATGCAGCTGGAAATTTCTATATCAATGACAAGCCTACAGGTGCAGTTGTTGGTCAGCAACCATTTGGTGGCGCTAGAGGTTCAGGCACAAATGACAAAGCAGGTGCAGCAATGAACTTGCTTCGCTGGGTTTCTGCACGAACGATCAAAGAAACGTTCGTTCCACCAACAGACTACCGTTATCCTTTTCTTGGTTAACACCACATTAAGCGCCCTACGGGGCGTTTTTCATTGCCTTACTTTTTCGCTATGAACATACTATTTTCCTCTTTCAAAAGCATTTCATTGGTTGCGGTTTTCGTGATCACCTCCATTTTTGTCGCACAACGGTTTCGCTATAGCCACAACAATGAAGTCAATGGCTACAATGCAACAAGCTGGGATGCACTCGGGTATTACATGTACTTGCCCGCAACATTCATTTACGATGATGTCAAGGAATTGAAATGGTTTCCAGCAATAGATTCAACATACCATGTATCTGGAGGATGGTTCTACCAAGCGATGCCTTTGGAAAATGGCCAATACACCTTCAAGTATTTGTCAGGAGTTGCCATCATGGAAAGCCCCTTCTTTGCCCTCGGACACCTCTCCGCTAAAATTACTGGAGCCCCACAAGATGGATTTTCAACACCCTATCAATACGCGATTATGTTTGGCGCCCTCTTTTGGTTTTTCATTGGATTATTCTTTTTACGAAAGGTTCTACTCCACTATTTTAACGAGCAAACCACGGCCATCACCTTGCTATTGCTCTGTCTCTGTTCCAACCTCATCCAGTATGTTTCTGTTGACGGCGCCATGAGTCACGCTTACATTTTTCCCTTGTATTCTTTGATTCTTTGGCTGACCATACGCTGGCATGACACACCTCGTTGGAATACCGCTCTATTGTTGGGATTGCTTTCAGGACTCGCCGTCATTTCTCGTCCGACGGAATTGATTCTCATCTTCATTCCCATCCTTTGGATTTGGGACAAGAAAAGACATGGCACAAGCAAGTTTCAGTTCTTAAAGAAAAATCCGCTGCACCTTGGTGCGGTAGTTGGAGGCGGAATCATTGGGATTTTACCACAACTTTTATATTGGAAATACAGCACGGGAAGTTTTGTGTTTGATGTGGGCAGTAAATGGTTTTTCTTAAATCCGTGGTGGCGCGTTTTATTTGGCCATGAAAAAGGATGGTTTTTCTATACGCCTATAGCCCTCGCGATGGTTGCTGGATTTTTCTTCATGAAAAAACACCCTTTCCGAAAAGCTGTCTTGACTTTTTGTTTGTTGAATATTTGGATCATCATCTCTTGGTCCGATTGGCGATATGGCGCAAGTTATTCCGTCCGCGCATTGACACAAAGTTACCCTGTATTCGCCCTTGCATTGGCGTGCATAGTGGATAAAACGATGTCATTTGATCGATTGAAATGGAGCATTCCCGTGCTTGGCATCGCCTTAATTGTCTTGAATTTTTATCAGATGGAGATCTATAACCAAGGGATACTGGAGAACTTTTCCCCATTGTGGAGCATTTTTCATTAAAAAAGAAAATCCTTTGAGTAGCCAAAATCTGTACATTTGCCCAAAAATCTGAACCATGAAATACCTCGTTGCGCCCTTGCTTTTCCTCTTATTATTCAGTGCTTGTGCAAAGAAAAAAGCCGAGAAACAAGCCATCACCGATGATCAAATTATTCAGCAATACATTGCAGATAACGGCTTAACTGCAGTCAAAGCGAGTTCAGGTTTGTATGTGGTCATTGAAAATCCAGGAACCGGTGCGTCGTGCAATAGCTTTTCTACGGTAAAGGTAGCTTACACAGGGTATTTTACGAATGGTGAGATTTTCGATGCCTCTTCAACGGTGGGAATAGATTTTTCCTTGCAATCGGTCATCCCTGGATGGACCTCAGGAATACCTTATTTTAAAGAAGGGGGTTATGGTAAATTGCTGATCCCATCCGCTTTAGGGTATGGACCAAGTGGTAGCGGTTCAATTCCGGCAAACACGGTGTTGGTTTTTGATGTGAAATTGATTCAAGTGCTTTAGGCTACTACCTCAAACACTTAAAATAATCGTAGGGTTCGAGGCAGTCATTGCACTGGTAATGCGCTTTGCAGGCTGTGCTTCCAAAGAGGGATATCATTCTGGTATTTGAAGATCCACATTTCGGGCAGGGAACAACGGTTGGTTTAGCGAATAATACCGTTTTGTCGGGCTCATTTTCTGGTGGAGCAATGCCATATTCACGTAGTTTATTCTTCCCAACTTCCGAAATCCAATCGGTCGTCCATGCTGGAGCCAAGGTCAACTCAACAGTGCAATGATCAACACCTTTTTCCTTCAGTTTTTCGATGATTTGATCTTCAATCATTTTCATTGCGGGACATCCACTGTAGGTTGGCGTAATCACGATATGTGCGTTCTTGCCATCCGTTTCCACCGAACGAATCACACCCAAATCGACCACGGTCAACACAGGAATTTCAGGATCCGAAACCTCCTCGAGCCAGAGCCAAAGATCAGAAGCAGTTACCATTCCATGTTGGGATATGCCCTTTGCATGTATTGCATTTCTGCCAAAATATAGCCGAGATGTTCAGAGTGCATTCCTTTTCGGCCGCCTTCCTGCTTCCAATTGTTCGAAGGAATAGTCAAGGTTGCCTCTTGGAAAACATGGTTTACAGTATTTTCCCACTGTTGACGCAAATCGGACAAATCAGGTAAAATTCCCGCGTTTCGCATCTCGTCATCCACAGCATCGGTATAGAACAATTCGTTGGCATAACGCCACAAGGTGTTCAGCGATTCCTGAATGCGTGCGTGCGATTCTTCCGTTCCATCTCCCAAGCGAATCACCCATTCCGATGAATGCTTTAAGTGGTATTTCGTTTCCTTCAATGATTTCTCAGCGATGGCGGCAATCATTTCGTCTGAACTTGATTGCATCCGTTCAAACAGAATCGTTCGGTAGGCATCAAACAAAAACTGGCGCATCATCGTCATCCCAAAGTCGCCATTTGGCTGCTCAACGAGCAATAGATTTCGGTATTCACGATCGAAGCGCAGGAACGCCAAATCATCACCTGTCTTGCCCTCCCCTTGCAACGTTGCCGCATGGTTGAGCAGACTTGTTGCCTGACCGATTAAGTCCAGGGCAATGTTTGTCATCGCAATATCCTCTTCCAGGACAGGCCCATGGCCACACCATTCAGACAAACGATGACCGAGAATTAAACTATCGTCGGCGATGCGCAAAACAAATTCAACATGTGCTTGATTCATCTTACTTGTCAATTACATGTGAGATATGCCGTCTGGCACATCATAAAATGTTGGGTGCCGATAGATTTTAGAATCTGCAGGCTCAAAAAACTCTTGTGATTCAGATGGATCTGAAGCAAACACATTGTTTGATTCCACCACCCAGATACTGATTCCTTCAGAACGTCGTGTGTACACGTCGCGGGCATTTTCGAGCGCCATTTCAGCATCTGCTGCACGTAAACTTCCTACATGCTTGTGATTCAATCCTTGTTTACTGCGAATAAACACTTCCCACAATGGCCATTCCTTACTTGACATTTCCATCTAATTTAAATTCTTATGCAGACTTTCGGGCAGCGCGTTTTTGCGCAAAAGCGGTAGCCGCTTCTCGAACCCATTGTCCTTCTTCTTTTGCTTTTCTACGTGTATCGATGCGGTCCTTGTTACACGGTCCATTTCCTTTGACAACCTCCCAGAATTCCGCCCAGTTGATTTCACCATATTCGTAATGACCTGTCGCCTCATTGAATGACAAATCCGCATCGGGCAATGTCAAACCAATCATCTCCGCCTGCGGCACAGTGACATCCACAAATTGTTGGCGAAGTTCATCGTTTGTCGAACGTTTGATTTTCCATTTCATGGATTGTGCCGTATGCTTAGACTCCCCATCGCTTGGACCAAACATCATTAATGCGGGCCACCAGAATCGGTTCAAGGCATCTTGTGCCATTGCTTTTTGTTCAGGGGAACCTTTCGCCAGTGTCATCATGATTTCAAACCCTTGACGTTGATGAAAAGACTCCTCCTTGCACACACGCACCATAGCACGCGCATATGGACCGTATGAACAACGACAAATTGGCACTTGATTCATAATGGCAGCGCCATCAACAAGCCAACCAATAGCACCCATGTCAGCCCAAGTCAATGTTGGGTAGTTGAAGATGGACGAATATTTCGCTTTTCCACTGTGGAGATCATCGATCGTATCCTCACGATCAGCGCCCAATGTTTCAGCTGCTGAATACAAGTATAAGCCATGACCCGCTTCGTCTTGAACCTTTGCCAAAAGGACAGCTTTACGACGAAGATTTGGTGCGCGAGTAATCCAGTTTCCTTCAGGCAACATTCCAACAATTTCAGAATGTGCATGTTGAGAAATCTGGCGAATCAAAGTCTCACGATAATCATCCGGCATCCAATCCTTTGGTTCAATCTTGATGTCTTGATCAATCTTCTCTTGAAACATACGTTCCAACTCAGTTATGTTCACCTCTTTCATCGCTCTATGGCTTAGTTAGACAAATGTAATTAAAAGTACCTATTCTAATGAACAACTAAGCAGAAAAGGTGTTCATTAGAAAAGCAATAATATTCCAAACTTTACTCATCAAATGACCGCTGAGAATTGACCCATGCATGAAACGAAATCACTACCTTTGCGTAACAATAAATCAGGCATGACACCTAAATTCCATTCATTGCGAATTGCCGATGTACGGCATGAAACAGAGGACACTGTATCCATCTCTTTTGATGTTCCAGAAACATTGCAAGCAGATTATGCCTTTCAAGCAGGACAATACTTGACCTTGAAAGCACAGATCGATGGTGAAGAGGTGCGTCGTTCCTATTCTTTGTGTTCTGCGCCCCACGAAAACGAATGGCGTGTGGCAATAAAGCAAGTAGAAGGCGGAAAATTTTCGACCTATGCCAACGCAAAACTTGCCGTTGGACAGGACATGGAAGTGATGACGCCAACGGGTAATTTCAGCGTCACCCCCGACAATAACAACGATCAATCGTATGTACTTTTTGCCGCGGGGAGTGGAATAACTCCGATCTTATCCATTGCTAAAACGCTACTAAAAGAAGAGTCGAATAGCTCCATTCATTTGTTCTTCGGAAACAAAGGGTTTGGCAGCATCATCTTTCGAGAAGAAATAGAAGCATTGAAAAACAGCAACATGGACCGATTCAGAGTTGTTCATATTCTATCTAGAGAAAATTTAGGAAATGAGATTCAGAAGGGGCGAATTACCGCTGAAAAATGCGATTCATTATTCACTGCATTCCTGAAAAATGAACAAATCAAGGGCGTTTATACATGTGGTCCAGAGGAAATGATTTTAGGAGTAAAAGAAAGCATGACTCGCAATGGTGTGTCGGAAAAATCGATTCACTTCGAATTGTTTGGCACGAACAGCACAAAGAAAACAACAACAGCAGTAAACACTCCTGAAGTGGATGCAAATGTCACCATTATTTTAGATGGTGATTCCATCGATATTTCTTTGATTTCATCCGGCGAAAGCATCCTGGATGCGGCACAAAAAGCAGGAGCTGATTTGCCATTTGCTTGTAAAGGTGGCGTTTGTTGTACGTGCAAAGCAAAAATTCTGGAAGGGACGGCACGCATGGATGTCAATTATTCCCTTGAAAAAGATGAAGTTGAAGCAGGATACATATTGACCTGTCAAGCACATCCAACCAGTGAAAAATTAATTGTATCATTTGACGAATAAATTATGGGCCTATTTTCCATCTTCAAGAAAGACAAGACAGCGCATCGCGGATTTCATGTCCTTAGCGTAAAATCCATCGATCGCTTAACATCGAACTCCATCAAAATTGTTTTTGATGTTCCATCGGAACTAGAAGCATCCTTTACATTCATCCCGGGCCAATACATCACTTTATTGATCAATCACGGAGGGAAAGAAGAGCGTCGTTCATACTCGTTATGCAACGGACCAAATGAATCTTTGGCAATTGCAGTGAAAGAGGTTCCCAATGGAACGATTTCCGTTTGGTTGAACTGCGAATTGAAGGTTGGTGATGAAATTCAAGTCAGCGAACCACAAGGAAACTTCACTTTAAAAACGACTGAAAAAAATGTCGTAGCCATTGCTGCTGGAAGTGGGATCACACCAATCATGTCAATCGCCAAACAACTTCAAGCAACAGGCGGAAACATGCAGTTGTTTTACGGAAACAGAACAGAAGCAGATATTCTTTTTAAGTCGGAGCTTGATGCGTTACATGCCGTCAAAAGTCACTACGCCTTGAGTAGTGAAACGAAAGATGGATTTCTTTCAGGACGCATTGACAAAACACGTATTACCGCAGTAATAAAGCAAGACTTAGACATGCTCAAAGCAGATGCCTTCTTTATTTGTGGGCCCGAGCAAATGATCATGGAGGTGAAAGAAACCTTGGAGTTTTTCGGGGCGAATGCCTCAAAAATTCGCTTTGAATTGTTCACCACTCCCGTGTTGATGGTTCAGGAAAGTGTGCAAGTTCAGGCCGATTTTTCTGGCGACAGCAAAGTGAAAGTTATACTTGACGGAGAAGTGGCCAATTTCACTTTAAACACCAATGGAAAATCACTCCTTGAAGCCACTGAAAATGCAGGGATTGATGCCCCTTATTCATGCAAAGGCGGCGTGTGTTGTTCGTGCAAAGCCAAGGTGGTTAAAGGTTCAGTTAAAATGGATTTGAATTACGCCTTGACCGATCAAGAGGTGGCGAAGGGGTACATTTTAACCTGTCAATCGCACCCAACAAGTGAAGAATTAACCATCTCTTTCGATGAGTAAAAAAACCATTGTTATTGTTGGTGCAAGCCGTGGTATTGGAAAAGCCCTTGTTGAGTTTTTTGCCGCAACATCAGATAACCAAGTCATTGCTTTATCACGTGACCTCGAAAAAATGGAGGACAATTTTCAGGGATACAGCAATGTAGTTGCGTTTCCATTTGATTTACTTCACAATGTACAAAGTGAGGCGAAAACCATTTTTGAAGGCATAGGAACCATCGACATCTTGATCAACAATGCAGGGAAGTTGGTGAACAAGCCATTTCCAGAAATCACACATCGCGATTTGACGGATTGTTACCAAGTGAATGTAATTGGCGTGATGGAAACGGTGCAAGCTGCAGTGCCTCACATGGTTGGTGGTGGACATATCGTGAACATCAGTTCAATGGGTGGATTTCAAGGAAGTGCGAAGTTTGCTGGCTTAAGCGCTTATTCTACATCAAAAGCTGCCTTGTGTAGTTTTACCGAATTGTTTGCTGAAGAGTACAAGGAAAGTAAGATAAAAATGAATTGTTTGTGCTTGGGTGCAGCACAGACCGAAATGTTGGAAGAAGCGTTTCCAGGATATCAAGCACCGGTAAGTGCTGAGAAGATGGCTGAATTTATTGCTAATTTTGCGCTGACAGGAGACCAATGGATCAATGGAAAGATTATTCCTGTTTCATTAAGTACGCCCTAATTTTTTTGTGTTACTTTATTAAAACTTCCCATTAAAGACCAAAACCTAAGGATTGAACTTGCAACGGAAACATATCAAGCAGCTAACTGAGCCAGAGATTATCGAACTCGCGAAGAAAGACCAGCAATACTTTGGTGAATTGTATGGCAACTACTTCAAGCGCATCTTCCGTTTCGTTTTTAAGCGCTTAGGCGGTAACGAGGAAGTGGCCAACGACCTTACACAACAAACCTTCATCAAGGCAATGGCCAACATCGCTAAATATGAAGACCGAGGATTGCCTTTTTCAAGTTGGTTGTTTCGCATTGCGCAAAATGAAGTGTCTATGTTTTTCAGGGCTCAAAAAAATGGGTATACCGTTGAGATTGAAGACTGGAGAATGAAGGACCTATGTACCGAAGGAAATCTCCTAGGATACATGACTCAAGAAGACCAAGAAAAATTGGTTGGACTATTGAATGAGATGGAACAAGAACATTTGGATTTGATTGAACTTCGTTTTTTTCAAGAAATGAGTTTTAAAGAAATCTCAGAAATCTATAATATTACAGAGGCAAATGCAAAAATGAGAGTATATCGCATTCTTGAAAAGCTTAAAAATAAATGGACCGCATCGCTATGAGAAAATTCAGCATTAAGCAAGATGACAGGCCAATAGAGCCATCGCTGGAACAAATTCAACGCAATCAAGATTTCAGTAAATTGTACCACGATTACGAGCGATTGACAAAGCGCGGCAAAAAACCCATTTACCGTGATCCAAAATTGTACCTGCTGATGGTATTGATTGGAATCATTGCGTTGTTGCTCTTTTTTGAAGGATAAAATCCTTTTAGATTCTAAGATTTCAAGATGTTAAGAAGTTAAGACTTGTTTACACTTCGAATTCTCGAAAGGAGCAAATTTCCATTAAGACATCAAGACTTCTAAAGGTTACGAGTTTCAAATCACGAGTTACGAAATATGAGTTACAAATTATGAATGTTTGGTGAGTTGACACTCAGCAAGAAAAAAATAAAAATCCCCTCGTGGAGGGGCATGGGGTGGTTTATACATGCTTCCTAAGCTATAACGCAGGTGTCAATACAAG
>CALPWQ020000028.1 GCA_943327315.2 Chitinophaga pinensis
ATTAGTAACTAGTCATTAGTAACTAGTCATTAGTAACCAGTCATTAGTAACCAGTTATTAGCAACCAGTCATTGGTAATTAGTCATTAGTAACTAGTCATTAATAACTACACAGGGTAGCACAAAAAGTATTTCTCAACCGGATTCGCCAAGGCCGAAATGTTCAAATTGTCGGAGGCCTTTGTTAAATCAATCACCTCGCCATTTTTCATCAACATGTTGATGTTTTGCTTATTCTGATTGTAGGCATTGTTGGTTAAAATATCTGTATAAACGAAGAAATCCACATCATCTCCTTCTATGTTAAATTGCTGCCGAATGATTTCTTTTTCCAGTTGAATGCGGTCGGGACTGAAAGGATCACGCGAAATTTCAATTTTGAAAAGCTGACGATTCACCAAGCGTGTGGCTAAAAGTGAAAGGACCTTATCTGGATGCTCTTGCCACACTTTCAAAGCCCCCAAAATGTCGTAATCATCCAGTTGTGCGAATCGGTCAAGCACAGAAGGGTCGGTTTTAAATTCTTCTTTGGTCACATCATGGGATAAAAAATACTGCAAGGCTGGACTAGCGAAGAGTTCAACGCCTTCTTTACAAAGTTGTTTGGCGCGTCTCAAGGCATGGATTAGCATGTGTTCTGCGGCGACTACTGTTTTGTGCAGATACACTTGCCAATACATGAGTCGACGAGCTACGATGAATTTTTCAATGGAATAAATTCCTTTTTCTTCGAGAACCAAGTTGCCTTCATGTACATTGATCATTTCGATCAGACGGTCGCTGCCAATGATGCCCTCGCTTACCCCCGTGTAAAAACTGTCGCGGTTGAGGTAGTCCAAACGGTCCATGTCGAGTTGACTGCTCACCAATTGATGCAAGAACGGTTTTGAATGTTTGTTGTTGAAAATGAGCAAGGCATGTTCCAAAGGTTCGCCAAATTCTTGTCCCAATCGCTGAATGAAATACCCAGAAATTTCCTCGTGACTCACCCCATTGACGATGTCGTATTCCAAGGCGTGGCTAAAAGGCCCATGGCCGATATCGTGCAGTAAGATCGCAATGAGCACTCCGCGTTCTTCCTCTGGTGTGATCACGTGTCCCTTTCGTCGAATGGTAGCTACAGCCAAGGTCATCAGGTGCATGGCGCCGAGAACATGATGAAAACGCGTATGTAAGGCTCCTGGATAGACCAAATGACTCATGCCCAATTGCATGATTCGACGAAGGCGCTGGAGGTAAGGGTGTTCGATTAAGTCGAAAATAAACTCATCAGGAATGGAAATAAAACCATATACTGGGTCGTTAAAGATTTTCTTTTTGTTGGATCTGTTCAGATTCGGTCTCAAATCGATAATTTTAAAGATTGTATCAAAACTAAAAAATATAAGGCAATGCAAGGGAAAATACTTTGGGCGGATGATGAGATTGAGATGCTAAAGCCTCATATTCTTTTTCTAGAGGGGAAAGGGTACCATGTCGATGCAGTGAACAATGGCGCGGATGCTGTTGAAAAAAGCAATGACAACAACTACGATATTATTTTTCTTGATGAAAATATGCCAGGAATCTCTGGTTTAGAGGCCTTGTCACGAATCAAGGAAGCAAAACCTTTCGTACCCGTGGTGATGATTACCAAGAGTGAGGAGGAACACATCATGGAGGAGGCGATTGGAAGCAAAATAGCTGATTATTTAATCAAACCCGTCAACCCCAATCAAATATTGCTGAGCATCAAAAAAAACCTGGACCAAGACAAGTTGGTCTCTCAACGCACAAATTTCAACTACCAGCAGGAATTCAGACAGCTTGGCATGCAGTTGAATGGCCGAATGGATGCAGCAGAATGGGCTGATTTGTATTCCAAATTGGTGTTCTGGGAACTTGAGCTCGAGAAAATCGAGGACAAGGGAATGAAGGAAATTCTCGAAATGCAGAAAAAGGAAGCCAATCAACTCTTTTCACGTTTCATTCAAGACAACTATACCGATTGGCTTAACGGTGACGAAGATGCGCCGCAGCTCATCCATACATTGATGAAAGATCGCATTGCACCTTTCATTGGCAAAGAAAAAACCTTCGTTTTGGTCATAGACAACCTGCGATTCGATCAATGGAAAGTGCTTGAACCGATTTTTTCGAAGTATTTCACTACCGAAAGTGAGAAAATTGTCTATTCCATTTTACCAACAGCCACACATTATGCGCGAAATGCATTTTTTGCTGGACTAATGCCTTCTGAAATTGAAAAACTTTTTCCGACCTTGTGGAAAAGTGAAGAGGATGAGGGAGGTAAAAATATGCATGAAAAGGAATTCTTAGACGCAAATTTGAAACGCTTAGGTAAAAATATCAAGTGGTCCTATCATAAGATTACAAACCACGAAGCCGGTAAACGCTTGTCGGATAATTTCAGTCAGTTGAAAGAAAATGACGCCAACTTTATCGTTTACAACTTTGTAGATATGCTTTCTCATGCCCGAACAGAAATGGAAATGATCAAAGAATTGGCGGATGATGAAGCAGCTTACCGCTCTTTGACTGTTTCTTGGTTTGAGCATTCGCCTTTGCACGATATTGTAAAGAAAATTGCAGATCTCGGCGCACGTTTGATCATCACAACTGACCATGGTACTGTTAAGGTAAACAATCCCGTAAAAATTGTGGGTGAGCGAAATCTAAATTCGAACCTCCGTTATAAGGCGGGCAGAAATATGTCGTACAACGCGAAGGAAGTATTTCGTATTTCGAATCCACAAGACGCCTTTCTGCCAAAGATGAAGATGTCGGCAGAATATGTCTTTGTGCGGGAGAATGATTTTTTCGTGTATCCCAACAATTACAACCATTTCGTGAATTATTACGGCGACACCTTTCAACATGGTGGAATCTCCTTGGAAGAGATTTTAATTCCGTTTATTGTACTTGGAAAACGCTGATTTTTGACTAGTTAAAAAATCATTGTTAACACTTCAGTTGCAGTGTGTGTTTATGTCATTCAAAAAGTGTGTTTTTTTGTCTTTAGAATGGATTTTAAAATACATACCTTAAAAGATTTACCGGCTACAGCCATCTCCTTCTTGGCTCATTTCGACAATCGAAAAGTTTTTGCTTTTCAAGGGGAAATGGGTGCAGGAAAAACTACGTTTATTTGTGCCCTTTTGGCGGCCATGGGAATCACTGAACTAGAAGGTTCACCTACGTATTCTTTGGTGAATGTGTATGATAGTCCGCTATATGGAAGGATTCATCACTTTGATGTGTATCGCTTAAAGAACGAAATAGAAGCCTACGACATAGGGATCGAAGAGATGTTCTACAGCGGAGGATATTGTTTTGTCGAATGGCCTGAAAAAGTGGATAATTTACTTCCAGAGAACACCGTTTGGGTGAATATTCGTAGCTTAGAGGACAACACACGCTTAATAACTACTAACGAATGAAGACTGATCCAGAATTGCTGAAAAAGCTAATGCAGCAAGGTGTGCTGATGCCTCAAGAAGAAATGTTGGAGGTTTCCCGAAAGAAGGGAAGTTTGTTTATTGGCATCCCAAAGGAAACATCTTTTCAAGAACGCCGTGTTCCATTGGTTCCCGAAGGTGTAGCTTTACTCATTGCGAATGGACATCAGGTTCGGGTAGAAAGTATGTGTGGAGTGGGATCCAATTTCAGTGATCGCGATTACAGTGAGGTAGGAGCAGAGATTTGCTTTAGCCCAAAAGATATTTTTCAATGTGACATTATCCTGAAGGTTGCGCCACCAACTGAAGAAGAGGTGGATTTAATGCCGGGTGGACAAACATTGATCTCAGCGCTTCAATTGTCGGTACAACCCAAGGAACTTTTACAGAAATTAATTCAGAAGAAAATAACGGCCATTGCTTGGGATTATATCCGCGATGAAGAAGGACTTTTGCCTGTTGTTCGCACCATGGGTGAGATTGCGGGAACAACGTCGATTTTGGTTGCTGGCGAATTGTTGTCATCGTTTTCGTCTGGAAAAGGAATGATGCTTGGCGGAATTGCTGGTGTAACGCCAACTGAGGTGGTCGTGATTGGTGCTGGAACGGTTGGTGAATACGCTACCCGGGCCGCTCTTGGATTGGGTGCATCGGTGAAGGTTTTTGACAACTCGCTTTCTCGTCTTCGTCGCATGCAAAATGACATCGGAACACGACTTTATACCTGCGTATTGACCCCAAAAGTCCTCGCAAAAGCCTTAAAACGAGCAGATGTTGTCATTGGAGCATTGCGCGCGCCTTTAGGTCGAACTCCTTGTGTGGTGACTGAAGAAATGATTCAAGAAATGAAACAAGGATCCGTGGTGGTGGATGTAAGCATTGACCAAGGCGGATGTTTTGAAACTTCACGCGTCACGAACCACAATGAACCTACATTTGAAGTGCATGGCGTGATCCATTATTGTGTTCCAAATATTGCCTCTCGCGTCTCGCGCACGGCTTCTTTTGCACTGTCGAATATCTTCGCGCCAATATTATTGGAAATGGGAGATAGCGGCGGTTGTCGTGATTTGATCAAGCGCGATCAGGGATTCAGACGTGGTGTGTACATCTACAAAGGCACACTGACCAGTGAAATTCTTGGAAAGGTGTTTCATTTGAAATACAAAGACATCGACCTCTTAATCTTAGGGATATAGAATGCTCATTACAGCTGTTGTAGTTTACCTCTGTTTTACATTGTTCATCGGGTATTTAGCATCTCGAAAAGTGAAGAATGCAACTGACTTTGCTGTGGCGGGACGCAATCTCTCCTTTTTTATGTCGTCATCCGCACTCTTAGCCACTTGGTTTGGTAGTGAAACAATTCTTGGTGCTTCTGAAGAGTTTTTAAAGAATGGATTGATAGGCGTCATTGAGGAACCACTTGGTGCAGGTCTATGTTTGATTATTGTCGGTGCAATCTACGCCAAGCGCATGTACCGAACAAATGCCTTGACGTTTTCGGATGTTTTTTTGATGAAATATGGAAAGAAAGCAGAATTTATTAGTGCTTTACTGAGCGTTCCAAGTTTCTTTTCATGGATTGCAGCCCAGTTTGTTGCTTTAGGATTGGTGTTTCAATTGTTTTTTGGATGTTCCATGGAAATAGGCATACTCGTTGGTGCGCTCTTGGTGATCGTTTACACCTCGATGGGGGGAATGTGGGCCGTTTCACTCACGGATACGATACAAATGATCGTCATCATTCTTGGCTTCATCGCTTTGTTGTTCGTGTTTCGAGACAAAGTTTATCTCCTTGGGGAAGTTCATCAAAAGAATCCTGATTTCTTTCGACTCTATAACGCCGATAAGATTACTTGGTGGCAGTGGCTGGCGGCTTGGATGTCTGTAGGTTTAGGTTCTGTGGCATCTCAAGATGTTTTCCAGCGTGTAATTTCTTCCAAAAGTGAACGCGTCGCAATTGGAGCGTCAATTACCTCTGGTGTATTGTATTTGGTGATTGGGATGCTGCCCTTGTTTATCGCTCTCATTGGAATGGAAATGTACCCAACGCTTTATGCTCATCACCAAGGAAGCTTTATCATCGCTTTTATCATGGAAAAAACACCAATATGGGTGCAAATCATGTTTTTTGGCGCACTTATATCTGCCTTGTTAAGTACGGCTTCAGGTTCAATTTTAGCTCCTGCAACCATACTTGCGGAAAACATCATTAAGCCACGTTTTAAGGAAATAAATTTATTAATGGTAATGCGTGTAAGCGTAGTTGTTATTGCGCTTTTTGGTGTGTTTGTGTCGTTTATGGGCAAAAGTATTTTTGAATTGGCAGGGATTGCATCCATGTTTACCCTAGTTTCCTTATTCATTCCTTTTACTGCTGCGCTTTTTATTCCTTGGGTAAAGTCTACCGGGTGCATTGCCGCAATGATTCTCGGATTACTTGTATGGCTTATCTGTTTACTTCTAAACCAAGAGGTGCTAGGAACATTTATAGGTATTTTCGCCTCTATCATCGGATTAATTGCAGGAACTATCTTGGATTCTAAGCTAAAAAAAACAAAGTAAATGTTTACTCCGCTTGACTTTCCACCGGCTAAATTGCGCCTTACAAGGTCAGGTTCGTCTGTACGCGTATTTTGTGTCATTCGAAAAAAGCAACTGATTCTAACACCTGAAGAATGGGTAAGACAGCATTTGATTCATTTCTTAATTGATCACCTAAACGTTCCCATTGGTTTAATTGCCAGTGAAATGTCCATCAACATAAATGGACTTTCTCGGCGCTGTGATGTGGTGGTTTTTAATCGCAATGGAAATCCTGTTTTCTTGATGGAATGTAAAGCACCTGAAATCGTTTTGAGCGAACAGGTGGTGCATCAAATTGCACACTATAATTTTAGCTTAGGAACAGATTATATGCTCATTACCAATGGAAAGAAACACCGCATTCTCAAGTTAGATCGAGAAAAGGGAGAAATCAAATCATTGGAGGAGTTTCCTGATTTTTCGGCTTTGATTGGAGATTGATCTATTGGAAATGAACCTATTTCAAATCCAATTTAAACTCAGACGTCTTGTGGAAAGTCAAATCAGGATAGTCTTGCTCGGCCATATTCAATAAGAATTGCGTTTCAGCCAAGAACACCACGTTGTCGTCTTTGTCTTTCGCTAAATAGTTGCCCTTCGCCCGTTTAAAAGATTCCAACTGCTCGTCATTTTCCGTTGTGATCCAACATGCTTTGAAGTAATTCTTTGGGGAAAAGCGGCAATTTGCTCCGTATTCGTGAATCAAGCGGTAATTGATGACCTCGAACTGAAGTTGCCCTACGGTACCGACAATCTTTCTATTTCCAGGCTGCATGATGAACATCTGTGCAACACCTTCGTCGGTCAACTGGTGAATGCCTTTGTCCAGCTGCTTCGATTTCAATGGATCCAAGTTCTCAAGTTCCATGAAAATTTCTGGCGAGAACGATGGGATTCCTTTGTAAAACATATTTTCACCTTCAGTCATTGTATCACCAATCTTGAAGTTCCCTGTGTCATACAATCCAATCACATCGCCTGGAAATGCTTCGTCGATCACACTTTTATCTTGTGCCATGAATGACGTAGGATTGGCGAACTTGAAGTTCTTGTCCAATCGCACATGATGGTAAAACTTGTTTCGCTCAAAACGTCCTGACACGATGCGAAGGAAGGCAATTCGATCGCGGTGTTTAGGGTCTAGGTTGGCGTGAATTTTAAATACGAATCCAGAGAATTTTGGATCGTTGGGATTGATAAAACGCAAATCTGATTCTCTCCCTATTGGTGAGGGGGAGATGGTGATGAAGGTATCCAATAATTCTTGTACACCGAAGTTGTTTACAGCTGAACCGAAAAATACAGGGGCGACTTCTCCAGAAAGGTATTTTTCACGGTCAAAGGCGTCGTAAACGCCATCAATGATCTCGAGTTCTTCGCGCAGTTCACCCGCAAATTGTGCACCTACCAATTCATCAATCAATGGGTCAGAAAGTTCGGAAATGGAAACCACATCATCCGCTTTTTTTGTTTTGCTGGCAGAGAATAAATTGAGGTTTTTGTTGTAGATGTTGTACACGCCTTTGAAGCGATCGCCCATCCCGATAGGCCAGGTGAGTGGGCGTACTTTGATGTCCAATTTGTCTTCCAATTCATCCAACAAAGTGAAGGGGTCCTTTCCTTCACGGTCCATTTTGTTCACGAAGATGATGACAGGGGTGTTGCGCATCCGGCAAACCTCCATGAGTTTTTCTGTTTGGGATTCCACACCATTGGCGCAGTCAATAACGAGAATTACACTATCCACTGCTGTAAGTGTTCTGTAGGTGTCTTCTGCGAAATCCTTGTGGCCAGGAGTATCCAGGATATTTACCTGCTTACCGCCATATTCGAAAGCCATCACCGAGGTAGCAACAGAGATTCCACGCTGTTTTTCAATCTCCATAAAGTCGGAGGTAGCGGTCTTCTTAATTTTATTATTTTTCACCGCGCCAGCCGTTTGAATGGCACCTCCGAAGAGCAATAATTTTTCCGTCAGCGTAGTTTTCCCCGCATCTGGGTGGGCGATGATGCCAAAAGTGCGGCGCTTCTCGATGGCTTCCTGGTACTTCATGTGTGTATCGATTGGGGCAAAATAATACCCTAATTATAAATAAAAAAAAGGAAACCGCAGGCGATCTCCTTTTCTTAGGGAGGAAGATGGGTCTCGAACCCACGACCTCTGGTACCACAAACCAGCGCTCTAACCAACTGAGCTACAACCTCCGTTTCTTGGGGGCAAAGATAGATATTTTATGTTCATTTCAAAGTCACTCAAAACATTTTTTTAACTTTAGCTGTGAAATTATTGCGTTAAACCATGGAAGTGAGGAAATTATTGATGGATGAATTTGATAAACGTGTTTTTGAAGAATCATACGAGCGCATTTATCGGTGCATTTCCATGATTGATGAAAAGGACTTGTGGCGGTCACCAAGCTCTGGAATTCCTGCCATCGGAAATCTTATTCTTCACCTATGTGGCAATGCGCGTCAGTGGATTTTATCGGGTTTGGGTGGACGTCCCGACAACCGTGATCGTGACCAAGAATTTGTCGCTCAAACGAAAATTAAAAAGGGAGAGTTGGTGTTCCTTTTGGAAAATATGCGCAGCAACCTGCGGCAGACCTTGGAAGAATTAGATCCACAACAGATTACTACGGTTTACAATGTCCAAGGATTTGATGTGACAGGTTTCTCTATTGTAGTGCATGTCATCGAGCATTTTTCTTACCACACAGGACAAATCACTACCTTGACAAAGCTTCTGACCAACAAAGACACCGCCTATTACGCTGATGTGGATTTGAACAAGCAGAATCGATTGAATTGATTGGCACAAAGCGAATGTTTAGGCTGTTTCTTGCATTTTTTTTCCTTTCAGCACTTCAGAGTTGCAGCCCCATATTGCTTGGGGTCATGGGCATGAAAAAACCGATGAGCATGACACCTGAAGAAATTCTTGTCCAAGGTGAAAAGTATGGCATTCCCAGAAGTGACAGCTATGAGATGGATAGCAGTTATTATGCGTTGATCGCAACCATAGATACAGTGCGTTACAAAAAGGACCAAAAGAATCTGTTCCAGCCCCTACAAGTGCTTTATTTCGATGCTTCAGGGATTTTGAGCTCCTATTCGGTCAATTGCTCCGTAGGAGGATTCCCGAACTTGAGATGGAACCGCTACGGTACTTTCGATCAGTTTCCTGCAGCAGTTTCCGTCGAACTAGATACCATGACAACATTAAACGATCACCTGCTGCACGTCAATCCATTAAACAATGCCCCTTTTCCCGATTTGCGCACCTACGATTACACCGTTTTGGTGTATTGGAATCGATTTTCAGGGAGGCAAAGTAAACGCTTAGTTCGTGTGGTAAAGGACAATGTACGCTTGGAAAAGGAGAAGAAAGTGATGGTGATTTATGTGAATTCTGACAATTTTTGGGCGCAAGTGGAGATAGACTAGTATCGAAGGATTTGTCTAATTTCACCGAAGTTTATTGAGTTAGGCAACGCCTCTTAAATGAAGCAATACAATGATGAAAGAAGAAGATTCAAGCGATCAATCAGGTGTTCCAGAAAGCTCAAACAAGCTCTTGATCCATTTAGATTTAGAAATGCTCAAACAATCGCATGCTGCTGTCTTTTTTTTCATCCGAGAAATTATAAATAAACACGATCCCATTGGTTTAATAGCCATTGGTGCACCTGAGGACGAATACGATCCTGAGGTAAAAACAATTGTTTATCAGTTGAAGGACGTGCGAACTATTGCACAAATGCAAGACTTGGTGTATCAAGAATTCTTGCGTTGGTTTGAAGAAAAATCAATTGTAGGGGAGTGGGATTCATATGCTGAAATAGCCAATGAGATTTATAACGGACTAAACACGACCGATAATGCAAGTGAGATGTCAATGTAAGGAGGTAATGTGGAAAAAGAATGTGAGAATTTTGCTTGTTTTCCTATTCATGTCGACATTTTCCAAGGCAGATACCATTGATGTATGGAATATCTACTACAATCAACGTTTGATTCAGAATTTCAATGATTTTACAGCGAACGAAATTGTGCTAAAAATGGATAGTATTCAGCCTGGAGATTCAATTACATTACGCTATTACCGCGATACACCATGTCATGATTGTGCTACGTTTTTAGTAATTGAAAATGAAAAACATTACGTTTTCTTTGAGCGATCAAATCGTGGTACGGGCACACCAATTTCTTTTTCTGTTGATCAATTGCTCGCGATTAGAAACAATGGCTACATTAGACCTTTTTTGGTGTTTTATCACGAAGGGAAATTGGAACGTCGCTCGGATAAGATTTTATTGTTTCGGATTCGGTTGGAGTGATTCCTAATAAGTTACGAGTTATGAATGACGAGTTACGAATTTGAAGATTTGGTGGCTCCGCCGTAGAGGACATGTGAGGTGTTTAGTAGGAGATCATGGAACTATATGATAAAAGAGATTTATGAACCGTCTTAAAATTTTACTCTCCAGGCTTTTTAAAAAACCTAATGACAAGGTCTGCGTTTCTTATGATTTAATTCGCGTCGGGTTGATGTAACGGGTGAAAAACATGCAAGAAGAAAAGGTGAGTTGCGTTATCGATGATGATGCAAAACTTCAAAGTGAAATCTTGAGTCATTAAGATATTGAGTCAAAGTTTACCTAAATCATGTTTACATTTTAATGACTTATTTTTTTAAAAAAAACCTTGAGTGCTGAAATTCAATAGATTGATATAAATTAAAAAATAAAAAGATTCAACCCCTCTGAAAAATATATATAATTGTAATTTTTAGTGTTCATTCATTATTTTTGCGGAAAAGAAACGCGATAGGCTAAACGCAATTGAATATGTTTAGCCGACGATATTAAAATTGCCCTCTAATTATTTTTAAAACTTAATTTACATCAAGATGAGTAATTACACCCCATTCCTTTTTATCCTCATTTTTATCCTTATTTTTATTTTGTTTTTACTGATAATTGGTTTCATTGCATTTAAATTCTCTTCCGTGTGGTCTGAATTGGTGAGAAAATATAAAACAGATTCAAAGAATTTTGTTGGTAAAAGAGTCGGAAGAATTCACATTAACATTTCAATTAATAACTATCAAACATCCAACTTCGTTTCTACCGAGAAAAAATTCACTGGAAGGGTAGTAATCAAATATAATGATGAAGGTCTATTTTTGAAAAATAAGTTTTTCTTTTTAGACTCCTCGATTTTAATCCCTTGGGACGAGATTAATGTAATTGATGTTAATGTTTTGTTTTTGAAGTATAATAAACTTTACATTGGGTCTAAAAATGATTCCCAAATTGAAACAACAATTTTTCTTCGAAGATCCGCTTTTAAAAAATTCGAATCGCATTGTCATTTATATTCTCCGCTAAAATAAAATTTTACATTCGAATATAGGGTCATTTTGATATTGGAATATGCAGGAGAAGTAACCTATATAAATTCGGTGATCTGAGAGATTGAAACAAATTTAATAGTCGAAATATTCTAATAATTTCAAGGATTGTTCGCTTTAATTGATGTTATTCCATAGATCTCAAAAAGCTTGCGTTAATCTATCATTTCAAATGTTATTGTTAATAAACAAGCCTACCAACATTTCCTTCGCTTTACGCATATAACTAACTTTGTAAAAAAGCTCAGTAATGCTAAAAATAGGTGTACTTGGTGCCGGTCATCTTGGGAAGATACATATACGTATTCTAAAGGAACTCAGTGATGTGTTTGAATTGGTCGGTTTTGTGGATCAATCCGATGAAAATGCCCAAAAGGTCATGGACGATTATGGTATTCCACGTTTTAACTCCATCCAGGAATTGATTGAACAAGTGGATTGTATCGATGTCGTGACGCCAACATTGGCCCATTACGATTGTGCCGTTCAGGCCCTTCGCAATAGTCGTCATGTGTTCATTGAGAAACCTGTAACAGAAACAGTGGACGAGGCACGGCAACTCATTCGTCTTGCGCGTGAAGCGAATGTAAAAGTTCAAGTCGGACATGTGGAGCGCTTCAATCCTGCTTTTCAAGCTGCTGTGCCGTACCTAACTAAGCCGATGTTCATCGAAACCCACCGATTGGCACAGTTCAATCCAAGGGGAACAGATGTTTCAGTGGTACTCGATTTAATGATCCACGACTTGGATATCATCCTCAGTGTTGTGAAGTCTGGGATCAAACGAATCTCTGCTTCTGGGGTGGCGGTAGTCAGTGATACGCCAGACATTACGAATGCCCGTATCGAATTTGACAATGGTTGTGTGGCCAATTTAACAGCTTCTCGGATCTCCATGAAGAACATGCGGAAATCTCGGTTCTTCCAAAAAGATGCTTACATCAGTGTGGACTTCCTCGATCGTCAATTGGAAGTGGTACGCATGGAGGATGTGGAAGGGGAGGCCGATCCCTTTGATGTGGTGCTCGAATTGGGCAATGGACGTCCGGCGAAGAAGATTCTTTTTGATAAGCCTGAGTTGCCTGAAATGAATGCCATTAAAGAGGAACTTCAGGCCTTTGCACTGTCCATAATGAATGATGAGGTGCCGCCCGTGCCGCTTGAAGCAGGTGCTCTAGCCTTGGAAGTGGCGCATCAGATTATTGAGAAAATTAATGTCAATTCGCCACGTATTTTAGGCAATAACATATAAAATTTGTCGTTAAGGACTCGCTTATGAAACAGTTTTTTCTTTTTGTGATTGCTGGATTGATGTTGAACTCATGCATCAAAAACAATCCGGACCCTTCATGGATCGAAATTACACCTTGGACCTTGGTCGCGAATTCAAATTCCCAGTATCCCACAGGTGAATTGACGCACTCTTTTTCGGATGCATGGGTGTACGTCAATGATGAGTTAATCGGAGTTTTTCAAGTTTCTGATACAGTGAGAATTCCAGTGTTGAAGTCCGGAGCGGTGAACATTAAAGTCTATCCAGCGATACGAAACAACGGAGTTTCAGCAACAAAAAAAATATATCCATTTGTGGAGCGCTATGAAATCAATACCACCTTGGTACAAAATCAAACCTTACAAATCAACCCAATTACACGCTATTCGTCAATGGTGCGATTTGCCATTGAAGACTTTGAAGATCCTGCCATTAAACTTTTGAACGACCCAAATTCAGCGACACAAATGTCACAAGGAAACGATCCAACAATTTTACAATGGGGCAATTTTTATGGGTTTGTCAATCTAAACCAAACGGACACAACTTGGATTGCCTACACCAACTTTGAATCGGTGAATGAAGCGAATTTGCCACGTGGTCAAGAAGTTTATCTCGAAATCGATTATTACAACACAAATAATGTGATCACTGGACTTTTATGGGTTTCATCCACTTCCATTAAGAACAACACGAACTATCGGTTGAATGACCAAGATCCCTCCACAGTGAAATGGAAGAAGATTTACATCGACTTGAAGGAACTCATTTCCAATTCTCCTGCTGGGACATATTTTGAACAGTCTTTCCAGGCCCTCCTCGATGAAGGAGATACAGAAGGGATAATCATTATTGACAACATTAAAGTGGTCCATTTTTAATCATGCAGTATCGGTTTTTGGTCTTTATTTTAATCTTGATTGATTGGATCACCGCCTCCGCAGCTTGGTTTTGCTTTTATTATTTTAGAAAAACATCCATTGAGCATAGTGAATTTACCGTGAATACCCCATTTTACATGGGGATGATTCTCGTTCCCATTTTATGGGTACTCTTGTATTATCTTCAAGGGACTTACCACGACATCAAGCGCATTTACCGACTCCGGATCTTCAACCTCTCCTTTGCCGCAACATTTATTGGAAGTGTGGCCATCTTTTTTGCTTTATTGTTGGATGATGCCATCGTCGAATATCAGCAGTATTATCGATCGGTAATCTTCCTATTTCTCATTCATTTTTCGTTCAGTTTCATTCCACGATTGGTTTTTTCATCCATTCTGGTGAATCGAATCCATTCGGGCAAGTACCGATTTAAAACATTGCTCATCGGCGGAAGTGATAAGGCCGTGGATATTTACAATGAGATTGTTTCCATGCCCAAGTCCATTCATGAATTTATCGGGTTTATCAATATCAATGGGGTAGATAAACTCCTCGATGACCGACTTCCATATCTTGGACATTTAAATGATCTGGAAACGGTGCTCAGGAATTATCCCGTAGAAGAGGTGATTATCGCACTGGAAAGCACAGATCATGAAAAGTTAAGGTCTATTGTTTCTCGCTTTGATGGGGGAGGGATACGTGTGAATATTCTTCCAGATTTGTACGATATCCTTTCGGGGTCGGTAAAAATGACTAACCTTTTTGGGACATTACTGATTGAAGTCAATGCCGACTCAATGCCCGTTTGGCAGCAAGCCATCAAACGTTTTCTGGATGTTTTTTT
Source organism: Chitinophaga pinensis (assembly GCA_943327315.2). GTDB lineage: Bacteria > Bacteroidota > Bacteroidia > Flavobacteriales_D > Crocinitomicaceae > M0103. Next base: position 14,467 of record CALPWQ020000028.1, read on the forward strand.
ATCGGTGATTGCGATAGTTCTTCTGGTTCCTGTATTCGTAATCTTGGCAATCGCAGTAAAAATGTCATCTCCTGGACCTGTCTTTTTCTTTCAGGAACGAGTAGGGAGAAATGGGAAATCTTTCAAAATCATTAAGTTTCGAACGATGTTTATTGATTCAGAGAAAAGTGGGCCTCAACTGTCTTCATCCAACGATCCCAGGATTACACCAATAGGAAGATTCATGCGCAAGTTGCGTTTGGATGAGTTTCCTCAATTTATCAATGTGATTAAAGGCGATATGTCCTTGGTTGGACCTCGCCCTGAACGACAGTATTACATTGATAAGATTGTTGAATTTGAACCGCAATACCTGCACCTGACGAAAGTGCGTCCTGGAATTACCTCTTGGGGGCAGGTGAAATATGGGTATGCAGAAAATGTAGAGCAAATGCTTCAACGAATGAAGTTTGATCTTTTGTACCTAAAGAATCGCTCCTTAGCGCTTGATTTCAAAATCATGCTTTACACCGTGATGATTGTGATTCGCGCAAAAGGCAAGTGACTTATTTGACTTCGAATCTGAACATCTCTTGACCGTTTAGACTTCCTTCCAATACATCGCCAATACCTACTGGGCCAACACCCTGAGGAGTGCCGGTATAAATTAAATCCCCCGTTTTTAAGGTCATGAACCGAGAGATGTAGGCAATGATTTCATCGATAGAGAAAATCATATCTTGCGAATGACCGTGTTGAACGACGTCACCATTTTTTCGCAATTCAAACGATATTTCTTTAGGGTTAATGCGATCTGTTTGTTGAAATACATCTGAAATTGGTGCACTGTTTTCGAATGATTTTGAAATTTCCCAAGGCAAACCTTTCGATTTGCATTCTTGTTGGAGGTCGCGCGCAGTGAAGTCAATGCCAAGCGTCATCTCCGAGTAATATTTATGTGCAAACTTGGCTTGAATATTTTTCCCCGCCTTATTGATACGGTATACGAGTTCACATTCGTAGTGCAAGTCAGAAGTAAAGTCAGGATAATAGAAATCTTGGCCATTTTTCAATAGTGCCGTATCTGGCTTCATAAAGAAAACGGGTACAGTAGGAACCTCTGCATTCATTTCTTTTGCATGATCTGCGTAATTTCTTCCGATACAAATGATTTTCATCTTATTTGAATTTATTCTTTAGTGCTTCCAACTTTGCATTTAAATCAGTGTGGTCATCTTCTTTCTTGGCTCCTTCGCGTTCCGCTTTCAGTTTGTCCATTTCGACGCGCAGACACTTTTTAGTGTAAAGGGGGAAATCGGCATCCAACATCCACCCGTAGTACCCTGGTTCACTGCGCATCACGTCACGTATGGTTTTTCCCTTGTGTTTGCCAAAGTTATACATGGCTTCCCCGTGCTCATTGATTGCCAAACGACCAGCAAAATCGAGCAAATTGTAATTTCCTGCTTTCGAAAAGGCAGAAAGGTAGTCCACATTGTTTTCCAAGGTGTTGTAGCGATCGAGTTGTGAGCGAAACACATCCAATGTTACACGTGCATCATAAAGGGCGTTGTGGGCGTTCTCCATCGGCTTTTCGCAATAGAATTGATAGGCGGCAGCTAGTGTGCGTTGTTCCATTTTGTGAAAAATGTTCTGCACATCCACAAAACGTCGTGAAGCGACATCGAAGTCCGATCCTGCACGCATCAGTTCTTCAGCAAGAACAGGAATATCAAACTTATTGGAATTGTATCCTGCCAAATCGGAGTCACCAATGAATGCAACCACTTCTTCTGCAATTTCAGCAAAGGTGGGTGCGTCAACAAGATCAGCTTCAAAAATTCCATGAATGGCACTGACTTCTGCCGGAATGGGCATTTCTGGGTTTACGCGACGCAGGTATTCACTTTCTGAACCGTCAATTTCTACACGAATAATCGCAATTTCTACGATGCGGTCGCTTGTAATGTTTAAGCCTGTTGTTTCGAGGTCGAAAATGGCGATTGGGCGGGTGAGCTTAAGTTGCATGCGTCAGCGGATTGGTGTCATAAAAAAAGTCCGGAAATACCGGACTTTCTATGGTTGGAGTGTGTATTATTCTGTTTTCAACCCTACAAATTGGTAAGGCTTGTACTTGTCTTTGTCCCTAAAGTCTTTGTTGTACTCTGGTCCATCAACAATGGTAGTAACAATAACAACATTCACCTTACCTTTCAATTCAGGGATGTTGTCAAAATAGGTCGTTAAGTCATACTTCATGTTTTCCGCGCGAATTTTCGCAAGGTTTTCGTTCGACTCATATGTTTTTGTTGGCACTTTCGAAGAAGAAGAGTAAATGTTGATGGTTATCTTCTCGCGACCATCCTTCAATTGTTTTTCAACTTGTTTGACGAAATCTTTCAAATCGCCACGGTTCGTGTACAACTTGTTTTTGTTGTAGTCAAAGTAGTGAATGAACTCCACATTTTTGTGTGTTGAAGCAATCACAGGATCGATTTCCTGCACCGTATCTTTAGGGAAGACGAACTGTTTGTTCTTCACGTCAAGGATATAGTTGCGGACAATCTCTTGGTAATTCACATTGCACTTTGTTGTGAATGTTTCTTCATAAATCACTGCATTGTCTGTAGCGTTCATGTAAGAAATTTGATACGTTTTGCATGGCTTAAGACCGGTCATGAACTGACCATCGCGCAAACGAGGAAAGATGTTTCGGTTTTGTTCCATTGGCTCACAATCGTCACATGTCAAACGAACGTTTATGGCAAAATCTTCAGGAAGAGTGCTGTTGTCAGTTGTCTTGATTGATCCTTTAAACACAGCAACATTTTGAACACCAAGGAAATCATTTTGAATTTCGTAAATGTCTTTGTCACCCATTCCACCTTTACGAGACGTGGTCATGAATCCACGAAGTCCATCAATGGTTGTGGTGTAGAACAAATCATCTTCCGTTGAGTTGAATGGATGTCCGAGGTTTCTTGCCTCTGACCATGATCCATCTTCGAGTAGGTCACATACCATGATGTCATAACCACCCATACTTCGGTTTCCATTTGTTGCGAAGTACAACATCCGGTTGTCGATAGAAACGAAAGGTGCGTCCTCATCGTTGGGTCCATTTATTCTTGGCCCAAGGTTTACGGGTGCACTCCACGTTGTTTCATCGATTCGTTGAGAAAGGTAAATGTCTTTTCCTCCATATCCACCTGGGCGATCAGAAGTGAAGAACATACGAGAACCATCCGAAGAAACCATGCAATGAGTTTCCCAGAACTCTGAATTAACCGAAAGTGCATCATAGAATGTGATATTATTGAATTTACCCGAGTAAAAATCAGAGTAGTAGATGTCACCGGATCCTGTTGAGTCCTCGTAAATGTATATTCTGCGTTCGTCAACACTTACAGCCATTGTAGCTTCGTTATTTCCAGGCTGACAAAATGGGATTCGGTTTGGAGAAGTCCATGTTGAATCATCATTCATATAACTCACATAGATGTCTTCGGGGTTTTGATTCCGTATAGGGTCACGGAATTCGTCCGATTTACCTTTTTCCCATGCTCTTTTCGATGTAAAGAAAAGTGAAGTACCGTCCAATGAAACGACTGGGGCATACTCTGGATCTTTACTGTTGATGGAGTTCCCAACATTCTTTAAAATCACATTCACAGGATTATTCACAGCATTTTTGGCTACCGCACATTGTTCAATTCCCAGTTTTGCTACTTTAATCAATTCAGATGTGGTTTTTGATGCAGCAATGAAATTCGTGTAAAATTCAATCGCTTTGTCCATTTGCATAGTTGAGTGGTAGCACGTCGCCAAGTGAAATAATGCATCGATTGGTGCGCTTTTCTCTTTTGAACTGTAGGAGTCGAAGTTTACATCTGTATTTGTCACAGCCTTTTCAAGAAAAGGTATAGCACCAGCATAGTTGTGCTGAACCCTCATCATTAAATATCCTTTACGGTAATTGTAGTTGGGCGATTCAGGGTTTATTGACACGAGCTTATTTGCAATCATTTCTGCCTGATACAAGTAATTGTCTTGAATCATTGCTGAATTCTCACGCACCAATTCGTCCTCAGAACTTATGTCTATAAACATGCGAACTTGATCATCTGTTTTCTGCGCAGTCAATGATAAACTGATGAACAACGAACTGAAAACGAGCAAAAAAATGCCTTTCATGTACTATGGGATTAAATTAATTTTCACGTATCCGACGTTTTCTTCGATAAATAAAAAAATGACACGAACAGATATTCGGGCTCTAAAGTAGTAATTAACTACGAAATAGATCATCAAATGTCGGTTTTTGAATGGAAATTTAATAATTTATTCAATTGGCGTAAACTAAATTTCGGAAGCTAAAACACAACTTTTTTAGTCCATAAAGTAAAAAAGCAGCCGAAGCTGCTCTTAAATTAAAATTCTCTATTGACATCAAATTGTTCTAGGTAGTCAGCTACTCTGCGAACAAATTGGCCACCCAAGGATCCATCTACAACACGGTGGTCGTATGAATGAGACAAGTACATCTTTTGACGGATGCCGATAAAATCTCCATCAGGTGTTTCAATCACCGCCGGTACTTTTCGGATCGCACCAATCGCCAAAATGGCCACTTGTGGTTGATTGATAATGGGAGTTCCCATCACATTTCCAAATGTTCCAACATTCGTTACTGTAAATGTACCACCTTGTATATCTTCAGGTTTTAACTTGTTGTTTCGCGCATTGTTTGCCAACTCGTTCACTGCTTTCGTTATTCCAACCAAATTCAATCGATCGGCCTTTTTGATCACAGGAACAATTAAATTCCCCGAAGGAAGTGCTGCGGCCATTCCAATGTTGATGTCTTTGCGCTTAATTATCGTCGTTCCACTTACAGACACATTGATCATTGGGAAGTCTTTAATGGCTTTCACAATGGCTTCAATGAAAATAGGCGTGAACGTAATGTTCTCATTCTCTCGCTTCAAGAAATCACCCTTTACTTTGTTTCTCCAGTTAACAATGTTTGTTACATCGGCCTCAACATATGAGGTAACGTGCGGTGCAACATGCACAGACATTACCATGTGCTCAGCGATCAACTTACGCATGCGGTCCATCTCAATGATTTCATCTCCCGGATTTGGAATGACGATCGGACCTTTGATGTGTGCATGTGTAGCGTTTTCTTGTATCGCGGTTGCTTTTGGTGCCTCGACAACGGTTTTAGGTGTTGCGGTTGAAGGAGCAGACCCGCGAGTTTCAATGTGTGAGAGTATGTCTTTCTTCGTTACTCGACCTCCTTGACCAGTTCCAGAAATAGACTCAAGTTCATTCATTCCGATGCCTTCTTTTTCAGCAATGCTGCGCACAAGTGGGGAATAGAACTTGCCCGATGGGCCATTTTTGTCAAGGTCTTCGGAATCAATTTCGTTGGATTCATTGTTGACTTGAACTGAAGCAACTGTTTCTGCAACGGGTGTGACAGTTGCCGGGGCAGAAACAGTTGTGTCGGCTCCGGCAGTTGAAATGATGGCAATGACATCTCCAACTTGCGCGACTTGATCTTTGTCAAAAAGTTGTTTTACAAGAATACCCCCTGCTTCGGAAGGCAATTCATTATCCACTTTGTCGGTTGCGACTTCAACCAAAGGCTCGTCGATTTCGACTTTGTCGCCGACATTCTTTAACCAATTTGTAATGGTCGCTTCGGTAACACTTTCTCCCATCTTCGGGAGTCGGATTTCTATCTGTGCCATAATTTCCGTATTGGAATATGTTTTTTATAACGAGGACAAAAGTAATGTAAAATTCAATTTCAACAAGAGGACAAGTGCTTTTATCGGTCGAGTTTTCTCCATGCTTTCAGTAGAATGGAAAGATCGTTGGATGTGCGGTAATCTCTGGCATAAATTAAATCGAGTTTGTCGGATATGGAAGGGTCTGGAACAGAAAGCGCGTCAGAAGGTGAAAGCACTCCTGGTTTTAAGCGGGGAAGAACGCGTTGGGATGATGCAGTTCGCTCACCATACCCCACAATAGATCGTTTGCCAGCAATGATGTACACTACATTTTTTAGCATCTGAATTTTTGATGCATAAGCCCAAACCAGAATAGGATATCCAAGCAACAAAAGAATTCCAACAATGAAATCAAAGGACCGCTTGGCCCTGCGATTTTCAGGTTTACTGATTGCGTCGATGTTTAAAACGTAAAGATCTCCAGCAGTTTCAATGGAATTGCTGCCAATGAGCGAAAGGCTATCGGGTTGAGCAATTTTAAAATCAAGACCTGTTGAATCAATTTCAGTCATCCAACTGATGATCTCTCTTGCACTTGTGTCTCGTGCACAGAATACAATTTCATCAATGTTGTGAATGTGTGCGATTTGATCAAGCTGACCAATCGTCCCTACAGATCCCGCTTCTTTGTCAGTACCGGCGGATACATGCTCAATCAACTCGATTTTTGGATAGGTCTGAATCAATAATGCCTTTACACGTTCGTATTCGTCACTTTTCCCGACAACAGCAAAAGAACGCGATTTCGTGCCCTTCAGGCTGAATGATTGCCCAATGGAAAAATGTAAAAACAGGCGTGAAATGAAGTAATACGTTATGGTCCATGCGGCACCGAGTAGAATGTATAAACGCGAAAACTGCCAATCTTTTGGCAAGAGGGCATACACGACTAAAATGAAAATGGTTCCCGGAACACTTGCTTTGATGAACTTGATGAATTTCAATGGCTTGTCATAGCTGCCAACAAAAAGCTGTGCGATGATCCAAACCAAGGTATACGCGGGGATTGCAATTTGAATGATTTCTGAAGGAAAGTGAATGTCAACGTTTTTCCACCGATCGGTCAAGGCAATAAGACCGAAGCAAATGATCATAAAGTCAATGATAGGAAGAGTGGCCCGACGAATAAATCGAGAAACAATGGCTAAGGAAGCCCGAAAGTATATGGCTGCATTGATCAGGAAGGAAAAGAGCCACGCATTTTTTTGTGAAAAATGTTTCCGTGCAAAGATGACCATGGCACGGTAGAATACGAACACGTAATTGACCGAACTTTTCTTGGTGCTTTCTCCTTTGTAATGGATAATCCGCGTTTTAGGAAAATAATAATTCTTGTAGCCTCCTTTTTGAATGCGGTACGAAAGATCGATGTCCTCACCATACATGAAAAATGCCTCGTCGAGTAAGCCTACTTTTTCTAGGGCTTCACTGCGCATCAGCATGAATGCTCCGCTAAGTATGTCGATTTCATTTGTTTCGAATTCACTCAAATAGCCCAAGTGGTAGGTCCCAAAGCGCTTCGATTTTGGAAATATGCGCGACAGCCCAAATATTTTGTAGAAGGCCACAGCGGGAGTGGGAAGTCCGCGTTTCGATTCGGGCAGGAAAACTCCCTTTCCATCGACCATACGTACACCAAGTCCACCAGCATCTTCATGTGCATCCATAAAATCAATGACCTTTGAAAATGTATCTTCTTCGACCACCGTGTCTGGATTCAGCAACAGGATGTATTTGGCATCCGAAAGACGTATCGCTTGATTGTTTGCCTTGGAAAATCCAAGATTCTCCTTGTTATCGATGAGTGTATACTCTGGAAATTTAGTGCCTACCATGTCCACAGAACCGTCGATCGAATTGTTGTCAACCACGAATACTTGTCCATTGATGCCTTCCATTGCTTTGCGCACAGAATTGAGGCATTGCTCTAGGAAAAACTCAACATTGTAATTTACAATGATGACAGAAATGCTGTATTGAGGTACTTTATTCACGCTCAATCGATCACTGCTATGCACGAAATTTCAATCGATACATCCAAGGGCAACTTGGCGACCTGAATAGTTTCGCGCGCAGGTGGAAGTGCTGTGAAATAGGATGCGTAGACCTCATTAACCACTGCAAAGTCATTCATGTCCTTTAAAAATATGCTGCACTTTACGACATGGTCTAAGGTCATGCCCGCTTCTGAAATCAAGGCGCTGATGTTTTTTAACACCCTGTGGGTCGCACTTGCAATGTCGGAAGTGACCAATTCACCCGTGTAAGGGTCAAGTGGAATTTGTCCACTCACATACAAGGTGTTGTTGGAAAGTATGGCTTGGCTATATGGGCCTAGTGGTGCCGGAGCTCCTGGAATTTGAATGACAGTTTTCATGACTTTTATTTCGGATTGATGTAAAATGAGCAATCCAGCTGCTCGAAGTTCTATTAACTTTGTGCAAGTTTAACAAAATATGCGCAAACCAGTGAGACTGTTATTGGTCGATTTTAAGGATTCGTTTACGTTTAACCTCTACCACATCTTGGAATCACTCGGTGCTGATATTGAGGTTGTAGAGGATGGGACACTTTTTACAGATGAACTCATCTTGTCCTATGACGGCATTGTGCTTTCACCAGGTCCAGGCTTGCCCGAAGAAAAGAAATCAATGATGTCAGTAATCGCAATGGCTGAAGGGAAACGTCCATTGTTAGGTGTATGCCTCGGTATGCAAGGAATTGCAAGGCATTACAAGCTGCCACTTTACAACCTTAATCACGTGCAGCATGGTGTTGTTGCTGAAGTGGCTGTTCATCATGTTTCTGAGTTGTTGGAAAACATGCCGAATAAGTTTGACGCTGGATTGTACCACAGTTGGGCTGTGGATCTCGAAAATCAGGAACACTTGACATGTATTGCCCGCTCCGAAAATGGCGTTGCTATGGCGATAGAAAACAGTTCTGAACGTATCTATGGCATTCAATTTCATCCTGAATCTGTGTTGACGCCTCTGGGAGATCAACTTTTAAAAAATTTCATTAAAATTTGTTCTTCGTAGAAAAAATAAAGAGACAAGTCGTATTTTTGGCAATCAACTTAAACTAAAAAACCATGAAACAATTTATTTTCATCATTGCTCTATTTGCTTCGTTGAACTCGTTTTCGCAATCGTGTGTGGGAAAATGGATTACCATTGATGACGAAACAAATAAGAAAAAATCAATTGTTGAATTGTACAAGGTGGATGGAAAGCTATATGGGAAAATCATTTACTTATTTCCCCGTGAAGGCCGCGAAGACGATCCTAAATGTAAAAAATGTACGGATGACCGAAAAGATCAACCGCTAGTAGGATTGCAAATTGTGCGAAGTTTGAAATGGGATGGTGAAGAATGGGAAGGGGGCACGATTGTCGATCCAGAAATCGGGAAAATCTATACCGTCAAAATGTGGTTGGTGGAAGGAAATGCCAACTTGTTGAATGTTCGTGGCTACATCGGTCCCTTGTACCGCACGCAAAAATGGGTGCGCGTAGAATAAAGATGAAATAATTCTTTAGTATTCTAAACATTACAGGGTGTTTATTGTTTATTCAAAAAAAGAAATTTTTAGTGGAATGAAAAAATCAACACTCCTAATATTTTGCTTACTATTCCCTATGCTCTTCTTTGCGCAGTCAGGAAAAGTAATGGGTAGAGTTTTTAATGCATTAAACAATGAACCTCTGCCTTTTGCCAAGGTTATCGTTGTTGATCAGCAAAAAGGAGCTGTTTCACTTGATGATGGAACTTTTGAAATCAATGGCCTATCTCCAGGAGTTTACAACTTCAAAGCGAGTGTGTCGGGCTTTCAAGATTTCTTGATCAACGAAGTTACAGTAACGAATGCCCGAACGGTTGATCTGAGTTTTCCTATGGAAATGATCATCGTTGACAAGGAGGAAGTGATAGCGAAAGCTTCTCCTTTTGTTCGAAAGGACGAGTCTCCTGTTTCCTTAAAAACATTGAATGCGACGGAAGTGGAGCGTCTTCCTGGGGCGAATAGAGACGTGAGCAAGGTGCTGCAGGCCTTTCCTGGTGTAGCTTCTCGTGCGACATTCAGAAACGACATCATCATTCGCGGTGGATCGCCAGGTGAAAATAAGTTTTACCTCGACGGCATCGAAGTTCCAAACATCAACCACTTCGCTACACAAGGGTCGAGTGGTGGTCCTGTTGGCTTATTGAATGTCAACTTTATCCGTGAGGTAGACTTTTATTCTGGGGCATTTCCATCAAGTCGGGCAAATGGGTTAAGTTCAGTAATCGCATTCAAACAAAAGGACGGAAATCCGGATGCCCTAATCACCAACTTTGCATTGGGGTCTAGCGATGTGGCCCTGACCTTGGATGGTCCACTTGGAAAAAAAGCAGATTTCATCTTTTCAGCACGACGCTCATACCTTCAGTTTTTGTTCTCTGCGTTGCAATTGCCATTCTTGCCAACTTACAACGATTCACAATACAAGATCAACGTGAAGCTCAACGACAAAAACAAAATTACTTTCTTAGGACTTGGTGCCTTCGATCAATTTCGACTGAATTCAAAGGTGAATGAGAAAGTTACTGATCCCGACAAGAAGGAATACAATGAATTTATTTTAGGAAACATTCCTTCTCAGGGTCAATGGAATTATACCTTCGGGGTGAATTGGTTGCATTATTCGAAGCGATCCTACCAAACAGTTGTGGTGAGCAGAAACATGCTAAAAAACACCTCTCGCCGTTACGCTGGAAACATCGAAACAGAAGCAAACAAGATCTTGGATTATTCGTCCTTTGAAGCGGAAAATAAATTCAGATTTGAACATGTGTATTCCAAAAATGGTTGGAAATTGACTGCCGGATTTGGGTACGAATACGCGCGTTACAACAACCAGACTTACAACAATATCATTGTGCAAGGATTGCCGATAACGGTTGATTACACATCAGATTTGTACCTCAGTAAAGGGTCGATGTTTGCGCAAGTGAACAGGAAATTATTTGGCGAACGATTGAATCTTTCCCTTGGTCTACGAAGCGATGTCAGCAATTATTCAAAGTCGCTCATGAATCCTTTGGATCAATTGTCACCCATGATTTCGGCCAGCTATCGTGTGAATGAGCGTTTGTCGATCAATGCCAATGTGGCGCGATTCCATCAGCTTCCTTCCTATACGATTTTAGGTTTTAGAGATGCGGCAGGAACCTTAGTCAACAAAGAAAATGACGTGCAGTACATTCGTGCAGATCATTTCGTTCTGGGTACAGAGTATTTGACAAAGTTCTCATCCCGATTCACGGTGGAAGGATTTTACAAAGGCTATAGCCGCTATCCATTCTCCCTCAACGACTCCATCTCCCTAGCCAACCAAGGCTCTGATTTCGGGGTTGTGGGTAATGAAGCAGTGAAATCAATTTCGACAGGCAGGGCCTTTGGTGCTGAATTCCTTTATCAGCAAAAAATGATCAAAGGCTTCTATGGAATTGTGGCATATACCTTTGTTCGATCAGAATTCAAGGATAAAAATGGGAGCTATATTCCATCCTCTTGGGACAGTCGCCACATCGTTTCGATTACGGGTGGAAAGCGTTTCAAAAAAGGTTGGGAAGTAGGCTTCCGTTGGTTGTTTTCAGGTGGGTCGCCATATACACCGATCGATGTGGCAACATCAAGCTTAAAGCAGGTGTGGGATGTGAATGGTCAAGGCGTGTTGAATTACAACTTACTAAACACCATGCGCGAATCGAACTACCATCAATTGAATATGCGTGTGGACAAGAAAATCTTTTTGCCGAAATTTTCGATGAACTTTTACTTGGACATTCAAAATTTGTACGGGTATAAAACAACAGTGGCGCCGATTCTTTTGCTAGAGAAAGATGCGAATGGTCAGCCGATTACAGATCCAAATGATCCAACTCGCTACAAGACGAAATTCATTAAGAACACTTCAGGAATTGTGCAGCCTACCTTAGGAATTATCCTAGAATTGTCTTCAAGAAAAAAACCAAACACAATCACAACAATTAAATAAAAGAGAAGTCAACACGTCGGTTGTGTTGCTTGCCCTCTGGTGTTAAATTATCGTCGACTGGTGCGCTTTCCCCTTTAAAATCGATTTCTAGTCGATCCTTGGAAAGTCCATGAGTGGTGAAGAATTGAATAATCGCCTCTGCACGCCTTTTAGATAAGTCAAGGTTATAGTGGTCAGAACCGTCTGCATCTGTGTGCCCAGTGACCTTAATGCGCAAATCAGAATGGCCATTGACAACGCGGATCAGACGAATGAGAAAGTCGTGGTATTCAGGTTTTATTTCAGCGAGGTCATATTCAAAATAAATCGGAAGGAATTTAAAATTGTCGCGTTCCTTTTTTCGTATTTCTGGAGAAAAATATCCTTTGCCATAATCAGAAACAAAAGTAGAGAACCAAGTCTGCGATGGAGGTGATTTTTCGATATCTGGAAAGGCTTCCGTTGAACGGTACAAAATAATTTTACCCCTGCTGCTTCGGCAATCAGTACTTGTATATCTTCCTTCCAAATACCCTGTGCTGTCAGTGTAAGTCAATGTAGCAGAAAGCATGCACCATATGGTTTTGCTGTTCGTTTTCTTTTTTTCGATGAATGTTTGTTGAAAGCTCATGTTTTTCCCGTTGGCACTGCCTTTCATTTTTTTTACGGCAAAAAGTTCGGTTTCGAAGATTTCTTCTCTCGTTTTTCCAATGAATTCCTTTTCGCTCGATGGGAGACTTAGATAGATGATTGTGGATTGTTGAATCGTTGCGCCATCGCGAATAAGTAGTCCTTGCCAATTGCCAGAGAGTGTAGACTGCGCCATTGATGCTAAGGTCAAAACGGAAAATACAATACTAAGACAAATCGTTTTCATCGCTCAATTATTCGTTCAATTTCGAAAAAGGTTTCCAATTGATGCAAGATAGCGAACATTGTTTCCTTAAATTTGTTTGAAATCAAAACAAGACAAATGAAATTAGTTATAGCAATGGCAGTCGTATTTGCAGCAATGGCCTTCGTAGGCGAGGAGAAAGGAACAATTCACCAGTTCACCGTGAAAGACATCAATGGAAAGGATTTCGACTTTTCATCCCTCAAAGGAAAGAAAATCATGGTGGTGAACACCGCTTCAAAATGTGGTTTAACCCCACAGTATGAGGAGTTAGAGGCCCTGTATAAAGAATACAAAGACCAGAATTTCGTCATTGTTGGATTTCCAGCAAATAACTTCATGGCGCAAGAACCAGGTTCAAATGAAGAAATCGAATCGTTCTGCAAGAAAAATTACGGCGTAACTTTTCCTATGATGGGCAAGATTTCAGTGAAAGGTTCGGACATGCATGAGGTGTACAAATTTTTAACCACGAAGTCTTTGAATGGATTGGAAGATAACCAAGTGGCTTGGAACTTCCAGAAATATTTGATCAATGAAAAAGGAGAGTTGGAACAAGTGATTTCACCGCGTACATTGCCAAACGATCCGCAAATTATTGAGTGGATTACGAAGAAGTAACTCTCGGTCTTTTCTCGTTAATATTTTGTTGATAAGTTCACCTTACTGACGGACTTATCCTTGCCGCTAAACCCTCGTGTTTTCTTATTTTTGCCTGTTGAACAACTAACTATCCAAAAATAAGGATTACGATGAGTGAAGAAGTGAAAAAAGACCAGTATTCAGCGGATAACATCCAAGTCCTTGAGGGCTTAGAGGCGGTTCGCAAGCGTCCAGCGATGTATATTGGTGATGTCGGCGTGAGAGGTTTACATCACCTTGTATACGAAGTCGTTGATAACTCAATTGATGAGGCGTTGGCGGGACATTGTAACGCAATTGATGTATGGATCAATGAAGACAATTCAGTCACTGTGCGTGACAACGGTCGTGGAATTCCTACGGCAATGCACACCAAAGAAAAGAAATCAGCCCTTGAAGTTGTAATGACTGTCCTCCACGCGGGTGGCAAGTTCGATAAGGATACCTACAAGGTTTCTGGTGGACTTCACGGCGTAGGGGTTTCGTGTGTAAATGCACTTTCGATTCATTTGCGTGCAACGGTGCGTCGTGATGGAAAAGTATATGAACAAGAATACAGCATCGGGAAGCCTTTGTATGATGTAAAAGTAATCGGTGAAAGCGAAGAAACAGGAACGACTGTAACTTTCAAGCCGGATGCAAGCATCTTCGATAATACAGAATACAACTACAATACAATTGCGGCAAGAATGCGCGAGTTGGCGTTCTTGAACAAAGGAATCACCATTACGCTGACAGACTTGCGTGAGACAGATGATGATGGGAAGCACTTGACCACTTCGTTTCATTCTGAGGGTGGATTGAGAGAGTTTGCTCAGTACCTCGACCGCAACCGCGAGTCATTGATTTCAGACGTGATCTATTTTGAAGGTGAGCGCGAGGGAATTCCTGTTGAAGTGGCATTGACGTACAATACATCCTATACAGAGAACATTCAAGCATATGTAAACAACATCAATACGCACGAGGGTGGAACACACCTTTCTGGTTTTCGTCGTGGTTTAACCAATACCTTGAAGAAATACGCCACAGAATCGGGCATGTTGACGAGGGAAAAAATTGAAATTGATGGGGATGACTTCCGCGAAGGATTGACCGCTGTTGTTTCTGTTAAAGTTCAAGAGCCTCAATTTGAGGGACAAACGAAGACCAAACTGGGTAACCGCGAGGTGACTGCACCTGTTAGTCAGGCTGTTTCTGAAATGTTGTCTGCATACCTAGAAGAGCACCCGGCTGAGGCTAAAATCATTGTTGATAAAGTGATTCTTGCTGCGCGCGCACGTCACGCTGCGCGTAAAGCGCGCGAGATGGTGCAACGCAAAAGTGTACTGACGGGTTCTGGACTTCCAGGGAAATTGGCTGACTGTTCTGAAAAAGATCCAGCAGCATGTGAGATTTTCTTTGTCGAGGGAGATTCGGCGGGTGGAACGGCGAAGCAAGGCCGCGATCGTCACTTCCAAGCGATTATGCCTTTGCGCGGTAAGATTTTGAATGTAGAGAAAGCGATGCAACACAAGATTTTCGAAAATGAAGAGATTAAAAACATCTACACCGCTTTGGGTGTTCGCATCGGAACAGAGGAGGATTCGAAAGCTTTAAACATTGAAAAATTACGCTACCACAAGATCATCATCATGTGTGATGCCGATGTCGATGGATCGCATATCGAAACCTTGATTCTTACCTTCTTGTTCCGCTACATGAAGGAATTGATTGAGAATGGATACGTGTACATTGCGACGCCTCCATTGTATCAAGTGAAAAAAGGAACCAAATCCGATTATGCTTGGAATGAAGATCAGCGTGATCGCCTCATTCAAGAGTTGAAAGGTGGTGGAAGTGAAACCTCAGTGAATGTTCAACGGTACAAGGGTCTTGGTGAAATGAACGCTGAGCAGTTGTGGGAAACGACAATGTGCAAGGAGTCACGTACATTGCGTCAAGTAACAATCGAAAATGCCGCAGAGTGTGACCAAATCTTCTCCATGTTGATGGGAGATGATGTTCCACCTCGTCGTGAGTTCATCGAGAAAAACGCAAAATACGCGAAGATAGATATTTAATAATCAGGCACTTAATTTGAAACGCTCTTTCGGGGGCGTTTTTTTATTTTAAAAAAACAAATGTTAACGCAAGGTTAAGAAGTCAAAAGAATCTAACTTGCGAACAATTTAAAATCAGAAAATGAATAAATTATTTCTTTCCTGCTTCTTTGCAGCCTTTATTGGAATGACTGCAACGGCACAAACTTTTTATAATCGAGCAACCATTCAAACCATTGAGATTTTCTTTGGTTTTGCAGACTGGGATGCCCAATTGGATGCTTTGGCAACTACCACCGAAGACTACCTCTTGGC
>CALPWQ020000029.1 GCA_943327315.2 Chitinophaga pinensis
ATTGCTTTTCCATTGCAATGGATTAATTTTAAGGCGAAAGCCGTAGAATCGAACAAAGTAGCAAATGGCTTGTTGATAATTATGACCTTATTCTTTTTAATTCTGAATATTTTCTAGTATGTATTGGTGGGGACCTTTCATTTTAATCGCAGCATTTTTGGGCATGGAATTCATGGCTTGGGCAACGCACAAATTTGTGATGCACGGTTTCATGTGGCATTTTCATTCTGACCACCATGTGGAAGAACCTGGATTCTTTGAGCGCAACGATGTGTTCTTTTTAATTTATGCCATTCCATCATGGCTATGCATCATGCTTGGTATGATTTATAACCAGTATGTTCCCGTATGGATTGGCTATGGCATTGCGGCTTATGGATTTGCTTATTTCATGGTGCATGACGTCTACATCCATCGCCGCTTTAAGTGGTTGCGCGATATCGACAATGCCTATTTCATGGCCATCCGCAAAGCCCACAAGGTTCACCACAAATACCGCGGCAAGGAAGATGGCGAGTGCTTTGGAATGCTTCTAGTTCCTAAAAAGTATTTTATCGAAGCGAAACGCTATTACAGAAACAAAGCAGCGAGCGAATGAGTCTTTATGCTTGGGTGATTGTTGCCACCATCGTTGGTCCTTTGGCATTGAGTTTTGATAAAAAAGTTCATTTTTACACCCATTTTCGCGCGCTTTTCCCTGCAATCCTGATTGTTGCCTTTGCCTTTCTCATTTGGGATGAATACTTCACCATTCAAAAGATTTGGGGTTTTACCGACCGCTATATTTTCGGGCAGAAGCTCGGACATTTGCCTTATGAGGAGGTAAGTTTCTTTCTCGTCGTACCCTTTGCCTGCGTTTTTGTGCACGAAGTCTTGAAGGCTTACTTCCCAAAAGTTAAACTCTCCAAATTTTCACACTTCTTTGCTTTTGGTTTCACCCTTGCCGGATTTATATTTGGTTTGACTCACATGGAACACTGGTACACAGCAAGTGCGTGTATCGTCAGTGCCATTCTAACAATTGGTATTTATTTCGTGAATCGTCCATCGTGGTATGCGCAGTTTGTATTTACTTTTCTAGTGGCATTGATTCCATTTCTTATTGTGAATGGTATCTTAACGGGGGCTGTAACGGATGAACCGATTGTTTGGTATTCCGAAGATCACATCATGGGACCACGGATCATTACTATACCAGTTGAAGACATCTTCTACAACTATTGTATGTTATTGCCGATTGTCGGCCTTTTTGAATTTTTCTCGAAGCGTTGGGTGAAATAATTATCGGATATTATTTCACACGGGGTAAACCATTAAAATGGTTGATTCATACCTTCCAAATGGTGCATTAAAAGTCTGATTGAAACCCGGGGCTAGGACAAACGATCATTACACATAGGGTAACACATTAAAATGGTTGATTCATACCATCCGAATGGCGCATTAAACCCCGTGTTGAAACCTCTAGGGTTAGAATAAATCAATAGAAAAAATACTCTTTAAACCCGAGGATCATGAGAAAGTCACTATTCACATCGCGGGTAAGCACATACTTCAGCAAGCGACTTTTCTCGTTGTAGATGATTTCAAATTCTGTTATGTACCTTCCTTCACGGTACACACGGCGTTCCTCGAGATTTCCATTTTGGTCATAAGAAAAATGAAATTCCTCTATAGGCGTTTCGACCCCATATTGCGTCGTAATGAGTGAAGACAAAAGTCCCTTTTCATTGTAGCTGTATGAAAGGGTAGACAATTCACCTGTCATGAGCAGACGTTGCTCCTTTTTCACCAAATAGCCAAGTTCATTGGTATAGGTAAACTCCTCCATGTAGGGCAAACCGTAACTATTGTAAACCGTTCGTTTTTGCTGTTTGTCAAATTCTGAATAGCGCATGGTCTCACTATTTAATTCTGTTCGCCGCCAAATCCCTAGGGTATCTCGGTATTCACGGCTATACGTTTCGCGCACGATTCTTCCTCGTTCATCAAAATCAAAGTGCGTCACTGAATATCCTTTGCCGTCACCAATTTTATGCTCAGACAATCTACCTTCCGCATCGTACACATACATATTTCCTGTGGTGTCCTTGGTTCCATCGTCCTTGCGCGTTTCAAACGTTGAAATTAATCTTCCATTCGCATCGAACGAATACACATATTCGTAGGTTGTAGCGCGCATCACTTCACCTGGTTTTTTATAGGTGAATGTCCCCCTCAATTCTTTGATTTTATTTGACCGAATAAAATCAGCGCTGAAAAATGGGCGGTCAGTGAATGCCGCACCTTGGGTGTTGTCGAGCATCTGAGCGAAAGAAGTCGAGCCTATAAAACACAAAAGAAAAAGAAGCCAATTCACCTGACAAAGCACGGATTTTAGACCTTTACTTTTCCGTTCCTTTAAAATTCTTATCCATAGCTCGTGTTGGATAACTGTTTTCTCACCTCATCTATGGTATTCGTGGGCAGTAAACAAGCGCCATCTGTGCACACGTATACCACCGTTTCATCCGTCATGGATTTGTCTTGAAGGACCGGGAGCGAAAGTTCTGATCCCCCACAAAAAATCGCTTGAGGCAAATAATCCTGTAGCAACGTGTGTTGCATCTCTTTCACATCCTTCCCAACGATTGCCAATTGATAGGATGGACACGTAAACTGCAAGAGCAATGAGCCCCAGCCCGAATATCCCGAACCATATTGTTCCATACCTTCGTATATATTCATGAGCATCTGCCTTGCATCACGTGTGTATTCCTCTTTATGAAAGAGTTCACCCAATCGATAAAAATTCGTCGCCATCAAGGAATTTCCTGAAGGAAGAACATTGTCGTTGATGTCCATTTTTCGTGCAATCAAGGTCGAACTGGCCTCTGTGAAATAGCACATTTTACTACGCTCATCTTGAAATTCTGTGCGAACCGTTTCGGACAATTCTAAGGCATGATCCAACCACGCACGATCGAAGGTAATTGTGTACAACTGAATGAAGGCGTCAATGGTATGCGCATAATCTTCTAAAAAGCCCTGAATCTGTTTCTCCCCCTCGCCTGCTGAACTGCGCATCAATTTCCCGTGGCGCAATCGTTCGCGGACAATCCAACGCGCATTCTTCAAGGCCAAATGCAAAAATTCCTCCTCACCGAAAGCACCATAGGCATCACAGAGCCCCGCAATGACCATGGCATTCCATGAAGTCAAACGCTTGTTGTCGAGACCTGGACGAATGCGATGTGAACGTTCGTCCAGCAGTAATCCATTGATGCGTTTGATTTGATGTTCTAAGTCCTCAGCATCCCACCCCATTTTGCGCAGTACTTCGGTGTCGGTGTTAATTCGAAGCGGTATATATTTATCCTCTTCCCAGAATCCGCGTTGGTTCATGTTGTAGAAATCCAAAACCCAATGATCCTTCATCTCTAGCAAAGCTGACATTTCACTTGGATTCCAGCAATAGAATTTACCTTCTTCCCCTTCGCTATCAGCATCCAATGCCGCATAAAAAGATCCATCTGCAGCCATCATTTCCCGTTGCAGCCAATCCACAGTTTGATAGACGGTGCGTTTGTAAAGCGGTTTTTTAAAGTGGCGGTAGGCATTCGCATACAAGGAAATAAGTTGACCATTGTCGTAAAGCATTTTTTCGAAGTGCGGCACCTTCCAAAGCATGTCAACTGAATAGCGCGTGAATCCACCACCAATTTGGTCATAGATTCCACCCATTGCCATTTTATCCAAGGTCAGTTCCACGTGGCGCAGCGTTTTTTCATGGTCGAAACGTACCCCGTAGTGCAACAAGAATTGGTAATTGGAGGGCAAGGGAAACTTTGGCGCACGGGCATCACCACCTTCGGAAATATCAAAGCTCCGAGACCATCTCAAGACCAATTCATGCAATTTTTCCTGAGAAAGGACTTCATTTTTCGCCGGTTCATCAATCAATTCATGCAGCACAATGCCTTCATGCAGTTTTTCGGCGTAGGAAACTGCCTTATCAAGGTCAGTCTGAAAGGTATGATTTAACGAACGTAGAATGTGCATCCACTGATCCTTCGGAAAATACGTGCCCCCATAAACTGGGCGACCATCGGGAAGGGTGAAGCAGTTCAGTGGCCATCCACCGCGTTGTGTCATCAATTGAACAGCCGTCATATATACTTGGTCCACATCGGGGCGTTCCTCGCGATCGACCTTCACATTGATGAAATGTGTATTCATCAATGCCGCCACCTCCTCATCTTCAAAACATTCCCGTTCCATGACATGGCACCAATGACACGCCGAATATCCTACACTAATCAGCAGTGGTTTATTTTCACGTTGTGCCCGTTCAAAAAGGTCATCACTCCATGGAATCCAATTGACGGGATTGTGCGCATGTTGCCGCAAGTAAGGCGATGATTCGTTGATCAATTCATTCGTGTGTTTCTCCATGGTGCAAAAAAACAAAAGCTCCACACGATAAACAAATCCTGTGGAGCTTCATTTGAACTAAATATCTATCAATTGAATTCGATCTCTTCTTCTTTGGACTCTTCCGACCCCTTTTTCCAGCCATTGATCGTTTTATTCGATTTTGTCGTGGACTTCTGCTTTTTCTTTTCAGTCGGTTTCTCCGAATCCGATGGTTTGGTAGAAGGCGACGACAGTTCAATGCGCAGTTCCTCTTTTGGAAATTGCTTTGGTTGATAGTTCTTCACCGTTGAATCGGCCTTAAACAAGCCAAATTCAGACTTCAACATGGCTTTAACGGTTTCTTTCTCCGCTGCTCTATTTTCTGCGGCTTGTTGCTTACGTCCAGTTTTATCCCATTCGATGGTTGGATTATCTAGGTCACCGTACATCCGCATGTATATTTTCATTCCTGTGCCGTCATCCACTTCTTCACCAAATTCAGATTCAACACTTTTCTCCTTTAAGTCTCGAAAACGGAAGGCGAAGCGGTAATCTATTTTGTTTGAAAACGTGTGTGTCCCAGAAACATCCATATCCAATGCTGAACTGCGGATGGTCATGGATGGAATTTCGAGACGGCTATTGCGAATGATGAAGGTATTTTCCAGGGTTTCGAACTGGAGGTCTTGTAACTTACGATCCAACAAGCTGATGTTCTCTTTACCTATGGACAAACGTGTGGATGCACTTGACTTCAAACTTTCTGTTATCGACTTGAAAGCACCCACATTGCGCAAGCGTCCGTTGGAGAGTTTCAAGTGCACTTCCGAACGTATTTCGTCTGAAACAATTCCTGTTTTCAGGTGGAATGGCGCCTCAAAATACCCTTCAGCCTGGGCTATTCCGGAGATATTATCCTCACCAATCACGTCTTGACGGAAGTTGTTCCACTCTTTGAATAGCGCCTTGAAGTTCAAATTGCTTGTTGAAAAATGAGTCGCAATCTGAAAACGTTCGGGTGAGTTTTCTTTGATTGACAAGTTTCCTCGAACATCGGCATCTGCGTTTCTGAGGGATAATGAAGGGAAATTGATTTCTCGGTTTTTCACTTCCATCTGACCGTCAACACCTCGGAAAGTATGTCCTTCGTAATCAATTCTTCCAACAGAAAGATCGATGTTGGCGCCGATATCACTCGGCAACATATACGTGTTCCCATCTTGAATTTTCTCCTCCTTCGACGTTGTACCCAAGTCGGCCACATTGATATAGTCGCTTTGAATTTCTACTTGCGCCTTTAAATCACCCGCTTGCCCCACATAGTTCATGACGTTCCCAAACACTCCGTTGATGTGTAAATCAGTTGACCCAATCGTTAAAGATACGTGATCAATGCCAGCCTCTTCGTCATGTAGGAAAAGTGTGCCATTCATGTGAGCAAATGTGCGTTTGTCATCCTCCAACTTCAGATTGACATCATTCATTTTCAAATCTCCCGTGCAATGATCTACGCTGTAATACGATTGACCATCAACAACTTTTCGGGTTTGAATTCCGAAGTCTGTCGACATACGAACTTGACCAGAAACCGTTTCAACATAAGGAATATTGAATAGTGCATGAACCATTTTCAAGCTCAGCACCCCATTCGCTTTTCCTCTGTATTCAGGAGCATCAAAATGAGTGATGCGCATATTGGCTTTAAATGGACCTGCCGGTGTGGTGAAATCGAGTTCATTCAACTGAAGAAACTCTTTGTCCCTGCCTCCCTTGTTGCTGTATTTTCCTGCCACGTGCACTTTGCTGATGCGCAACTTCTTTGTTGGCTCTCTTAGTGAACCATTCGTAACACCAAAATCGCACTCAATCTCTGTAGGATCGGTGCTTGTAAGATTTCCATGAATGAACAGGTTGAAAAATACATTTCCTGTTCCCTCGAATCGCTTGATATCCTTGGTTTCACGTTCAACCATGTTGTTGGCGAGATCTTCGAGTTGCACGTCGTCGGCATGCACTTCAAAGTCCATGGCCTCATTGCTTACTGCACCTTTAACCCGAAAGGGAAGATTTGCCACGTAGATGCGCGCTTCTGGAATTTCAATCGTTCCTTTCTCCTTGTCCACATTCAATTCAAGATCGAATGCTGCTTTTTTGTTTGAAATCAAGGTAATGTCACCGCTTTTCGCTTGACGCACGTTCAAAGAACTTGTAGCATGAATGGTATAACGTGTATCCGTAAACTTCCCATTCATCGCCAATTGATGGATGTGGGTGCGGTAGCGTTGTCCCGTGGCTTGATTGATGTAGTTGAAACGCAATCCTGAAACTTGCACCTCATTCAGTTTAATTTCAGCACCAGACGATTCTTCGTTAGACGGTTTAAAAATGGTGTAATTGTCCACACCCGTAGAATCAATTTTAAGCTGCAAGGTTCCTTTCGCAATTTCAATAGATTTCACCGTGTAGTTTTCACGCCAAATGTCCAAGGCATTGAATTTCAATCGAATTTGATCTGTGTAGAGTAAAGTATCTCGGTCAGTAGCATGGGCGACTGCATCGCGGATGAATACTTGATTGAGATCAACAGAGAGATTCGGGAAAGTTCCCCAAAACGTAAGGTCAACATCGGCCACCGTCACTTTTGTGTTCAAGTATTTGTTGGCCTCTTGCACTACTTTTCCACAGATTTCATCTTTGAACACATACAAACCTCCGGAAATCAAGAGCATAATTCCTACAATGATTCCGAAAAACCACAAAGAAAATCGCCCTATTTTACGCCCTATTTGTCTCATTTTGTTGATGCTGACACATGTTTGATGCTACCTTCAACGGAAGTCCCGATGATATTGTTACACATTGGAAGATTTTATTTCTGATAACTTGAAAACACGGTGATGTTTCATACCCTGCACCTCTTACTCTTTTATACATTGTATTATCTTTGCCTTAAAAAAAACATGCGTTTACTTACTGTCGGCAGCGTTGCCTTTGATGCGATTGAAACCCCTTTCGGGAAAACCGATAAAATTATTGGTGGTGCAGGTACTTATATTGCTTTATCCTCCTCATTTTTTAACCGCGACCAGCGCATTGTAGCTGTAGTTGGGGATGATTTTCCTGCGGAGATGATCGAAACACTAAAGTCTAAAGGAGTTGATACAGAAGGACTGCAAATTCGAAAAGGCGAGAAGACCTTTTTCTGGTCTGGTCGCTACCACAACGACATGAATTCGCGCGACACACTTGTTACAGAATTGAATGTTTTAGGTGATTTCGACCCAATTATCCCTTCATCATACCAAGGCACACCGTATTTAATGTTGGGGAATTTAAGCCCCCAAGTGCAAAGCACAGTGATTGAACGTTTGCATGTTCGTCCCAAATTGATTGCCATGGACACCATGAATTTCTGGATGGACATCGCCATGGATGATTTAGCAAAGACAATGTCCATGGTTGATTTATTGATCATCAATGATGAAGAGGCCCGACAACTTTCCAAAGAATACTCCTTGGTGAAAGCAGCCAAAGCCATTCGTGCCATGGGTCCGAAATACCTCATCATTAAAAAAGGTGAGCACGGTGCCTTATTGTTCCACGGTGAGAAAGTGTTTTTTGCACCTGCATTGCCATTGGAAGATGTATTTGACCCAACAGGAGCCGGTGACACATTTGCCGGAGGCTTTATGGGCTACATTGCAGCAAGCGATGATACCTCCTTTGAGAACATGAAGCGTGCAATTATCGCTGGTTCTGCCTTGGCTTCTTTCTGTGTCGAAAAGTTTGGCACCGAGCGACTTTTGGAAATCACTCGGGAAGATGTGGATGCCCGCATCGAACAATTTGTTGCCCTTACCGACTTCAACATGGGTCACCACTCCTCCATCTAACGAAATCTACCATCTCCTAATTTATCCTCACCATGGAAATCCAGCAACTCATAGATGATTTAAAAACACTTGCTTTGCAAGAAGATGTTTTGGCCGTCAGCCGAGAAATCAACGAGATTAAATCAAAATTTGATGACCAGCTTCTCGAAATTGAGCGAAAGGATCAAGTAGCAAGCATGGAAGCTGAAGTCAATGGTGAGGTCTACGAACCGATTGATATCAAACCTTTGAAGGAGGAGTTTTACGCACTGTACAATGCCTACCGTGAAAGTAAAACTGCTGTTCTCAAAGCGAAAGAAACTGAGGAAACAGGCAACTTAAACCAGAAAAAGGCACTGATAGAGCGCTTGAAGCACATCATTCAAAACGAAGAAAATATTGGTGCTGCGTTTAAGGCATTCAAAGAAATTCATGAAGCGTGGAAAAATGTGGGTGATATTGCACGTGAAAAACGCAACGATATTCAGCACGAATATTCGAAGCTCTTGGAGCAATTCAACTACCAAATTTCCATTTACCGCGAATTGAAGGAACATGACTTGAAGCGAAACCTTCAACTCAAAGAGGCCCTTATTGCCCAATTGGAAGCCCTAGCGAAAAGTGAATCTGTTCGAGACCTCGAGTCCATGATTAAAGCGCTACAAAATGAATGGGAAGAAGTTGGACCTGTACCTAATGAAGAGTGGGAAAAACTGAAAGATTTGTATTGGAAGCATGTGCGCACCGTATACGACCGCATCAATGTCCATTATGAAGGCCGTCGAAGTGCGCTCGCGGTAAACATTCAACTGAAGCGTGATTTATTGCAAAAAGCTCGTGAACTGATTGTACAAAGTGAAGGCAATTCCACAAGTAAACAGTGGGACGATGCCACAGAGAAGCTGCTCGAATTTCAAGAGGCCTGGAAGAGCATTGGTTTTGGTTCACGCAAAGAAAATGAAGAAGTATGGCAGGAATTCAGAGGGGAATGCGACGTTTTCTTTTCACGTAAAAAAGCGTTCTTTGGAAAAATCCAAGAAAAATACTCGATCATCGCTGAAGCAAAACGCACCTTGATCGCACAGGCAAATGCCCTTCGTGAATCGACTGACTGGAAAGCAACAGCCGATCAATTAATGGTGTTGCAGAAAAAATGGAAAGAATCAGGCCATGCCGGTCAAAAAATAGAGCAGAAACTTTGGTCTGAATTCCGAGGCGCTTGTGACGCTTTTTTCAATGCTAGACAAAAGCACTATGGTGAACAAGACCAGGAATTTGAAACGAATCTTGCTGCGAAACAAGCGATTATTCTACAGATTGAAAATTACACCATCCCTGAAACTAAAAAACAAGCGCTGGATGATTTGCGCGAATTTACCACCGCATTCAATGCCATCGGACGCGTGCCGATAAAAGTAAAGGATAGCATTTACAATGCCTATAAAACAGCCATTGATACGCATTACTCCAAAATAAAGCTCGAAGGTGCAGAAAAGGAAAAAGTAATGTTTCAGGCACGCATCGATACCTTGTCTGGTAGTCAAGATTCAGCACGTGCATTTTCCCGTGAAAAATCAGATATCCGTCAACAGATCGAAGGATTGAAAAATGAGATTCGACAATACGAAAACAACCTTGGTTTCTTTGCGAACTCCAAAGGCGCCGACGAATTGAAAAAAGAAGTAGAAGCAAAAATAAATGCTTCCAAAAGTAAAATTGAAGCACTGAAGCGCAAATTATCCATGATCCCAAATGAATAAATTCATCAACGCAATCTTATTGTTTTTGCTCTTTCCTACCATGGCCATGACGATCTATGTTGGATTTGATCTTCCTGTAGATTTTTTAAAGACCACGGGCGCTTATATTCCCTACAAATCAGAAATATTTCTTGGTTTGGGCTTGCTTATTTTGATCATTAACCTCCGCAGAAGCATCCGCCGATGGATGGGTATGCGCATCATCAATCAAACAGATCGTTTTCGTTGGAATGTCCCAGTAAGCAGCAATCGGATGAAACGTATTGTTGTGTACAACTTACTTGAAGCCTTTGTTCTCGGATTTATTGGCTATGCCCTTTACACCATTACACCTCTCGCCATCGTTCCAGCTGCAGGATACTTGTTTTGCACTGTGGACAACATTGTTTTCCTTATGGTGGGCGGTATAGGCAAAAAATTTAGAGCTGGCGTGACCTCAAAAGCAGTCATTGTTGCAGATCGCGATGTGGTGTTGGCTTATTTCACTGGGCTCCGACGAGTGACTATACATCAAGATTCTGTGTACTTCCATTACATCAAAGATTTGCAATTGGATTTTCCACTCGACTGCATCGAAATCAATGAGCGCGATGCCTTTTTCAAGGCCTTGAACGATCAAATCGACCGAGACCGAGTGTTTGTTACGACAGAACGCACGTAAAATATCTGATTGGTAATGAACTGAAATCGATTTCAATTGAAAATCAATTGATTATTTCGACTGTTCACACAAAGATAATCTTCCATTTATTGTCCAGAAATCTGTTTCCGAGTAAGCACAATGTCAGCTCTTGTTTCAAACAATTTTTTAGTTGTTATTAATTGTTGCAATAAGCTGTATTTGAATGGTTCATATGAACTAAATATTCTTTTTCAAGAAAAAATATCCAAATGGTTGGTTAGATTCGGAGAGAAACAATTACCAAAAGAACAATATTACCTATCTTTTTAACCATACAGTGTGTTTAAGTTTACTGATTTGACTTCATTGTCGAACAAATAAAATTCTTACTTTGTGGTAGTTATTGTGGCGTATTACTACATACAATGAGGAAAAACCAAGCGCTAAGTGCGGCAATTGATTCGTCAGATGATATTGTTCAGCTTCAAAGATTGATTCGAACGTCAGTATTGACTGGGTCGGACCAAGAGCTTGATGCATTTTTTGGCGACTTGAAAACGGCATTAATCACCGTTGACAACGAATTTAAAATTCTCTATATCAATAACACTGCAGCAAACCTAGTTAGCGACAAAGAATACGAGGCCGAAAAGAGCAGCATGGTCATTGATTTCGTGAAACGTATCTTGAGCCCATCCTCACTTATTTCATTCTACGAGCACCTGATCCACAAAAAGGAACTCAAGCTTTCAGAAGGTTTTACATTGCCCCGGATAGAACGCATTGGCATGATCCCAATAGCCTCAGATGGATTCGTGATCAAGGTATGGTTAAACGAGCGATATACCGACTCTGCAGCCAACCTTTTTCGTTACTTCCCGGGATTACCTATTGCTTATTTTGGTTTTGATTTAGTAGCAGGGAAGCGTTTATCCATTCGCTTTCTTAGCGACAACTTTCACATCCTTTTTCCATTCTTGGATATTGATCATGTCATTGCAGACGAAAACTATTTTCTCTCCCACTTCCAACCAGATGACCTCCCCGAATTTTTAAATAAGATCCAGCATTTAAAAAAAGGCAGGGATTCATTCAATACAGAGTTTAGGTTGATGAAACCCGACGGAAGTGAACATTGGTACCGGTTGATTTCAGGAAAATTCTCTGAACGCAAGGATAAAAACTTTTGGTTGGCCTATATTGAGGACATTGACGAAAAGAAAAAACCGGCACTTGAGAAAGAACGTTTGGTTTACGAAACACTCGATGAGGAACGCAACCGAATGGCGATGGAGTTGCACGATGGCTTGGGCCAAAACCTTGTTGCATTGAATTTGTACCTGTCCACGGTAATGTCCGAAACAGAAAACAGGATGCTTGGTATTTGCCGCGACTTGGCCAAAGACAGCATCATGCTCATGAAATCAATGTGTTATAATCTTTCGCCGCCTGAACTTGACCGCGGATTGCTTTATGCCTTGGATGTGTACTTTGGCAAGATGAATGAACTCTCAGGCAACATTGAATATGTATACAATGCCAAAAAAGTTCCGCTATCCCATATGACGCAAGAAAACGCGTACAACATTTTCCGCATCATTCAAGAATTTGTCACCAACTCACGCAAGTATTCAGAATGTACAACGATCGAATGCACGATAGGTAAACGCAATCAAAAAATGATCCTGGAAATTCACGACAACGGGATTGGTTTTGATATGCGTAAGATGGAAACAGGCTTCGGGTTGAAGAACATGGTAAAACGTGCACATGTGGCCAACGCTTCTCTTGAACTCATTAGTGCTCCAGGAGAAGGAACGGCAATCATCATTGAGTTTTAAGCCGCTTTTCTAAACTCCAGACATCTCGGAGAAGTACTCTCCGCCTTCAGCAACCGATTTTATGGCTTCTTTAATGGTTGAAATGGATGCATTTTTCAGCACATAGCCCTTCAAACCAATTTCCTTCGCTTTCAACAAATAATGAGGCTGATCCTGCATCGTGATGGCCATGATGCGGATGCTAGAATTCGATTGAATCAATTCTCGAGAAATTTCCAATCCATTTTTATCGCGCGGTAAATTGATGTCCATCAAAACCACTTCTGGTTCTAGCTGTAAAATTGGCTCCACAATGTTCTCGCCATTCGTAAATACAGTCACTGAATAACCCATCGCCACAAGAATTTCTTCCCATACTGCAGCAATCAGTTTAAAATCTTCAACAACAACAGCGTTTTTACTCATACTCTACAATTTTAGGTATAGAAATGTGACAACTTGCAATTAAAGGTATCCTTTTTCCTTTGCCCAGCCCGTCAATTGTGCCGCATTGGAGAAATCTAGTTTTTTTAAGATATTGTGGCGGTGTGTTTCCACAGTACGTGGCGAAAGGAACAATTGATCCGCAATTTCTTTTGAAGTCAATCCTTTGGCAATCAATTTAATTACCTCAATTTCCTTCAACGTGACTTCTTTTTTATTCTCTTCGTTGTCTAAGTGCAGTAAAGACGCAAAATAACGGTCTTTAATTTCACTTGCGATGTAGGTCTCTCCATTGTAAACCGCATGCACAGCAGCAATGAGCTCTTCACGATTGATGTTCTTTGTCAAATACCCTTTCCCACCGATTGACAAAAACTTCTTCACATAGTTGATCTCATCGTGCAAGGTCAAACCTATTATTCGTGTTTTTGGCAAACTGTTGTAAATCCGTTCCGCTGCATCAAAGCCATTACTTCCTTTGAGGTTAATGTCCATTAGCACCACATCAGGGCGGTATTGAATGGACAAATTGTAGGCGTCATCCGCATTGTCTGTCTTCGCAACGACCTGAATACCAGGAGCTGTTGACAGCAAAGAAACCCATGCCTCACGAATCAATGCATGGTCATCGACAACAAGTACTTTAATTAATTCTGACATAAGTAGCGAATAGAATTCTAAAACAATTGAATGTGAATGTACTAATATTATTTCTCAATTCGTGAAAATGACAGCATACTTCATAGATAAAAACACCGTACATCATTTAGTAAACACTATATAACTTCACAATAAAAAGTGTTCATGCGCTTGCGTCCTTGTTTACAACTATCAGAATACCTATCTTTCGCTACGATTATAATCAAAGTACACTCAGGTGCTTCTCAATCTCTATTCCTTATGAATAATAGATGTGTATATATGCGTTAAAACAAGTTGATTTTGAGTATTTCGCCAGACTCTCTTCGTGTTATTTTCGGAGTCATTGATTCCGTTCATCAGTATGACATCATTACCGATCAACACGGTGTGATTTTGCATTGTGGGCCAATGATGCGGGAGGATGTTCCGAACATTGCTTCGGGTGGAGCACTGCTTGACTTTTTCACATCTGTTCAATACGCCAATTTTAGTGCGCTGTATCAATCAAGTGAAACAGATAAACAAAGTGATGTATTTGAAGTTGTGAATGCAAGCAATCGACGTTTTGATGTACGTATCTCTCGAATTGGTGAAGATACCATTTACCTCCATTGTGCACCAATGCGTACGAGTGATGTCGCCATTGTGAGTCATGTCATCAAGTCTATAGATCCAGCGCTAACTCCCGATCAGTTTATACTTGATGTATTGCAGCATCTCCCCTTCGATGTTGGTATTTTTGACCGGAACGGTCGCTATTTATACATCAACCCTGCAGGGATTAAAAATGACAGTACGCGAAACTTTATCATTGGGAAAACAGATTACGACTATTGTGATTTGAAAGGCATCGATCGTTCAACGGTTGAACCGCGAATGATCAATTTCCGGCGGGTCATCGAAACAAAAACACCCTCCGAATGGGTAGACGAGCATCGTAAATCAGAAGGCGAAAGTGTTTTTGTCCTGCGCCGCTACCATCCTGTTGTCAATAATACAGGTGAAGTATCTTACGTCATTGGGTACGGCATCGATATTTCAGCCGAACGCAATTCGGAACTCAAATTGCAGCAAAAACAAAAAGATCTAGAACGCTTGACCTTTTTCCTTGACAATGCCATAGTTGGCGTGCAAGTATTGAATGAAAAAGGGGAGTTTGCCTATTTAAATAAAACTGCACGAGAGCGACTTGGTATTTTCGAAAATTATGGTGCCCATACTATATATGAAATTGAATCCTTCTTTCAATCCACTAACGACTGGTTAAATCACCTCAGTGAACTCAAAGAAAACGGACATTACAGCATCGACACACAACATAAAAACATACAAACAGGTGAAGAAACGCCTGTGCATCTGGAAGTCATACCTACAAACTTTGAAGGTGAGAACTTTGTCCTTACCATGTCGACAGACATCCGGGAACGGATAGAGTTCATCAAAGAAATAGAGTTGGCCAATGCGCGCTATGTTGAAATAAACGAGAAGCTAGAAATTTCAATCGCTGAAAAAATCTCTCGAAATGATGAATTAACCGAGCGATTGGCGAATCAGGATAAACTAGCAATGATTGGTGAAATTACAGCTGGTATCACGCACGACCTGAATACGCCTATCGGTGCCGTAAAAATTGGTGCAGAAAGTATCCGCTATTCCTTGGAAAACCTCTTCAAAAGCGTCATTGAAAAATGTTCATTCGAGCAGCTTCATTATGCGTGTGGCAGAGCCGTTGAGAGCAATGTAAAAATGTTCATTGGCGGACTGCAAGTGATGCGTGAAACAAAAGCATTCAGTGAGATGCTAAAGCTTCGTTATCCCGAAAGGAACGACCTCGACAACTTGTCCTCTGCATTTGTCAAAGCGCGCATCCTTGCCGAGGAAGATGCTGTGATCGACTATGTCATGTCCGGAAACAATCCATTTGAATTGCTCGATTTAATGTACCATATTCAAAGCATACGCACCTTTGTGGACACCGTTATGGAAGCCGGAGAGAAAGCTGCATCCGTCATTCGAAATCTTCGTTTTTATTTAAAAGAGGGAGCCAACATAAGCAAAGACAATGTCAATTTACATGAGAACATCCGCACGGTATTGAATGTCTTCAATCACCAATTGAAACAAGGCATTGATTTACATTTCGATGTTCCTCAGGACCTTGAAATTGTGGGGTATGAATCAAAATTATACCAACTTTGGTCCAACCTCATCAAGAATGCCATCGATGCCATTGGAAGCAGGGGAGAATTGAGTATCTCTGGATGGAAAGAAAAAGGCCGTTTAATGGTCGAGGTAAAAAATAGTGGGAAGATGATCCCGATAGAAATACAGGATAAAATCTTCGAGAAGTTTTTTACCACAAAGGCGGAAATGAATGGCACTGGATTAGGCCTGAGCATCGTGAGTAAAGTCATTGAAGACCACGGTGCTCAAATAAAATTAGATTCTAATGAGCACAACACCTCTTTTCTTGTTACTTTTACCACAAGCTAAACCCGAAAACTAAAATTGATGACTAGCCACAAGTTTGCTATTGTGTGTGTTGATGATGATCCGATGATCACATCACTTCTTAGCTTTCAGTTGAGGAAGATCATCAATACCAAGAATACCTTCATCGAAACCTATTCCCAACCAACGGAAGTGGAAGAGAAAATTGAGGAATTGATTCGTTTTGGTGTGAGCATTATTTTCATCATTGTAGATTATCAAATGCCTGAAATGACCGGTGCTCAATTGATTCGGAAGGTGAAGGAAAAGTACCCGACGATTACCTGCATCATGTTATCTGGTCAAGCCAATGAACTTATTGTCAGCGAACTTCAAAAAGAAAACCTTCTCGAGGTGTTTTTGTCTAAACCATGGAGTGAAAAGGCCCTCTTTGATGTTGTGCAACCCTTGATTGCTGATACATTAATCTAGTTTCCAACTTATTGCCGTATAGCAATTGCTCGGATTTCTTGTTTGAGATTGTTTTGTGCGTCCACCAATTTAAAAATCGGCACATAGTTTCCACCACCAAGACGCGCTGATTCGATCATCTCATCGGCATCATTTTCACTGTTTCGAATGCCCACCACAGACATATTGATGCCTTTGCGACGGTACTTTCGGATGTATTTTTTATAATCATCTGAGTTGCGATTAAAGGCCCCATCCGTGATCACGATAATTTGATTGACCCCATCAGCATTGAAGGACTTTAACGCCTCTTTGTAGCCAAGTTTAATGCCCTCCCCACCTGCCGTCATTCCGCTTGCTTTAAGTTCGGAAACTTGCGCTTTGATGGCATCCTTATCTGTGCCACAGGTCGAAGACAAAAGCACACGTGTATCTGTCGCATAGGTCACAATTCCCATTCGGTCTTCAGTACGAAGCATGTCGATCAATTGAAACAGTGAGTACTTCATCAATTCCATTTTATCACTTTGGCGCATGGAAGATGAGACGTCAAGAATGAATACAACATTTACAGGTTTAAAGTGCGTGGTGGAGAAATCATCCTCATCGAGGGTGCTTAGTTCTATCGGAATTTCTGTAATTGAGGTAGAGACCTCCTGATTCAATTGCTCATCAAGAATGATTTCAATACTCGTATCGCGCGTGTTAGCGACCAGCTCAGGCTCAGGCATGAACTCAACTGGCCTTTTGCGCATTGGAATGATGATTTCGTGCCGATTAAAGTTAATGTATGCCCCAAGTTCTTCGGGAAAATAACCTTCATGTACCGCATAGAAATAACTGAACCCTATGCTTGCATCCTCACTAATTTTTCCATTCTTATCCGTTCGCATCATCCAAACAGGAGTTCCATTCTGGATCATAGATACCGTAGAAAGATCCAATGGTTTTTTATTTTCCGCATCAATGGTTATTACCGTCAGGTCAAACTTTTGGCTATTTCCTGCTGGACGCACACTGAAATCTGGACATGCAGTAAAGGCTGAAAGGTTGTCTGTTGGTAGTTCATTGATTGTTCCTGAGAGACGAATCCTCGTGGCAGCCGCCCGATCACTTGTAAAGACATCAATGTCATATGAAAATCGTCCTTTAATGGATGGATTGACTTGAAAACGGATGTACATGGAACTGTCTGAACCTATTCGGTCGCTTGCTGCGACATACGTCACATCTGCTGGCTTTTTCACGCTGAGAATGTATTCCTTTTTCGGTCCTGTATTAGCGACCTTTATGTCAACGAAACGATCATCATACGATTCCAGCACTCCGAAATCGTAGTTCACCGTTTCGAAGTGCAATTGCGCATTGCTGAGAAAAGAAAAAAGGATAAAAATACAGAGGTAAAAACGCATACTACACGAAACGGAAAACGACACTAAATGTTACCATGACCAACAAAAAAGGGCCTACCGAAGCAGACCCTTTTAATTATTTTTTCATCCTTAAGATCAATGACCTTTTTTGCAAGATTTCTCTCCTTTGCACGATGATTTATCCTTGCAATCAGACTTTTTTGAGCAACAGTCATCTTTTTTTGTGCACTCATTTCTGCCTATGAACTTTCCTTTCTGGTCATAATGTGCCATGCACATTGCTTTTTCTTCTGAAGTACATTTCAGGGAATCACACATTGCTGCGCATTCGTCTTTCGTCATTTTAGCACACTCACGCATGTCACATTTTCCGATCATGTATTCACCTTTGTGGTGAGCATCACATGCATCCATATTTCCGTGGCAATCCTTCATGTCTTTCGAACATTCCATTTTACCGTGGCACGTGTCCATTCCACAAGCTGCATCTTTAGACGCATCACCGTGACCATTTCCAAGTATTGGAGCGATAACCAAACCAATAAGGCATGTCAATTTAATCAAGATGTTCATTGACGGACCAGACGTATCTTTGAATGGGTCACCCACAGTATCTCCAGTAACTGCTGCTTTGTGCGCATCAGAACCTTTGTACGTCATTTCACCGTTGATCATGACACCAGCTTCGAAAGACTTCTTCGCGTTGTCCCAAGCACCACCTGCGTTATTTTGGAACACTGCCCAAAGTACACCTGAAACTGTTACACCCGCCATATATCCACCTAACATTTCAGCGATTAACTGATTGTCAGAACCATAAACTAACTTACCTAACAGCACGATTGCGATAGGGAAACCGATGGTCAAAATACCTGGCAACATCATTTCGCGTAAAGCAGCTTTTGTAGAAATCTCTACACACTTACCGTATTCTGGCTTTCCAGTTCCTTCCATAATTCCTGGAATTTCCTTGAACTGACGACGTACTTCGTACACCATGTCCATTGCAGCCTTACCCACTGAATTCATCGCCAAAGCAGAGAATACAACTGGAATCATACCACCAACAAACAACATCGCCAAAACTGGTGCTTTAAAGATGTTAATTCCATCAATACCTGTAAATGTTACGTAAGCCGCAAACAAGGCTAATGAAGTCAAGGCTGCAGATGCAATCGCAAATCCTTTTCCTGTTGCGGCAGTTGTGTTACCCACTGAATCCAAAATATCTGTACGCATACGCACTTCTTTCGGCAATTCACTCATTTCAGCGATACCACCAGCGTTATCTGAAATTGGTCCGAAAGCATCGATCGCCAATTGCATAGCTGTTGTCGCCATCATTGCTGATGCAGCCAAAGCAACACCGTAGAATCCAGCTAATGCGTATGATCCCCAAATTGCACCCGCGAACAAAAGAACTGTAGGGAATGTAGAAATCATACCTGTTGCTAAACCAGCGATAACGTTAGTTCCTGCTCCAGTAGATGATTTTTGAACGATTTTCAAAACTGGTTTTGTACCCAATCCTGTGTAGTATTCTGTAACCGATGAAATTGCTCCACCTACAACCAAACCAATGATAGTTGCATAGAAAACACGCATTGAAGAAATATCTTTAGATCCTTCACCAAAGAAGTCCATGCTCATTGTTTCTGGCAACATGTATTTAACCAAAAAGAAACATGCAACAGCTGTTAAGGCAATAGATACCCAGTTGCCAATATTCAAAGCTGTTTGAACTTGCTTTTCTTTTGCGTCATTGCTTGTGATTTTAACAAGCATAGTTCCGATGATCGAGAATAAGATACCAAATCCAGCAATCGCCATTGGCAATAAGATTGGACCGATTCCACCGAATGCATCTTGAATAGCACCACCCATGTCCTTGATCACATAGTTACCTAAAACCATCGCAGCTAAAACTGTTGCTACATACGAACCAAATAAATCGGCACCCATACCAGCAACGTCACCTACGTTATCACCTACGTTATCTGCGATTGTTGCAGGGTTACGAGGATCATCCTCAGGAATTCCAGCTTCTACTTTACCTACTAAGTCAGCACCAACGTCAGCAGCTTTTGTATAAATACCACCACCAACACGAGCAAATAATGCAATTGATTCAGCTCCTAAAGAGAATCCGGCCAATGTTTCCAATACGATTGTCATGTCTTCTGTTGAAGTCCATTGACCTTTCATAAAGAATTGGAAGAAAATAATAAAGAAAGCTGTTAAGCCAAGAACTGCTAAACCAGCAACTCCCAATCCCATAACTGTTCCACCACCGAAAGAAACTTTCAATGCTTGCGGTAAACTAGTGCGAGCAGCTTGTGTTGTACGAACATTTGTTTTCGTTGCAATTTTCATCCCCATGTTTCCAGCCAAAGCCGAGAAGAATGCCCCAAAAATGAAGGCAACAACAATAAGAATGTGTGTTGTTGGTACAAAAAATGAAATCCCAGCTAACACGATACTTGCTGCAACAACAAAGATTGCTAATAATCTGTATTCTGCTTTTAAGAATGCCAATGCACCTTCATAAATGTAATCTGAAATTTCTTTCATTTTACCATCTCCAGCGTCTTGCTTTAAAACCCAAGCTCTTTTGATCCACATGAAAAGTAGACCGATAATTGCCATCGCTATTGGCACATAAATCATTAATGACCCCATAAAGTAGTTTTTAGTATTAATTTTTGTCGGGCGCAAAAGTAGAGGTTTCCTAGAACTTCTGCAAGTTTGCCCATCTTTGTATTAGACTAGCCACTTACGCATTCAAGGCGACAAGGTTACACAAAACACAAAATGGTCTTTACTAAACGATTGTAATTGCGAATTTTTGGTTCAGTATTTCGAATTAAATTGCTGATTTAATTTTCGATTTCAAGGTGTTGATGTCCATTACACCACTTGATCGCCACTGAATTTCGCCAGACTTGAACAAAATAAAGGTAGGAACACCACGAATCTTAAACTTATCAGCAATTTCTGTGTTCTTGTCCACATCAATTTTTAAAATCCGTACTTCATTTCCCATCTCGTGTTTCAATTGATCCAATACCGGTTGCATTGTTCTGCACGGACCACACCAGGTGGCATAAAAATCGACCAATGTCGGTAAATCAGCTTTTATGATTTCTTGGAACTTTCCCATTTCGTTGCGAATTGATGTTCTTAAATTTAGTGAATTCAGCGGCTTGTTTGAATGCCTCTAGCAAAATTAAGTGAAGAAATTCCAACACTGTGTAACATAAGTTATATTCAACTGCTTTCGTCTATCTTTGTACCATGCAAGAAGCGAAGCGCACCGTTATTGATGTATTCAAGCTCCTCCTATTCTGGATCCTCGTGTTCGATGTGCAACGCATCATCTTCTCCCTGCACAACTACGATAAATTCACGGATGTTTCGTGGGGCGAGTGGTTTCAGGCTTTTATCTTTTCCTTGCGATTGGACTTAGCCACTGCCGGTCTTTTGAGTTTGT
Source organism: Chitinophaga pinensis (assembly GCA_943327315.2). Lineage (GTDB taxonomy): Bacteria > Bacteroidota > Bacteroidia > Flavobacteriales_D > Crocinitomicaceae > M0103. The sequence goes on from CALPWQ020000029.1 coordinate 21,320, forward strand.
TACCTATGTTGATCCTGATCACCGGATTTTTCTTCAAAAAACCATGGCACAGAAAACTCTTCTTCGGCATAATGCTCATCGAAATCATCTTGTGCGCTTTGATTCATGGTGGTGAAATCAATGCCTACCCAGAATGGAACCATAAGTTGAACACCCGAGTTTTCACGCATTTATTAAATCCGGATGAAGTTGTGCGCACAGCCGACTACGGGATGACCATTTGGTTCATCATCTATGCGGTGATTGAAACAGTCATCGGATTTTTCATCTTGAAAAAACTCTATCCACCAAAAACTGCATATCCCAAAAAGAGTGCTTGGTACTTTACAGCACCCATTTCTATCGCGTTGCTTAGCAGTTTTACGGGATTATTTATTGTGCTTGGTCGCGGTGGATTTCAACAAATTCCCATCAACATCGACGCCGCCTATTATTCAAAAAACTATGTGTCGAATGACTTGTCTGTCAATTCAGTCTACTATTTTACCAAGAGTTTTATGCTCTACAACCGCAGTGAAATTGGCAACTTGTTTCCGCAAATTAGCGAGAAAAAAAGCAAGCGATTGCTGAAAGATCTGTACACATATCCACGAGAACATGCTGTTGACATTCTGAACAACGATCGACCAAATGTCGTTTTTATTGTGTTGGAAAGCTGGACAGCAGATGCCGTAGGTTGCCTGAACAATGGCCGTGGTGCAACGCCACATTTTGATGCCTTGGCAAAAAATGGTGTGCTCTTCACGAACATTTATGCTGCGGGTAGCACTTCAGAAATTGGCAATGCCAGCATCTTCGCGGGTTATCCTGCTTTGCCAGAAATTTCTATTTCCATGCAGCCTGACAAACACCGGAAACTTCCATCAATCAATCAAGACCTTAAAAAGTGGGGGTACACGTCGCATTACCTTTTTTCTGGAGATTTAAAATACGGAAACATCGGAGGATTTTTCATCGACCATGGTTTTGATGTCGTTGAAGATGAAAATGAATTCCCAACGAACCTTCCGCACGGGAAACTCAATTATTACGACGAGGCATTATACTCCTTATTGCTGAAAAAAATCAATCATACGAAAGGCCCATTCATGCACTGCGCCTTTACAGGAAGCACCCATTCACCCTATGATTTCCCGAAAGGAAAAGCACCCAAATGGAAAGGTGCTGAAGCGAAATTTATGTCGTCGGTATATTATGCAGACCATTGCTTAAATAATTTCATCAAGGACTGTAAAAAGGAAAAATGGTACAAGAATACGATTTTCGTTCTCGTAGCCGACCATGGGCATGGGTCGCCTTTCAATACCAACCCAAGTGTCGCTCAGTTCTTCCGAATTCCGCTCTTGATTTTCGGAGAACCTATAAAAAAAGAATACCGTGGCACACGCATCGATGCTGTAGGTTCGCAATCGGACATTACCACGACGCTTCTGCGTCAGATGCACGGCGATATGAAACACTACCCCTGGAGCAAGGACTTACTCAATCCAAATGTTCCGCAATTTGCCTTGCATACCGTCATCCGTGGTTACGGTTGGGTAACGCCTAAAGGGCATTTTACGTGGCACATGGACGGAAAAATGTTCCAAGAGAACACCTTCGATGCACAGCATATCGGAAAAGAAAAGAAACGTTGTCACGCGTTCATGTCTCTTCTTTATGAGCAATACAAGTCACTCTGATTTTCCGTGAAATGAATATCTTTAACGCGTGAAAGTCCTCGTCGTTCGTTTCAGCTCCATTGGTGACATTGTGCTCACAACACCCGTACTTCGTGCCATCAAAACACAGCGGCCTGAGGTGGAGATTCATTACCTGACGCGCAAGACTTACGCATCACTTCTCGAAAACAATCCACACATCCACCACCTGCATTCGTTTGATCAAAGCATCAGCGAAATACTGCCAATGCTCAAGAAGGAACGGTACGACCTCATCGTTGATTTGCATAAAAATTTGCGCACGTTCCGATTGAAATTTGCGTTAAAGCGACCATCCAGCAGTTTTGAAAAGGAAAATGTCAAGAAGTGGATTTTGGTCAATTTCAAAAAAGACATACTTCCGAAAGTGCATGTCGTTGACCGCTATTTCTCCGCAGTGAAACGATTGAAAGTCATTTCAGACAATAGACCCGGAGAATTGTTCCTTTCGCCTAACCAAACGGTGGATACGACTGTTCGATTCGATGTGCTGCCAAAAAAATACATTGCTGTTGCCATTGGTGCCCAATTCGGAACGAAACGAATGCCTGAAGACCTTATCGCGAACATCATTCAGGAAAATTCGGGTCCAATCCTCATTGTGGGGGGTCAAGAAGACCGTGAACGCGGGAATCGCATTTGTGAACTATGCCCAGATCGAAAGGTAATCAATACCTGTGGTGAATTGTCCATCATGCAGTCCGCATCCATCGTTTCTCAAAGTTCAAGCTTGTTGACAGGAGATACCGGGATGATGCACATTGCCGCGTGTTTCGATGTGCCAATTGTTAGCGTTTGGGGAAATACCGTTCCTGCACTAGGGATGTATCCGTATTATCCAAATCATTCTGAAAAGTACAGCATACATGAAGTGCTTGACTTAACATGTCGGCCGTGTTCAAAAATAGGATTTCAGGAGTGCCCAAAGGCGCATTTCAACTGCATGAACTTGCAAAATAGTGATGCGATTGCGAAGGACCTTGAAAATCGGTCAAGACAAACGAATTGATTTTATTCGTTGCCCAAGAATAATTTTTTCAGTTCCGTTGCCTCTGATGGCTTCATTTTTCCTGCGAGAATAAGGCTCAATTGTTTTCTGCGCAAAGCTCCTTCATAACGATCCTTTTCCTCCTCTGTTTCAGGGATGAGTTCAGGCACTTGAATGGGTGCGCCATATTGATCTACCGCCACAAAGGTATAAATGGCTTCATTGCACTTCTCACGTTGACCTGTGATAGCATCTTCCACAAAGACATCCACAAAAATCTCCATCGAGGAGCTAAAGGCGCGAGAAACTTTGGCTTCCAATGTCACAATTGACGCATGGTTGATTGGCTTCTGAAACGAGACATTATTCACTGACGCTGTAACAACTACCCGTTTACTGTGACGGTGTGCTGAAACGCTCGCTATGACATCCATCCACGCCAACAATTGTCCACCGAATAAATTACCTAAGGTATTTGTGTCATTGGGCAACACAACTTTCGTCGTGATGGAAAGTGTTTCGGATGCGCGTCTCGATTTCATGAAAACTGTTTTGACAAAAGTACACTTTTTAACAGTGAAATTTGCTTAGGATCTATACAAAAACAAGTGTCCACGATCAAAACTATCGTCTTCATTCACCGTGATCTTGAAATTATTGACTCAAGCATTCCGCATCAACATCCTTTCTTTATCTTTGTGTGCAATCAGATGTCATAGACACCGATTGCCACAATTTTGTCCCACATTTCAACCAACACGATGTTGCCACTTGTTCAATACGTACCGCTCGGATTAATCGACTACAAAGAGGCGTGGGACCTGCAGGAAAAACTATTCAACGCGACCATTTCCGAGAAAATTCAAATCCGCAATGGAGCAATAGACATTGTGACCAAAAATCACTTGTTGTTTTGTGAACATCCCCATGTATTTACTTTGGGGAAGAGCGGTGACGAAGGGAATTTGCTCTTAAACGAAGAGGGGCTTGATGCCAACAACGCGACATTTTACAAAATCAATCGCGGAGGTGACATCACCTACCACGGTCCCGGTCAGCTTGTCGTTTACCCCATTTTTGACCTCGATCATTTCTTCACAGACATCCACAAATACATGCGGTTTTTGGAAGAATCAGTGATTTCAACCCTTCGAGAATTTGGCATTGAAGGAGGACGAATCGATGGGTTGACGGGTGTTTGGCTTGGGGGAGAGACACCAAGACCTCGAAAAATTTGTGCGATGGGTGTGAAAAGTTCACGCTGGGTCACGATGCACGGCATTGGATTTAATGTCAATTCAGACTTGAGTTATTTCTCACACATCATCCCTTGTGGGATCGATGACAAGGCCGTGACTTCCATGCAACAAGAACTCGGGAGACCCATGGATATGGCTGAAGTTACGGAAGTACTCAAGCAAAAATTGGCCGAACAGTTCAACTTCACCTACACCGAATAAGCATGGCAAAGTCAATGAAACGATTCCTGCGCATTCTGCTATTCACATTCATTGCAGTGATCCTGCTTTTTAATGTGTTCATTGTACTTTCAGGGAGATATTATCTTTACACTGGTGTCTATCAGACCTACCTACAAGGACGCATGGGACCAGGTATTTATGACCTCCACAACTTTCCATACCGCACCCTTGAACATTCCACGCATCCAAAACCATGGAAAATAAGCGAAAGATGCAATGCCATTCAGCCGAAAAAGGCAGACATGGACTACTTAAATTCCTTGGGGACGAGTGCGTTTTTGGTGATCAAAGGAGACGAGATTATCTACGAGTATTACAATGAAAGTCATTCAAAATCTACAGTCAGCAATGCCTTTTCAGCAACAAAAACCGTGATTGCCTTTCTTATTGGAATTGCCATTGACGAAGGTAAAATCAAAAGTCTTGATGAAAAAGTAGGCAACTATATTCCCGAATTCAATGAGAAAGGAAGAGAAAAAATCACGATACGCCATTTGTTGGTGATGGCTTCTGGATTGGATTGGGAGGAAAGTGGAAAAAATCCTTTATCAGAAAACGCTGAGTCCTATTATGGCACTGATCTATACGGCCTCGTCACACGCCAACATGTTGTTGCTGAACCTGGAAAGGTCTTCAACTACCAAAGTGGCAACACCCAATTGCTTGGATTTGTGTTAAAGAAAGCAACAGGTAAATCAGTATCAGCGTATTGCAGAGAGAAAATTTTGGAGCCGATTGGCGCTGAGAGTGATGCATATTGGAGTTTGGACAAAGAAAACGGTGATGAGAAGTCTTTCTGTTGTTTGTACGCCACAGCACGGGACTTCGCCAAGTTGGGTAAAATCCTCATGTACGATGGCGTGGTTGACGGCAAGCGGATCGTTTCCGAAACGTTTATGCGCGAAGCCAAGGAACCAGCAAAAATCAGGACCGCAGAGGGGTGGAAGAATTTGCGCTATGCCCTTCATTTGTGGGTCTATTTTGACAAGAAATCCACCATTCACTATTTCCGTGGATTAAAGGGACAGTACATCATCACTGCTCCTGACGAAGATTTAATGGTTATTCGCTTGGGAAATCAACGCGATCAAAACTACATCATCCCCGAAGATAAAATGAACAATCAACGTTACATTAAGCGCCATCTGTACCAGGTTGAACATTCAGTGGATGTATTCCGTTATTTACAAATTGGAAGAGACATCACGTCAAAAAAATAGAATTATGCGCGAAGAATTGCTAGGCCCAAAGGTTGAGAAGGTAGGAGTGGCCATCATTGAACAAATCGATGAAGAGGGAAACAGGATGTATTATGCCTATCTACTGAACCTCCGCGATGACATCATGGAAGGAATCATTATCACCAGTACCGGCTATGGTGAAAATGCAAATACCGGTGAAAAAATAAAAACATCAACCCTTCGTCACTCACTGGAAGTTCTTTTGCCTCAGGAAGCAGCGAAAATCGAACCCCTCATGGAAGATGTTTTCGCATTGTCAAATGAATATTGGGTAAGTTTTTGGGTGAACGAGATCATGTACGACAAGAAATTTATCTTTTTGCCAGAAACAATCACACATGATAAAATGAAACACATACCACTTTTGGGCGAAAAAGGAATACTTATTAGCTGATCAGTGTCTCAATTTGCTTTGGCAAATCATTAATTTCATGGATAAAATCCTTCACGAGATCTTTTCGGTTGTTGATTTGAATCCCCCCGGCAAGTACAGGAATAGCCACACAATCTTGATTCAAGCGCTTGAAATAACTGTGCATGAAGTTGTCGTCTACCGCAGTCAGCCATGAAGTAACCATTGTCTGAGGCTGAAGTTTTTCTATACATGAACTCAAGGCATCGTAAGGAACGCTTTGACCGAGATAAACTGTCGAATACCCCTTGTCGCGAAGCATAAAATTGTAAAACAAGAGGCTGATTTCATGTTGCTCATGTTCGGGAAGAAACAAGAGTGCATCTACTCTATTTTTCTCTGGAATTGGCATTCGATCCGTTTCTGAGATCACCTTTTGACGAATCAAGTTTGACATGAAATGCTCTTGCGCAGGATTAATAGTACCGACCAACCACATAATGCCAATGCGGTCCAAGAAGGGAATCAATTTGTCCGTAAATGTCTTGGTTAGCCCAATTGTTTGAATCAGCTCATTCAAGGTGTCTCGAAACAAGCGCTCATCCATTTCGATGAGGGCAACAATCAAGCGTTCGATGGCAACATCTTCTGAGTTCTTTCCATTGCACTCCATGACATGGTCATGAAGCTCTCTGTCAGACATCGTGGCAATCTTAGAAATTTTAAAACCACAACGGTTCAGAATGGAAATATTGATGCAGCGTGTAAGGTCATCGTCTGAATAGGTACGAATCTGAGTGTCTGTTCGTTCAGGAGAAAAGAGCGTATATCGTTTTTCCCATATTCGAATGGTGTGTGCCTTAATACCACTCAACACTTCTAAATCACGAATCTTGTATTCTGCCATAGTTACACGTGAACGAGGAGATAAGATTCCGCTCGTTCAAAAATAGAACAATAGACCGTACAATTTGTTTAATGGTACAGATAAAACTTCCGTATATTTGTTTTTATTCGAATGAATTTTACCCTAAATTGGCTTGGTCTATGGGTTACCTTAATTCACATATTGCTCGTTTTTCTTGTCTAGGACTCTTGTTTTTCTTTGCACTTTCTGGACTGAATTCATGTGGGAATAGCGACGCAACCAAGGAAAAGTCAGCCATTAAGTTGGATGAAGACTATTACGAATTTCGAGGAATCTCATTGAATCAATACGACATCCCCGCGATGATTATGCTACCCGATGAAACGGCAAACATTGGTGCATCAACTCGTCCTGAGATTACTCACCCCGACAGTTTCTTGTGGAGCATCACCCTTGGCGCGAAGTTCAAGTTGTACATTGAGGATTATGGAGATTACCGAAACAGAGTGATCAACAAAAAGAATGAACTGAAGGAACAGACCTTATTCAACATTCAATACCTCTACGAATCAAGCGATCTCATTGTTTACGAACGTACCTTGATTGTGCGAGGCTCTAAACAAGCATCCCCCACGGTTGGCATTGAACACAAATCATGTCATGTATACGGGCAAAAAATCATTGACGGAATCACCTATGAACTGCGCAGCAAAGACGAGGGTTGCAGCAAAAATATTGCTGTGCTCATGGCGAAATCCATCAAATCATTCAAAGCGCTCGATAAGCGATAAACATTTCATCGCTGTCAGTCGTTCTTTCTTCTGAACATCTTTACTAATTTTATGTCATGGAATTGAACCGTGAAAATGTGCTTGAGGTGCTGGGTGGAATCACCGAGCCAGAGTTGAAGAAAGATATCGTGACCCTTAACCTTGTCGAAGGGCTAGAGCTAGGCGATCACTCCATATCGCTGACTGTTTACGTGTCTAATCCCGCGCTGCATGCAAGAAAACGCATGCAAGAAGCCATTGATTTCAATTTGAAACGTGTTTTCGGAAAGGACACTGAAATCAATTGTCAAGTCGCAACCATTCCCGCCGAAGCGAAACAAGTCCGCCGAAAAATATTGCCCGATGTCAAATTTATTGTGGCCGTAGCTTCGGGAAAAGGCGGTGTTGGGAAATCAACAGTGACTGCTAACCTAGCGGGTGGACTGACAAAATCAGGCTATAAGGTAGGCATCGTTGATGCGGACATATATGGACCAAGTATGCCAACGATGTTTGATGTGGTGGGTGAACGTCCAACCATGTCGGATGTTGACGGAAAGCCATTGATCAACCCGGTTG
>CALPWQ020000030.1 GCA_943327315.2 Chitinophaga pinensis
ACACGTTTTTCAGCCATTCCCGAATATTGTGTTTTCTCAACCCCCACAGAATCTTCCATCGCATCGCTGTGTCCAATCACTTCGAGTTTCATCGCAGGATTTTCAGTCATCTTTTGTGCAATAAGATCCAGCATTGACTTTCCATCAGGAGACAAATTCGCCTTCCCAAAGGCAAAGAATGTCTGTTGTGCATTCATCACTTGCGCTGGTGTCATTTTGCTATTCACGATCACCGATTTCTGGAAAACCATCGTTGAATATTCATTTTTAGGCTCGTCACCTGCGCAAGAACACTCTGCAGACGCATCCATCATGACTACAGATACATCATCTAAGTAATAATATGCAGCAGGAATTACCTCTGCATCCATATCTTTCGGCTTCTTGTTGGTTTCCGTTTTAACGTTCTCGTTCTTAATGAAATTACCGATTGTCAAATATTTCTCTCCTCCTTTTGCTTCATACACACCACAAATTTTCTCCCAATTGTAGGTTGCATTGATGATCTTGTTGTCGCGTTGCTGAACATGCGCGACATCTATAATTGATGTTTTAGTATCCGTTGCAAATGGCTTATTCGAAAAATTAGCTCCCAGTTGGTTGCACGCATATTTTGATGCTTCAGCCAAAGAAACATTGAAGGTAACACAGTAGCGCACTCCTTTTTTCAAAGGTGCATCCAATTTCACCATAGCATACGTTCTTGGCATTTTGTCATTGTAAGAATAGGCGACAATTCCAGCATAGTTTACACCTTCTTTGGCTTTTTCTTTTCCGTATGCATTTTGTTCAACACTATTGTAGAGCTTATCTTTTTTTGGGTCTTTTATCTTGTTATTGATAAAGGCATCCGTCTTCGCTCCTGTCGGACTCAACCAGCTTGTTACTTTATCAAGTTGACCAAGAGATTTAATCTTCCCATCGTTTGCCTCGAAACTTCCGTTCGGAACAAGATTCACAGATTGAGCAGTCAATTGACTGCATACAAGCGCTGCAATAAAAAAAGCAGCAATTTTTCCAGTTTTAATGTTAACGCATTTCATAGTCTTTCACGGTTTTAATGAATGTTTTCACCTTTTCGGGGTCGATATCAGGATAAACACCATGCCCCAAATTTACAATATGTCTTTTACTTGTGAACGAATCTAACATTTTTATTGTTCTCTTTTCCACTTCCGAATGGGTTGAATACAAGGCACAAGGGTCTAAATTGCCTTGCAGCGTGCGTGTTTCACCGATGATATTGCGTATTTCAGAAACATCCATATTCCAATCCAATCCAACGGTATTGCAGTTCAATCGAGCAAGGGCTGGAACAGAGGTAATGGCTCCTTTCGAAAAAATCGTGATCGGAACTTCTGTTATCGCATCGGTGATCATTGCCATGTATTTCAATCCAAATTCAGCGTATTGTTCAGTTCCCAATATTCCGGCCCACGAATCGAACACTTGAACCATGTCGGCTCCTGCTTCGATTTGTGCTTTCAGATAGCTGATTGTCACTTGTGTGATGCGCCCTAGCAACTCATGTGCCAATTCAGGATCCGTGTATAATAATTTTCGAGATTCAGAGAAGGTCTTTGACCCTCTGCCTTCGACCATGTAACAAAAAATCGTCCATGGCGCTCCAGCAAATCCGATCAGCGGAACACGGCCGTTGAGTTCTTTCTTTGTCAACTTAATCGCATCGAGCACATAGCCCAAGCGATCGAGCACATCAATGTTCGCATCCGCATAAATGAGCCCTTCACGATTGCGGATGGTTTTTTCAAACCAGGGCCCGCTCTTTTCCAACATCTGGTATTCCAATCCCATGGCTTCGGGAACCACCAAAATATCAGAAAAGATGATTGCTGCATCTACACCCAATAAATCCACTGGCTGAATGGTTACTTCAGCGGCAAATTCAGGCGTCTCCACCAACTCTTTAAATCCAGATAATTTAGCTCGTACAGCACGATACTCCGGCAAGATTCTACCAGCCTGACGCATTAACCATACGGGGTACCGTTCGATATTTTCTCCTCGCGCTGCACGGAGAATCAAGTCATTCTTCAATTCCATGTGGGTCAAAGATACAGATTCTTGAAAGATTTTTCGACTTTACCAGTCAATCCCTTTTACACCCATTTGGATAAGGTAAGTGTTTGCTTGACTAAAATGCTTGGAACCGAAGAAACCGCGATAAGCAGAAAGTGGCGATGGATGTGGTGCTTGAAGTATTAAATTGGCAGTCAGATCCAACATTTTCGCCTTTTCCTGTGCCTTACTCCCCCATAACATGTACACCACATGTTGTCGTTCTTGGGAAAGCTTTTTAATGACAGCATCTGTAAATTCTTCCCATCCTTTTCGTGCATGACTTTCAGGCTGACCTTCTCTCACCGTCAATGTTGTATTCAGCAATAAAACACCTTGGTTTGCCCAAGGCATCAAACTGCCGTTTGCGGGGAAAGGTTGTCCTAAATCACTTTCGATTTCTTTGAAAACATTGAGCAAACTCTTGGGGAAAGGGCGAACATGCTCCTCCACAGAAAAGCACAAGCCTTGTGCATGTCCTTTTGTTGGGTATGGGTCCTGACCGAGAATGACCACTCGAACTTCAGACAAGGGACATAGCTCAAAGGCGCGAAAAATCAATTCTTGACTTGGAAAGATTGCATTAGGACTTGCGGCATATTCAGATTGAACGAAGTGCATAAGGTCGATAAAATAAGGTTTTTCAAATTCCTCACATAGTGCCTTATTCCAGCTTTTCTCCTCAATCAATTTCATACCTCAAAAATAATATTTCTCATTCCTTTTGAAGCATCTATCTTTGTTGCATGAAACGAATGATACTTTTTAGCACACTTATCCTCGCTGCAGCTTGCACAAATCCTTCAGCGCAAAATGATGCTCCTATGAATGATGACCTTCAAGCAACAGAAGATTTTGACACCAAGGTACGTCGACATGTTGAAGGCCAGTTGTCCATTCCCCGTAAGGAAAAGTACACCTTGACGATTCATCGCGAGCAAATGGATGGGGATGGAAAACTAGATGGCGTTATTGCAGTTAATCGTTTAGAGTTCGCCTTAGACGAAGCAAAGAAAAGTGACAAAACAGCCAAGCGCGCCGAGATTGGATTCATGGGTTCGTACAATTATTTTTTCTATTACGACGGAGCCACAAATAAACTTTCAGCGCCGATTAAACTGCCCTCCAGTCCTTATGCCCCCTTGGTTGTTCAATTTGAAAACATCACTTCTGAAGATTACAAAGACATCTTAATTGATTATCGCGTACTTAGTGCGAGTTACAAAGACTTCTACACCATATCGAGCCGTGTTCCGAGACGCATTTTCCAATGGAAAAACTACGACGGATTAGGGAAAAGTACCTACGAAGCCTATGTTTTTGAATTCGACAAAGGCACCATGGTTGAATCGAGAGACATCATTGTTCGCAAAGCCAATTTGCAACAGCCGCCAGCAAACACGGATATTTATACCTTTCAACCAGAGCTCACACCAACAACTGAGATTGCCTATCGCTTTTTCGTGCATCCAGCGCATGGGAAGTATGTGACGATGAAGCAATAAAAAAGGCTGCCTCGAGGTGAGACAGCCCTTCTTGCTTGTTTATTTTCAATTAAAAATTTCCACGAAGCGTAAGAATGAAGTTACGTCCTGGCGACGAAATATTCGAAGCGAACACACGGTAGTTTTGATCAAGGATATTTTCACAGGCCACTTGTAAACCAAGATTCTTGCTGAACTGGTATCCCAATCGCGCATTTACAGTAAACCAAGCTGGCATTCCTGTAGGCAGAGCGTATGCTTCGTTATCCTCCGCATTCAGTCTATAATTTTCGATATGTTTCCATCCGCTGTAATTCGCGAAAAATTCTCCTCGAAACTTTTTCTCTGTGAATTGAACACCAAATTTTCCAAACACTGGTGGAATGTGATCCAAAGGAATGGCTGTTGCTCCAGTAACGATGCGGCCATAGGTATAGTTGAATGTCGCATACACAGAAACATGTGCATTCATTTGTCCATTCATGGCAAGCTCCAACCCGTAGAGATAAGCTTTGCTCGCATTTGTTGTTGCAACAACTTGACTCACAACACCTTCATAAAGAATTGAATCTTGTCCTTGGTAGCTGAATTTTTGAGTGGTCAATGCATTTCTGTACAAGGTGTAATATCCAGTCGCTTGGAAGGTCAACCAATCTGAAAAACGATTTGAAATCCCTACTTCACCATTGTAGGTATACTCTGGCTTCAAATCTGGATTTGGCACATTGATGTTACCCGATGTAGATTCAAACACTTTGCTCAAATCGTCCACGTTTGGTGCACGGAACCCAGTAGACACCAAAGCATTTATCCGACATGTTGAGCTTGGCATATAAATCAATCCAATATTTCCTGTCAATGCCCCATTTTTTTGCTTGGCATCCTTGAATGGGAAGTTAAAGAAGGTCGTATCTGTAAATTTCGCGTTCAATCCTACATAAGAAAAACGCAATCCATCATTCAACACGAGGCGATCGTTGATTTCCCATGTATGCGTAATGTATGCCGCAAGTGAGCCCATTGTCGCTCCGCCTGAAGCGTAACGTGTATCCAGAGCTGTTTGCTCACCTGTTACGATATCTTTCGTAAAGGCCGATGACGCAACGGTGTTGTACCAGCCTTCGATACCGTAGCGTACTTCATGTTTACCTATTTCCTTTGCCATGTCAAGGTTCAAGGTGAGGATATTCAAGTCTTCGATGCGGTTGTTTTGACCTGTTTTATTGAATCTTCTGTCAATACGGCTCTCTTGAATTTTTTGGTACCCTAAAATTAATCGAGCATGGTCGTACATTACCTTTTTCTTCGTCAATTCAAGTGCATAAGATCCTAATAATCGCTGTTGAGGACCATAGTTCCATTCACCAAATTTTGGAAGGCCTCCAGATACTTGCACCAATCGGTCGTAACGTGGAACATTCCCAGAAGTTGAATATTGGAGGTTCAAGGTGTGTTTTACGAATTCATTTTGTTGGAACAAGAATTTTTGAAGGATGTCATATTGTGTATAGCCAGACCCCACTTGAACATTCGTGTCTTTATTCACAAAAACGGAATCCTTTCCATCTACGCGTTGCACATACCATGGACGTGCACCAAAATTCCCTACAGAAGGATCACGGTGAGCACCTTGACGCAAATCGCCAAAATTTGAATACGTAAATGACGTCAATGAACCGAAACGCTTTCCACCAACAGAAACATCAGCGTGTGCTTGGTATCCCGATGCAGCTGACATGTAACGCGCATAAGCACCCGCATTCACATTTACTTTTCCATTTGCAGAAAGCAAAGGATTCTTAGTCGTGAATGACATTACCCCTCCAAGTGCATCAGAACCGTAAACTACCGATCCTGGACCATAAACGATTTCTACGCGATCCATAACCGCATTGTCAAGCGTGATTACATTTTGAAGGTGACCACCGCGGTAAATCGCATTGTTCATACGAATTCCATCTACCACCATCACACTTTGTTTGTTTCAAATCCGCGAATAATTGGGCTACCACCGCCAAGCTGACTCTTTTGCACCATGACGTTACCAGAGTTGGAAAGAACATCTGCTGTAGAAGATTGGTTTATATTCTGCAATTCATTGCTGCGAATCACTTGTACCTTTTGAGCGACATCTTTACGTTTTTCCTCAAATTTACTCGCCGAAGCGATGACCTCATCAAATGATTGTGAATTGATGGTCAAATACACCTTAAAGTCCGTTGATGCTAAATTTAAATTGGCATAAGGCAATAAGGCAGGGTTATAATTCGGATGTGTGAATCCAATTTTATCACTTCCCGAAAAGCTAATTGTAACTTTTCCTTCTGCATCCGTGGTGCCTAACACTTTGTTCGTTGATTGAGAAATGACAACAACCCCCATTATCGGTTGTAGTGTTTGTTGGTCGAAAACTTCAACCGTTTGAGCCTGTGCAGACAACATGACGCACAGACAAGAAATGATCATTAAAATCTTGTTCATGATATTACATTTTTGTTAGATAAATAAGTTCAACCTGATTTAATCAGGTTTTAGGTATTTAACAAAAAGTGCAGGGAGGCTGCTCTAGTGAGGGTTTGAACTCCTCAGAAACGGGAGCTGAATACGAGAAAAATTTCAGAGAATGAATGTCAACATAAATGGACGCTACAATCGCAGGGGGTTCATTGACTAGCGCTGGTGTCTGAATGATTTTAAACAATGTGGTAAAAGGCGTCGAATGGTCTTCATCCCCCATGTTGCGTCCAACAGTAAACGATAAATTCGCAAACAAGGCATCTTCCTGGATATCCGAAATACATTGAAACTCTGCGGTTCCGTTACTTAATTTTCGGGATTGAATGACGTCATACATGCGATTACCCAAACGGAATTCATTTTTCTTCACCCATTGAAGGGACTTCATTTGTGCTAAAGTAAAGGTAAAAATGACGCGATTTTCTTCCGGAACTCCTTGTTTAATCAACGTTTTTACCTCTTTGCGAATCAGGTAATGAGATACCTCAAAGTAGGCCGTAAAGCCAATCAGCTGAATGACTAGCAAAAGAAACAAAACAGATGGCATCAGTTTACCCACATGCAAATGTATAACTTTGACAGAAATAAATCCTAGCATGTTACACGAATTCAAATCTGAAAAAACATTCCGCTTCGCAACGCATGGAGAGTTAAGCACCGCCCATACTTTTTTGTATGTACTTCATGGCTACGGTCAACTGGCTGAATTTTTCATTCGAAAATTCGCCAATCTTGGGGAAGGTTATTTCGTGGTCGCTCCAGAAGGGATGCATCGATTTTACCTCAATGGCACTTCTGGTCGTGTTGGTGCCTCTTGGATGACCAAGGAAGCAAGAGAAACAGATATTTCAGACAATATTCATTGGCTCAACGAATTGGACAAACGAATTGATTCAGATCAGCAGCAACGAAGAAAAATAATTCTTGGATTTTCACAAGGCGGAGCTACGGCTGCACGTTGGTTCTACAAGGGAAACATTCAAGCAGAGCAACTCATCATGTGGGCAAGTATTTTCCCGCCTGATTTGACCATCAAAGAAGAAATAAAAACCAAAGAAAGCAAAGGTGTCTTTGTCGTTGGAACCAATGACCCTTATTTTCAAGAGATAAATGATAAACTAGCCATTGATCATTTTCAACAGCTCGGATTCACCACATTTTTGTTTGACGGGGGTCATGATCTCGATGAGAATACCTTATTGAAAATACTTTAAACGGAATAATACAATCTAATTACTGTTTGTTTGGCATAATTTCTGATATTTGCCCCGAAATTTGACACCATGCGAGCGATACTTTTATTTGCGACACTTTTTACCCTTGGAACATCTGCCATTGCGCAAGATGCGAAGTCACAAGGCATTCTAGACAAGCTTTCAGTGAAAATGAAAGCTCAAAAATCTTTTTATATTGAATTCTCTGCCAGCATCAAAAATGCGGACAACGGGACCAATGAAAGCGAAACCGGCAAAGGATGGGTAAAAGGAGAAAAGTTTTATGCTTCCTACGGTGAAAACACCATTATTTCTAACGGAATAAAAACATGGACAATCATCAAGGAAGAAAAAATGGTCTACGAAACCGATGCCAACGAGAAAGATGAGGAGTCAATGAATCCAAAAGAATTGATGACCATTTGGGAATCAGGCTTCAAAAACAAATATGAGCGTGAAGACAAATTAAACAATGAGGCTGTTCATGTCATCAGTTTGTATCCAAAAAATCCAGCCAAGGTGGATTATCACACCATCACCTTGTACATTTCAAAAGCAACCAATGAATTGAAAAAGGCAGTGATGAAAACGAAAGACGGAACAACGATGACTTACACGATTACAAAATTTCAGTCAAATCCAACGGTTGAAGATTCAAAATTCGTTTTCGACATCAAGAAATATCCCGGTTACGAAGTCATTAAAGATTAAGTTCAGAACAGAATAAATAAAAAAACCGATCAGCATTGACCGGTTTTTTTATGCCTAATAATTTCTCAATTCCTTCAGCGCATCGAGTAGTCGCTCTTTCGGTAGAAACTGGTTTTCCAATGGAACAGAAAAAGGTACTGGCGTATCTAGTGATGCAATGCGTTTTACTGGTGCATCTAAATCAGTGAAACAATGCTCGTTGATTAACGCGACCAACTCACCCCCTATTCCACCTGTCATGCAATCTTCATGCAATACCAATACCTTCCCTGTCTTACGTACAGCAGAATAAATCGCTTCTGTATCCAGAGGCAACAAGGTTCGTAAATCAATAATTTCAGCGGAGATATTAAGTGCTTCGGTTGCTTCGGTTGCCCAATGAACGCCTAAACCATAGGTAATTATTGTCAATTCATTGCCTTCTGAAACTTTTCGCGCTTTCCCAATCTCAACAGTATAATAGTCATCTGGAATTTCTTCCTTCAAGCTGCGGTACAAGTATTTGTGTTCAAACACCATCACTGGATTTGGATCCTCAATGGCCGCATTCATCAATCCTTTTGCATCGTAAGGTGTTGACGCATAAACGATTTTTAAACCAGGTGTATGGAAGAACCATGCTTCATTGCTTTGCGAATGGAAAGGTCCAGCAGCAGTTCCCGCACCCGTAGGCATGCGCACGACAACATCGGCGTTTTGTCCCCAGCGCCAGTGCATCTTGGCCAAGTTATTCACGATTTGGTTGAAACCACAGGTCACGAAATCTGCAAATTGCATCTCTACAATCGCCTTCATTCCAGAAATTGACAAACCTAGTCCAGCCCCAATGATGGCTGATTCACAGATAGGCGTGTTTCGAACGCGTTCCTTTCCGAATTGATCTACAAATCCTTCTGTGACTTTAAACGCACCCCCATATTCGGCGATGTCTTGTCCCATGATTACCAAATCTGGGTATTTTTCCATCGACTGACGCAATCCATCTTGAATGGCATCAATGAAACGTTTTTCTGTTTTATTGCCTGTTGACTGGTGCACTACCTGTTTGAATGGCGCATACAAATCCTCAAGTTCACGTTGCAAGGAAGCCTCAATCATTGGCTCCGCATTGGCCTCGTCAAATCCATGTTGTATTTCCTCTTTCAGTTCGGACCGGTATTTTTCATCCACCTCAATTGTTAAGACACCAATCTCTTTCAGGTACAACTCAAAATTGGCCACAGGATCTTGCTTCGCCCATTCGTCTTGCAATCCTTCAGGATAATATTTTGTTCCCGAGGACTCCTCGTGACCACGCATCCTGAAAGTCATTAACTCCAAGATATATGGCTTTGGATTCGATCGAATGTCATCATTGATCTTTCGAACGGTACGAATGACATCGAGTATGTTGTTTCCATTCACCTGAACAGCTTCCATGCCGTAGCCAATCCCTTTGTCGATGAATTGTTTGCAACGGAATTGTTCTACAGAAGGAGTTGAGAGTCCCCAACAGTTATTTTCAATTGCAAAAATCACAGGTAAATCCCAAACTGAAGCGACATTTAGAGATTCGTGAAAATCACCTTCAGAGGCACCACCGTCTCCAGTGAATACAATCGTTGATTTTTTATTGTCCTTCAGTTTATTTGCGAGTGCAATTCCGTCAGCTATACCGAGTTGAGGTCCAAGGTGAGAAATCATTCCCACCAATTTGTAGTCTTGTGTCCCGAAGTGAAAAGAGCGATCTCTACCTTTGGTGAAACCCGACATTTTCCCTTGAAATTGCGCAAAGAGTCGGTTCATTGGAATGCCTCTTGTTGTAAACACCCCGAGATTTCTATGCATTGGGAGAATATATTCATCGGAATGCATGGCATAGGCGCAACCCACTGAAATACCTTCTTGACCCCAACCTGAAAACCATTTCGTGATTTTTCCCTGTCGCAAAAGAATGAGCATCTTTTCCTCAATCATTCGTGGCTTTAACATGGCCCGATAAATTGTCAGCAATTCTTGATCGTCAAATCCGTCTCTATTGAACTCAATATAGCGTTTGTCCAATGCGTCCATATGTCTAAAATGTTTCGGTAAAATTACTGCAAAATGTTCGAAGCGTTTTTCACTTTTCAGCATTTTATCCACAAAAAAAGCCGTCCACAGGGAACGGCTTTCATTATTTTGTATTGAGTTGATTAAACCAAACCTTGATCAATCATTGAATCGGCTACTTTCACAAATCCTGCGATGTTTGCACCTTTTACATAATCAACATATCCGTCTGCGTTTGTACCATATTTCACGCATGCTTCATGAATCGATACCATGATTCCATGCAAGCGCTGGTCAACTTCTTCCGCACTCCATGACAATCGAAGTGAGTTTTGAGACATTTCAAGTCCTGATGTTGCTACACCACCTGCGTTCGATGCTTTTCCTGGTGCGAAGATTACTTTTGCCACTTGAAAAGCTGCAATTGCATCTGGTGTTGAAGGCATATTTGCTCCTTCAGCAACACAAAGGACACCATTCGCGATCAATGCTTTCGCTTCATCACCGTTCAATTCATTTTGCGTGGCACATGGCAACGCGATGTCTACCTTCACTTCCCATGGACGCTTTCCAGCAACAAATGTTGCAGAAGGATAATGCTTCACATATTCAGAAATACGGCCGCGCTTCACATTTTTAAGTTCCATGACGAAAGCCAATTTCTCCGCATTGATCCCAGCCGCATCGTAGATATATCCTTCAGAATCTGAAAGAGTTACCACAGTTGCACCAAGTTGAGTTGCTTTTTCACATGCGTATTGCGCTACGTTACCCGAACCAGATACAGCTACAACCTTACCGTTGAAAGAGTCGCCTTTCACAGCCAACATTTCCTTTGCGAAATATACTGTACCGTATCCCGTTGCTTCTGGACGAATCAAAGATCCACCCCAGTTTCGCGCTTTACCGGTTAGAACACCTGTAAATTCATTGCGAATTCTCTTGTATTGACCGAACATGTATCCAATCTCGCGTCCGCCAACACCAATGTCACCTGCAGGAACATCTGTATCAGCACCAATGTGACGGCTAAGCTCTGTCATAAATGATTGACAAAATTTCATCACTTCATTGTCTGACTTTCCTTTCGGATCAAAATCAGAACCTCCTTTACCACCTCCCATAGGCAATGTAGTCAACGAGTTTTTGAAGATTTGTTCGAATCCTAAGAACTTAAGGATTGACAAATTCACTGACGGGTGAAAACGCAAACCACCTTTGTAAGGTCCGATTGCCGAGTTGAACTCCACACGGTATCCGCGGTTCACTTGCACACTTCCATTGTCATCTAACCAAGGAACGCGGAAGATGATTGTTCTTTCCGGCTCAACGATTCGATCTAAAATCTTTGACGCTTTGTATTTCGGGTTCTCCTCAATCACTGGGATTACCGCCTCTGCTACCTCATGAACAGCTTGAAGAAATTCTGGTTCATGTCCGTTCTTTGCTCTCACGCGATCCATGAACGCATCGATCTCTGCTTGATATTTACTTGACATTTTCTAAAAAATTTTATTGGTCGGACAAATGTAATGAATATTTTAAGGAAGTGATATGCGTCTGAAATTTGTTCAAAAATATCGGTTCTCACCTAAATTTATTTTAAACATAATAATTTGATATTCAATTATTTAAATACTATTTATTTCTAGATTTTTATTAAACGGCAACTTTGTATAAATTTGTGCGTCTACTTGCTAGTTAAAACTGACTTAACACCATGAGAAAACTACTATTTCTAACTATTCTGTCGCTTGCTTTTGTGAGTGAAAATTATGCACAAGCTCCTGTTGTTCTTTGCCTTGGTGAAGATGCCACGGTTTGCGCGGGGACTCCTGTCACTATAAACAACTGTAGTACCGGCGGAATAGGCGGAGCTGGAGCAGGTGGATTGTTCATGAATGCACCAACAAACGTTTCATTAAGTGATGACGTTTATTCTGGCGTTGTTAACATTGGCTTCACATTTAACTTCTACAACAACAACTACACGCAGTTGGTGATTGGATCGAACGGATTGGTTTCTTTTGATTTAGCCAAAGCGAATGGATATTGCACGTGGTCCTTGGGTGGAATTGGGACCTTGCCGAATGCAACCTTTGCTGATGCTCGAAATGCTGCAATGGGTTGTTATCAAGACATTAACCCAGGTATTGGAGGACAGATTTCATACCAAACCATAGGAACTGCTCCGAATAGAAAATTCTTAGTGCTTTACCGAGAGGTTCCTACTTTTTCTTGTTCGCAGTGCTCGTACCTTGCTATTGTACTTTACGAAACATCGAATATTGTCGAATTTCACATTGGAAATAAGCCCCCTTGTCCAAACTGGAACGGTGGTTTAGCAATTCAAGGAACGGAAAATTCAACTGGAACAATTGCTCACATAACGCCAGGAAGAAACAACACCGCTTGGTCAGCAAATCAAGATGGAAAACGATACACACCAGGAGCCCCAGGTATTTCAGGTGGATATACAATCTCTACGGTGCCTTATTTACTTGTGTACTCTTCAGGAACTGGAATGGGTTGGGCCAATACTTTAGGACAGACTTTCCCTTACAACAACGGTGTACTGCCAGTGCCTGTAGTTCCTGCTGGAACAACGGGGTATTTTCTCACAGGATCTGCTTGTGGAGTGGGCATCGGTTCAATCACCCAAGATACAACGTGGTTGACGCGCGTGTCAGCTACCGTAAGCGCTACCTCTACACCTGACATTTGTAGCTCAAGTATTGGAACAGTAACTGCTGTTCCAGGTGTAGGAATGCAGCCGTTCACCTACAGTTGGCCAACATTGGCTGCCAGTGGTGCGACAGTTACCGGAGTGCCGGCAGGAACATATACCGTAAGTGCGGTTGACGGAATGGGATGCACAGCAACTGCAAGTGTAACAGTAGGAGATACTCCTGCTACTTTTACATCATCCTCAACATTGGTGTCTTGTCCGGGTGGATCGGATGGAACAGCGACAGCAACCATGACGCCACTTCTTGGAAACATAACTTACTTGTGGGATGACCCCTTGCAACAAACAACGCAAACAGCTACCGGACTTGCTGCAGGCACATACAATTGCACAGTGATTTCAGATGTAGGTTGTCAAGACATCACCACGGTGGTTGTTTCAGAAATTCCAGGTATGATTTCCACGATTGCGTCTCAAACCGCTGCAACATGTAATTCAGGCAGCAATGGTACAGCAACATTGACCATTACACAAGGAACTTCACCGTATACCTATTCTTGGGACCAATCTGTTTCAACAACAAACAGCGCAAATGACTTGGTAGCTGGTGATCATACAGTAACAATTACAGATGCCAATGGATGTGTGATTACTCAAGTGATTACCATTGGTGAGCCACCGGCGCTCGAAATCCAATCAATTACTCCTCCTACTCAAATTTGTCCGGAAGCTGATATTCAATTGGACGTTACCGCAATTGGTGGCTCATCTCCTTATACGTTTACATGGTCTGAAAATGGCACCCAAATAGGCACTGGAACATCAATTACTGTAGATCCAGAATTCACAAACACACAATATTGTGTCGTGTTGAGTGAAGCTTGTGGTTCGCCAACTGACGATTCATGTACACTGATTTACTTCCCTACTCCAATTGTTC
This sequence comes from Chitinophaga pinensis, assembly GCA_943327315.2. GTDB lineage: Bacteria > Bacteroidota > Bacteroidia > Flavobacteriales_D > Crocinitomicaceae > M0103. Next base: position 13,666 of record CALPWQ020000030.1, read on the forward strand.
CAAACATCACCCCAAACAAGTTAGAGGATTGTACACAGGCCTTCTTTGAATTCACAAATTCATCTTCCAATGGAGGAGAAATCGCTACGACATTCTTTGAGTTCACTGATGGAACAAGTATCATGGAGCAAGGAGCGGATTCTACAAGCAACTGGTTCGAAATTCCAAGCTTGTATTCTGCCAATATGACTATCACCTCAATCTATGGATGTGTTTATACTGGATCTTTCATTGATTTCATTGAAGTTTTACCCTTACCTGTAGCAGACTTTACGTTCTCTAACAACCCAGCAACATTCTTTGAAACAACGATTCAATTGCAAGACAGATCATCTGCCGACGTAATCGATTGGCAGTGGTTGAGTCCAGGCTCAAGTCCATCTTATAGCAACTTTGAAAACCCCGTATTTAATTTCCCAGAAGGTGTTGTGGGTGTGTACCCAGTCACCTTGATTGTAACTACGGAATATGGTTGTACGGATACTGTCACCATTGACATGAACATCATACAAGATGTGATTTTCTATGCACCGAACACGTTTACACCAGATGGTGATGAGCACAATCAATCATGGGAAATTTACGTCGCGGGAATTGACATGTATAACTTCGAATTGTTTATTTATAACCGTTGGGGTGAAGTGATTTGGGAATCACACGACGCTACAGAGAAATGGGACGGCTCTTATGGTGGAAACATCGTGCCTCAAGGAACTTATACGTGGATTGCGCGTGGAAAAGATACAGTGAATGACAACAAATTTACCTATAGTGGTTACATCAATGTCTTGAAATAATTCACGAATAAACGAATTCAAAGAGGAGGCCAATGGTCTCCTCTTTTTTATTTTGTTAAACCATAGAAAAACACCATTTTTGTACTCAAACTAAGCAACCATGAAAAAGACATTCATTCTACTCCTATCCTTAACGTCCATGCTAATTTTTACTGCTTGTGAAGTGCTCAATGAAGCGGCTTCAATGGTAAATTCTGCAACGACAACTGCACCTGTAAAGCCCTCATTGACAAACGACGAAGTGATCTCTGGATTGAAAGAGGCCTTGAGTGTTGGGATAAAAAATTCAGTGAGTTTAACTTCTGTTACGGATGGTTTCTTGAAAAACACTGCCATTCGCCTCCCCTTCCCTCCTGACGCTGCCAAAGTAAAACAAAAAGCGCTTGACCTTGGATTGACAGGTCAAGTGGAGAAGTTTGAAACCACATTAAACCGAGCGGCTGAAGAAGCGACAAAAGAAGCCTTGCCTATTTTTGCGGATGCCATTAAGAACATGAGTATTTCTGATGGGTTTGCCATTTTAAATGGTGGAGATGGATCAGCGACAAAGTTCTTGCGTGAAAATACCACTCAAAAATTGGTTGCTGCCTTTTCTCCAAAAGTTCAAGCGGCGATTGCAACCGTAAAATTGACCGAATATTGGGAGCCACTGATCAACAAATACAACGCTGCAATGACGATTTCAGGTGGTCAGAAGTTGAATCCTGACCTGAATAAATACGTGACAGAAAAAGCGATTGAAGGATTGTTCTATATGGTTGCCATCGAAGAAAACAAAATCCGTAAAGATCCTATGGCGCGCGTTACCGATATTTTGGCAAAAGTATTTGGTAGCCTTACACAGCATTAATCTCGGACTTTACTTCACATGAAATATCCTGCCACTGAACTTGTTCTCGACGCTAAAGGACAGGTCTATCATTTGGGCATTTCACCAGATGCACTTGCGGATACCGTAATCCTTGTTGGCGATCAAGATCGCGTGGCTATGGTTTCAGATTTATTTGACACTGTTGAACACCGCTCGAGACATCGTGAATTTGTTTGCCATACAGGCATGTACAAGGGAAAACGAATTTCAGCCATTTCGACAGGTATAGGAACGGACAACATTGACATTACGGTCAATGAGTTAGATGCCTTAGCGAACATTGATTTATCTGAAAGGGAGAATCTCCCATCAACGAGACAACTAACGCTCATACGCATTGGTACTTGTGGGATCTTGCAGCCAGATGTGCCATTGAATTCATACATCCTTAGTTCACATGCCTTCGGATTGGATAACATTGCACACTTTTATGAAGTTCCACAAAGCGAAGTCGAGCTTTCGCTGAAAGAGGCGATTGAATCTCAATTAACCCTGCCCGAAGCCATTCGTCCCTATTTGATTGGCGCTTCTCAAGAATTGAATACTAGATTGCGTTCAGACATGACTTTTGAAGGCGTAACGGTGACCAGCAGTGGCTTTTATGGTCCTCAAGGAAGGCAACTGCGCCTTAGGGCTAAAACTGCACTCCTGAATGAGCAATTGACGGCTGTAAAGCTCGAAGGATTGAAGGTCATGAATTTTGAGATGGAAAGTTCTGCGTTATTTGCCTTGGGTCGATCCTTGGGCCATCAATGCACAACAATATGTTTGGGAATTGGCAATCGTCCAAAACTCGAATTTTCAAAGGGGTATAATGACGAAATGACGGCTTTAATCCGTTATGTTCTCGATCGAATTTAATTGGTCACTGGCCGATAGATGGTGTACTTACCCGTTGTGATTGTGCTAAATTTAAACGTGCTTTTCCCTACCTTCTTGCCGGTATATCCTGTATTTTGATGAATGAGAACAATTTCATCAGGATTTTTCACTTCGAATATAATTGCAGTATGGTGTGGGAAGAGTTCTGTAGATTTTACACCATTTGTTAGTGATACTGTTTTGAGCTTTTCAAATTGGATGATATCCCCCGGCATGATGCACTCTCCTTTTTTCAAGGCCCTTCCAAACGTGTACATTCCATCCCAAGTGGCTCCCGTTTCATCCAGTACATACTTCGCTAAATCCCAACACTCACCGCGATCGACCTTTTTTCCAAGTTTCTTTCCGGCCAATTCAATGATTTGGCTATTGATTGCTGAAATAGAATCACATTGTGCAATGACGCTGGATGATATGAAGATGAAACACGTAAGAAAAATATTTTTCATGGGCAGAAAACGAATTTACCTTCAATCGTTACGCCAAAGCAGCGGAAAGAATGCGTTTCACTTTGTTCGGATCAACTTTTAAGATGGATTCAGAAAACAAGGATTCTTCATCCAACTGCACTTTTGCTGTACCTGAAAAATGAATCGCATTTGGGTTCAATTCGGCGACTAAACGTCCAATATTTGCAGCATTTACACCACCCCCAGTCATGATTTCTATTCGACCCGCGGCATACTTGATCATGTCAGTCAAAACGGGATAACCTATATCTACATTTCGTGCCAATCCAGACGATAAAATACGTTTAACCCCATGTTTGATGAGCATATCTATTCCCTTTTTCCATTCCACACAATCGTCGAATGCCCTATGAAACGTTACTTCAAGTCCATCTGCCTTTTTCATGATTTCTTCCAGAATGGGTTCATCAATGGACCCCTTTTCATTTAGCACACCTATGACAATCCCAGCAGCTCCCATGTTTTTACAATTTGCGACTTCGCGGATGATCAACTCCAATTCATCTGAATTGTACGTGAAGCCTCCCGGACGTGGGCGAATGAGCACATGGGTAGGAATGCCATAAGCAATCGCATATTCGATCATGGAAAATGAGGGTGTAAGTCCACCCTGTTCCAGATTTTGACACAGTTCAATCCGATCAAAATTCAATTCCTTTGCGAGTTGAATGGCTTCAATCGAAGCGGCGCACAATTCAAATTTCATTACTTCGAAAATAACATAATTTCATCCAAAAAGGTCCATTGTACATGGCCTTCACCTGGCATTCCATCCGGAATCACATCAAACGTCACGATTTTAAACCGAACATAGCGTGCTTTTTTTTGAATTTGAAATTCAAATGGCAAGTATTTACCGCACCCTTGAGCCTTATAAATAGGTTTATCAGGCAGGAACGCCCATTTTTTTCCATTGGTTGACACCGAGATCCTTACAAAATTGGGCAGATGAATCCATGAACCGATGTCTTCCAAAAAGTTTAATTCAGCTCGATCAATTTTGGATTTCTTACCGAGGTCAACAATGAATTCAATTTCCTGATCATCGAAACCTACCCATTCATTGCCTTTCCATGGTTTTGCACCGATAATCCCGTCCACCAAGGTGAGATTACCACCGCTATTGTAGCGTTCATCTGGTGGCGTAATGTATTCCACATTCAGACCTATCGCTGGATGAATCGTCATTTTAAATTCAGACGGCGTCGGCATGTATTCTGATTTCACTTCAAAGCGATACGTCACCACAGAATCAAGCCCTCTTTTAAACTGCAGTGTATTGTTTCCGATGAGAAATTCAGGGTATTTAGGCGCGACATTCGTTTGATCCAAGCGCACTGTCAGTGCCAGTTGATCACTCGTATCAGCCGCACTGAAAACCACGCCCAATCCATCCTCTTTTCGCGAAACTTTCAATTCGGGATAAAACATAGCACGCGAGTAATTTACATTGAACCGATCGAGGTACTTCAATTGGTGTTTGATCAATACTGAACGGAACAGATCATAAGTAGGCGCTTCAACACACCAAAGCACTTGTGCCAACGCCAAGGCACGCGGATAAACCATGTATTCCAACTGTTTCATGTTTGGTATGTACTCCGTCCATAAATTGGCTTGACCTCCCAAGACATGCGTTGCTTCCGCTGCTGTGAGACTCGAAGGGATTGGATTGAATTGATATACTTTTTCGATCGGCGTATAGCCTCCAATAGCCAATGGCTCAGTTGAATTTTTACTTTGATAGTGATCAAAATAACAATGCGATCCCGGCGACATAATCACGTCGTGGCCTTGTTTTGCGGCATCGACCCCACCTTCAAATCCGCGCCAAGACATCACAGTTGCATTTGGACTCAGCCCACCTTCTAAAATTTCATCCCACCCAATGAGTTTTCTTCCTTTGGAAGTCAAATACATGTCCATCTGAGTGACAAACCAGCTCTGTAGCTCATGTTCATCCTTTAACCCATTTTCACGAATCACTGCTTGACATTTCGCACACTTTTTCCAACGTGTTTTTGGTGCCTCATCTCCGCCAATATGAATATACTCCGAAGGAAAGAGCGCCATCACCTCATCCAATACATTCTTCAAAAATTGAATACTCGATTCATGTGCACAAAAAATATCATCAAAAACACCCCATAAGCCTTCTACTCCGTGCTGTTTTCCTGTGCACGACAGTTCTGGATATGCGGCCAATGCAGCACGCGCATGACCCGGCATTTCAATTTCAGGAATTACAGTGATGTATCTATTCGCTGCGTACTGAACAATTTCTTTAATCTGTTCTTGCGTGTAAAATCCTCCTGTGCGCTCATCCGCATATGTCCTTGGTGTAGTTGAATAATGTGCATTCACCGTACTATCACGCCAAGCACCAATTTCTGTCAATTTAGGATATTGTTTTATTTCAATGCGCCAACCTTGATCATCTGTTAAGTGCCAATGAAACTTATTGAATTTGTACATGGCCATGAGATCGATGTAGCGTTTCACCTCATCGATTGTAAAAAAATGACGCGACACATCCAGGTGTAAACCTCTCCAGGAAAACTTTGGATAATCCTTTAAAAAGCACTTCGCGATGCTGTATTGATCTTGATTTCCTTGAATTAGCTGAAAAAGTGAATTGACAGCATAGAAACAGCTGGCATCTGAACTGTAGGTAATGATAATCGTTTCACCTACATTGATGGAATAATAATCCGTGGGAACATTCGCTACTTTTTTAAAGACAAGTTGTTTCGCACTTGGAGAAATAACCACGCGAATCCCAAAGATATTTGTGAATCGATTCGCTGCATAATCAATAATTCCAGAAGGTGCATTATCGCTATTGATTGCGATGTCCTCCCCAAAAGAAAACTGCCCAGTAGCCGTCACAAAGGTCACAGGTGCCGGAATAATTGGGCACTGAGAAAATCCGCAGGTTACAGAGATTAAAACGCCAATTACGAGTGCGAAAAAACGCATTTTATTCCCTTCCATACTGCTCATTTACATATTTCTTCGGTATTGTCCACCCACTTCAAACAAGGCATTGGTGATCTGTCCTAAGGAAGCGAACTTGCATGTTTCCATCAATTCTTCAAACATATTGCGGTTGCTGACCGCTGCATCCTGAATTTGTTCAATTCCTTCCGTCGTTTTGTCTGCATTTACTTGATGTAAATTGGACAGCATTGTAATTTGGTATTCTTTTTCCTCCTCGGTGGCTCGAATCACCTCCTTCGGCAAAACTGTTGGCGATCCCTTCGAGCTGAGGAAAGTATTTACTCCAATAATTGGAAACTCACCTGTATGTTTCAACATTTCATAATGGAGTGACTCCTCTTGAATTTTTGAGCGCTGGTACATGGTTTCCATTGCACCGAGCACACCTCCTCGTTCTGTAATGCGATCAAATTCTGTCAAGACAGCCTCCTCCACCAATTCTGTCAATTCTTCAATGATAAATGAACCTTGCAGTGGATTTTCATTTTTCGATAGTCCTAGTTCACGGTTGATGATCAGCTGAATGGCCATAGCGCGACGCACAGACTCTTCTGTAGGTGTTGTAATGGCTTCATCGTAAGCATTTGTATGCAAGGAATTGCAATTGTCATAAATCGCGTACAAGGCCTGTAATGTCGTTCGAATATCATTAAAATCAATCTCTTGCGCATGCAAAGAACGACCGGATGTTTGAATGTGGTATTTCAACATTTGAGCACGGGCATTGGCGTGGTATTTTCGCGACAACGCTTTCGCCCAAACGCGGCGCGCGACACGACCAATTACCGCATATTCTGGATCGATTCCATTCGAAAAGAAGAAGGATAAATTCGGCCCGAAGTCGTTGATGCTCATTCCACGGCTCATGTAATATTCTACATAAGTGAAACCATTTGCCAAGGTAAATGCCAGCTGTGTAATTGGGTTTGCACCTGCTTCGGCAATATGGTATCCTGAAATGGAAACAGAATAAAAATTACGCACGCCATGATCGATGAAATATTGTTGCACATCCCCCATGAGGCGAAGGGCAAATTCAGTCGAGAAGATGCACGTGTTTTGCGCTTGGTCTTCTTTGAGAATGTCCGCTTGAACCGTACCACGCACTTGTGTGAGTGTCTCTGCTTTAATTTTCTGATAAACATCAGCAGGCAATACTTGGTCGCCCGTTGCGCCGAGTAGCATTAATCCAAGACCATTGTTCCCTTCTGGCAGATCCCCTTGATAGGTTGGACGAACGGTTCCTTTGGCGCGATAGATTTCGGCGATTTTCGCTTCAACCTCTTTCTCCAAATTGTTCGTCTTGATGTATTTCTCGCAGTTCTGATCAATCGCTGCATTCATAAAGAAGCCAAGCAGCATTGGTGCAGGACCATTGATTGTCATGGACACAGAGGTCATTGGATGACATAAATCAAAGCCTGAATACAATTTTTTCGCGTCATCTAAACAGCAGATAGAGACCCCTGAATTTCCAATTTTTCCATAAATGTCTGGTCGGAGATCTGGATCATTGCCATAAAGCGTTACTGAATCGAATGCTGTAGACAAACGTTTTGCCGGCATTCCAAGTGAAACATAATGGAATCGTTTATTTGTTCGTTCAGGACCTCCTTCTCCAGCAAACATGCGCGTTGGATCTTCACCTTCACGTTTAAATGGAAACAATCCTGCAGTATAAGGGAATTCTCCAGGAACATTTTCTTGCAAAGACCAGCGAAGAATATCTCCCCAACTTGAGTAACGTGGTGTGGCCACCTTAGGAATTTGCAAATGCGATAGCGATTCAGAATGCGTTTGAATAGACAGTACTTTATCTCTCACTTTGAAGTTGAACTCAGGATCCTTATACAACTTCTTTTTGGCTTCCCATTTGTCCAAAATCTCCCAGTTTTTTGGATCAAAGTTTAATTTCTCCTTTTCATAAGCCTCTTGCAATCCCTTAATCAAGCGGTCCTTATCTTCCAATGAAGATGCACCGATCGATTGAATACTCATGTGCAAGCCATATAATTTTTCAGCGACAAAAACCTGTTGATTCACCCACTGATCATACGAGCGGTTGTTTTCTGAAATTTCAGACAAATAGCGTGTTCTATCCGGTGGAATAACAAAAATTTTCTCCGACATTTCACGTGTAATCGAAAAAGTAGAGTTTAGTGGTGCCTGAGTTTTCTCAACCACTTTATCCATGATGACTTTGTAAAGTGAATTCATCCCTGGGTCATTGAACTGTGACGCAATTGTCCCGTACACAGGCATGGAATCGACATCGCTCTCCCAAAGATTGTGATTGCGTTGGTATTGTTTGCGCACATCTCGAAGGGCGTCTAAGGCCCCTCGTTTATCGAACTTATTTAAGGCAATGACATCGGCAAAATCGAGCATGTCAATTTTTTCCAGTTGCGTTGCTGCCCCATATTCAGGCGTCATAACATACAAAGAGACATCTGAGTGTTCAATAATCTCTGTATCCGACTGACCGATACCCGAAGTTTCAAGGATAATTAAATCGTAGTTTGCTGCTTTTAAAATAGTGATGGCCTCAGCCACATGTTTAGACAACGCGAGGTTGGATTGTCGTGTCGCCAATGAGCGCATGTACACCCGTTCACTGCGAATGGAATTCATGCGAATACGGTCACCCAGCAGGGCTCCACCCGTTTTTCGTTTCGACGGATCGACGGAAACTACGGCGATTTGCTTGTCTGTAAAATCAATCAAGAAACGGCGCACCAATTCGTCCACCAAAGAAGACTTCCCTGCACCACCTGTACCTGTAATTCCTAGCACAGGAACATGGTTTTTTGAGGCCATTTCGCGTACATCGTTCAAAACTCCGACAGACTGTTCAGGGTAATTTTCTGCTGCAGAAATCATATGTGCGATCGCAGGAACAAATTTATCAGCAATGCCTTCCGTATTTGTCACATTTTCACCAACGGCGAAATCACATCTTTGGACAAGGTCATTGATCATCCCCTGCAATCCCATGTTACGACCATCATCAGGATGGTAAAGACGTGTAATTCCATAGGCGTGTAGTTCTTCAATTTCAGAGGGAAGAATAGTACCACCCCCACCACCAAAAATCTTGATGTGCGGTGCACCTTTTTCCTTTAGGAGATCATGCATGTATTTGAAATACTCCATGTGTCCCCCTTGATAGGAAGTCATCGCAATGGCTTGAACATCTTCTTGAATGGCACAGTTTACGACTTCTTCCACCGAACGGTCGTGCCCGAGGTGAATCACTTCACATCCTGTGGACTGAATGATTCGTCGCATGATGTTGATTGCTGCATCGTGTCCATCGAACAAAGAAGCTGCGGTAACGATGCGTATTTTATGTTGTGGTTTATACTGTTCCACTTTTTCCATAACGATTGAGGTATTTACATACAGGTTCAAAAGTACAAAATGAAGCCGAAACGGAAGGCTGAAACCCCTAAAAACTGAAAGCTATTTTACTGATTTTGGAAAGAAACATTTCCAAAATTGACCTGCCTCTATGTAGAAACACGTAGTTGCTCGTAGTGCGTTGCGCTGATTTTGGTCTGGTCCGACAGCTTATTCGCTCCATACCCTGAGAAAGATGCGGAACATTGCTCTATAAAACAAATAAACACACACATACCATGAACACACTTAACATTAAATCAACAGCATTGACGCCAGCAGTAAACTGCAATCCTTCAACTGGAGTAATCGAAATCTCAGGACGTTGTTTGGGAGTCAACCCTACAGAATTCTGGTCAGAAATTCAAACATGGTTGTTGCAATACTTGGATTCGCCTGTAGAGCAAACAACCATCAACTTAGAGTTTGACTACTTGAACACCTTGAGTGTAAAACAGCTCTTCACTTTTTTAAAGATCAGTCAATTTTTACAACTCAAGGGGCACAAGGTGCAGATCAATTGGATCTACGAAAAATATGACGAAGATATTTTGGAACTTGGGTATGACATTCAAAATCTATTGACTGTTCCCATGCAATTCAAAACACAGTTGACTTCCTTCTACGGAGCAGCTTAATTCTTTGTATGGCCATTGGGCTTACTCAGAAGAGTTTAGCCCCCAATTTGGAGGAATTTTCCACCGGTCATCTTGAACTTCATGTTCCCGAAACGGATGACTTTACCCTCCCCCATGGTAGCGATATTTGCCAGATCCTCTTCCATGGTATGAATTGACCCACCGGTGGCATAGGCAAGATCGAGATAGAGCGTATTCATCCGATCTTCGACCCCACAAATAATGATGTGCACAGGAATTTTTTGATTCTTTAAAAACTCCAACAGGTGCATGTCGCAAGGATTTTCCCAGTTGTCGGCAATGAGCACAACATTGCCCTTATTCTCAGGGAATTTCTTAATTGCATAGCAGATTGCCTCAAGGTCATTTTCAGAATGCTGACCTTTCTGCATTGCTTCAAAAGCAGTTTCAATGACTTTCGTTGTGTTGCCTGATTCAATGCTCCATATCCCCGTTTCATCGAACTTAGATGTTTGATTTGTACTCAAATCATAATCGTCATTAAAAAAGACAATTTGCTTGAATGTATTGAGCTTCTGATTGCTTTTGATCCAAAACAACAATTGTGCAGTGTAGGGTGACATACTCCCCGTAACATCGCAGACCACAAGCATATCTTTCCATGTTTTATTTCGACTAAACACCTTAAGTAAGGTCGAGTCAGTAGGCGCTACTTTTCCATCAATAATATCGGTGATTAATTTATTCTCGTCTTGATACGTGGGCATTGGACGGTAGTAAATGACAAAACCATGAAAATAATTCTGAATGTTCCCAGTATGTTCAACCCCTGTTTGCTTTACTATTTGCCATTCAATCATCGGATTGTTAAACGCTGAAGGGAGATGTATATACAATTCAAGCACACGCTTTCTGTTTAATTCCGTAAAATTTTCTCCAACAGGGTAATCACTATACACCAAATCAACTCCTATAAGCGTTTGTCCGTCCAATTTTTTAAGTTCCGACAAAGTCAGAATGGAATAGTCGCCAGGTGCCATTTTCAGCTTTAAGTGAGAAAATGTTGATTTATCGGGACTGTATTTGTCGACAACCACTGTATCCTTAAAGCGAATAATCTCCTTGATATTCACTTGCGCTGCGGCATATCCTTTCACCAAAAGAATGATTACCAATATGTTCATTAACTTCTTCATAGTTGGATTAACCGCACTCCTATGAAAAAGTAACAGAAGAAAAAAAAGGAAAGATTTTGGTGACTTAAAACCTCAGGATCAATTTAAGGTTAAATCGACGCTGCGTGAGGTAATTTGGAATCGAATAGAATTTTCCTTGCACGTCTTGGATCCATTGTTTTGAAAGGACATTATTGATGCCCAATAAATTGAACACTTCAAAAGATATGATGGCATCGGTGAACGTCTTTCTGAAGAAATTTTGTTTGTTTTTATCATAGAGTAAATCGTACGACATGCCTATGTCAACCCGAAAATACGACTTCATTCGAAGAGTGTCTTTGTACCGATTAAGGTCTGGCGGACCATAGGGCAAACGCGATCCATATTGGAGTCCCATCTGAACAGTTAAACGCTCAAATCCAGGCATTTGATCTTGTATTAAAGCGCCAAAAGTCAACCATTGATCGGTAGGTTTAGGGATAAATCCAGGATAAATTGTTGCGCTATCGACAACAACCTGATCGGTACTATAGCCAAAAATAATTTTATCTCCTGCCGCGTTGTAATATTCCTTATACGAGTCGTTGCGCAAATCTTCCCTAGTGCGCATCAAGCCCATTTTGAAATACGATTCAATCCCTTCCACAAATTGACCGTGGATGTTCAAATCGAGACCGTATGCGTAGGCAACGGCATCATTAGTGGCATAATAGCGTGTACGCACATTGTCAATTTCGTAAGGATTCACATCCCAGATATACTTGTAATACGCTTCCGCTGTGAATTTAAACGGTACTTCTCGTCCCCACATGTTGAAATAGACGTCAGTACCTGTGACAAAGTGAAAAGATTTTTGCGACTTGACATCAAGGTTGAGCTTGCCATTGAATGTTCGAAACTCTCGATAAAAAGGCGGTTGATAGTACAAGCCCGTCGCCATGCGAAAGCTGATGTTTCTGCGTGCCACCTTGCCCTTGTTCACCATATAGATTCGAGGAACAAAAGTCAAGGACATTCGCGGTGTGACATACCCTTCCTGATTCGCTGTGGTGTATCCTGCGCGTGTTCCCAAACTAAAGCTCAATCGCGCCGTAGATTCTTTGATTGTATCTGTGTATACTTTCGTCGTTTTTATACCATTTACTTTCACGCGTTTACGAACCGTAACTGCATGATTTTTCTTTGTTTTCGACCATTGGGAATTCAACTGAGCAAAACCTGTAAATCGTTCTGAACGCAATTGCAGATTGCTTTTAATGGTCTCAAACAATTCAACAACATTAGGACTTGCCTGAGGAATACTGTACCCGGCTGAATCGATCATTTTCCATTCGCTAAGCACGTCGGTAAACTCATCGTGTTGGTAATTCCCCCCCCAAAGCGCTGTAATTCGACTGAATCGAAGGGAATCTTCCGCCTTAAATCCATTTTTAAATTCATGGCTACCATTGAGATAGATGTTGAGGATAGTTGCATTGAGCTTATTTCGTGCGTGGTTCAAAAAAGTCCCTACGCCGAGCACAGCCACTGAATCGCCATACTCTTCCTTTGATGGATCAGTTTCGAGTTGATTGATGTAATACTGGCCTTGAATGTCGAAATATTCACGTTCAACCGTATTAAAAACTGTTGCATACAGATCGAGTTTGGTCTTTTTCGTAGGCTGCCATTTCAATGCTGTTCCACCCATCATCGTTTGAAAGCGCGTATCCTCCTTCCCGTCAAAATAAATCATAAATGAATAGGCCTCATTTGCCGTTCCAAAATCTGTTCGTTGACTTTGTGGAGTAAAGCGATAATTGTTGCTTGAAAAATGAGAAATCACACTCCATGTCAACTTTTCGGTAATCTTGTAGTTCGATAAAAACTGAACATCCCAAAAGACAGGGTTGTAGGATCCTTTCGTAGGCAATGAATTCAATAAATACCCATTGGAACGATAGCGCGCGCCAAAGAGATAACTGAAGCGACTGTTTACCTCTTGTTCCGTATGCATTTCAACCCCAAGCAAGGAAGCCATCACAGACCCCGCAAATGGCTTTGGTTTTTTATACTCAATATCGAGAACAGAACTCATTTTGTCGCCATACTGCGAATCAAATCCCCCAGCTGAAAACTTCACCGAACCAACGAGGGCTGAATTGATGAAGCTCATGCCTTCTTGTTGGCCACTACGCGTTAGAAAAGGCCTGTAAATAGTGAACCCATTGACATAGACCAAGTTTTCATCATAACTCCCTCCGCGTACATTGTAATTCGTTGTCAGCTCGTTGTTTGATGTGGCTGCCGTCGTATAGGTCAAAAAACGCTCGTAACTTCCAAGAGGAATATTCTGTACATCAGTTATTTTTAATGTAGGCAATTCGAAGGGGTCTTGTCGGATTTCATGCACCGAAACTCCAATCTCTTGCTGAAAATTAAACCGAATATCTGGAGCGTTGACTATGCTACTTGACGCAATCAGCGTTCGATTCTCTTCCAAATCCGAAGACCGAAAACTAAGCGTAAGCGTATCTCCAATCGTCACATAAAGGGTATAACTCCCAAGAGAATCTGTATAGGTAAGGGTTGGGGATGCCTTGTCACAATAGACCTTGACATTTTCAACTGGCTTTCCTTTTTTATCCAAGCAAAAGCCTTTAATAACCGCTTGTTGGGCGATTGAATTTAGCGCAATGCAAAAGAAAAGAAATGTGACAATTTTGCTCATGGGCCGATCTAAAACGTGTATTTCATTGGATTATTTCATGAGCGAAGAACAACAAAATCAGGATCAAAAGGATCTATCGATGCATAAACACGCTCAATAAATCCGTTCAAGTCGCCATCGGCTGCCAATGAAAACACACTCACAGATCTTTCCTGCATTGAATTCTTAGGCACAATGCGCTCATGTATTTGCTCGATGGCCCGCAACGCCGTATCGTGACGTTGCTTTACCGTTTTGGTGATTTTATCCTTAATGCCTTGGATGGCTTTTTCTAGACGTACCCCCTCTGCTTCAGCATACCCCGAAAGTCCTTCTTCACAGGACATGACATGAGCTGTAATGCTTCCGCGTAAAAGTTCGAGGTGTTCATCAATTTGAGTAAAATCCACCTCATTGGAGGCTTCTACAGCCAAGTACTTTTCTTTCAAGTGGTGCACATCCTGGAACATGTCGTCTAAGGCAATGCCATACTTATCCATCTTTTTTGATGTAGAAGAGTCAATCACCAAGATTGAAGTTCGCACTTGAATGAGCGGATAGGGAACCGAAACATCGTCGAAAACACCCTTCAGTTGAAGCCAATATGAAATCTCACCTACACCGCCAACATAGCACAAATTGGGAAGTAGAAGTTCTTGAAATAAAGGTCTTAGTATCACATTAGGAGAAAACCGTTCTGGGTATTGACTCGCTTCTTCAAGCAGCTCATTCAACGAACGTTTCCCTATACCTTCGATATAAAATCCATCCTCAATCTTTAAAATTCTTTCGCGCGCATGCGCTGCCAGATAAAACAAATTTACTTCACGTGGTGTGGCTTGAACCTTCCAACCTTCATGAATTAAGCGCTCGTTTGTTTTGAGAACAGCCTTGTAGGAAAACTCTTCACATAGTTCTTTATGAATGATTGGAACGAACTGTCTCTTCAGTAATGCATGATCCCCGTCAATACACAATAATCCGTATTCCGAAAAAAGTTCATGAATGAGCGAAAACGTTGCTTCTGTTAAGGTAGCACCTGTGTAAGCGGATAAAAACGCATCAATTTGTACTGTGTCTACTCGGCTAAACGACGCGCGAATTTCATCTTTGAGCGCCTCCAGTCCTTCTGTTTCAAAACGTCCGACCGCACCTGTTTGAGATGTTTCCCATTTCAAATCGCGTCCAAACAATTCAACACTTGAAATTTCTTCGTAGTCGTGGTCTTCTGTTGCCATCCAAAAAACAGGGACAAACTGGCAATCCGGATATTCTTTTTTTAATTCCTCACTAAGTCGAATGACATGAAGAATTTTATAAATCATGAAAACAGGACCTGTGAATACATTCAGTTGATGTCCTGTCGTTAGTGTAAAACAATTGGAATGACTGATGTTCTCGATATTGGA
>CALPWQ020000031.1 GCA_943327315.2 Chitinophaga pinensis
ATTTACCCGCTTATGTATATTCACGTCAAACGACTCCAGAATTGGAGAAGTTTCGATCGGAACATTTCAATGAATTCCATGTGTTTGAGCATCCTTATGCGGCATCTTCAACAACCATGCTTGCAGTTCCTGCCATTTTAACAGGGATGGCACCGTACCAACCAGTCGAGGAGTTTTACAGTCAACCATTTCTTTGGGATTATGCCAAAATGCTAGATTACCGTACTTTTTTCATTTCCTCGCACAGCATGAAGTGGTACCGTTTTGACCGCTTTTATGAGCGACAAAAACCAGAGCATTATTGGTACAAAGAGAAAAGTGGAAAACCATTTTTTAATGATCTAGGCATCAATGATGTCCATACGGTGAATGAGGTTTGTCGCACGATTCAACGAAAGGACGAAAGGTCATTTTTTGGTGTCGTACAATTCAATGCTACACATTATCCTTATAACGTTCCAAAGAAATTTAAACGCTGGAAAGGACGCTTTGTGGATGAATACGACAATAGTATCTTGTACCAAGATTATTTGTTAGGCAAGTTGTTTTCAACGATGAAATCGAAGGGCTTACTCGAAAATACGGTAGTGATTTTCGTCAGTGATCACGGTGAATCGTTGAAGGACCACAACAACATTGGCCATGTGGACAGCTATTATGCGGAAGCAATTTCGGTGCCTCTCATGATGTATATCCCCGAGAAAATTGCAGCAGGAAAAGATCTGCAAACCTTGAAATCAAATACGAAGATGAATGTATGCACCATCGATATTGCACCGACAATTCTTGATATTTTGGGTCTAAGTAGTCAAAAAGATGTAAAGAAATACAAAGAAAGATTTTCAGGCTTTAACTTGTTTGCAAAGGTCCCAAGTGACCGATCAATCATCACCATGAACAACAACGATGTGGCGAAGTTTTGGGTTGGACTTTCTGTCATTCGCGGGAATTACCATTACTTACATCGCGTAAATGTTGTACCGAATAAGGAGGAAATTTACAATTTAAGATCCGATCCTATGGAGTTGAAGAATATTGTTACAAAACTAGGTGTACGCAGGAAAAAATGGATTCAAGACGCACTTTTTAATTACGAGTCTTGCAAAAAATACTTAAAACGATGAACTAAAATTGAAGATCTGCCAAACGAACTTTCTGTTGGATTCGTGTTTGCCCAAAGCGATCAACGATTTCAAGGATGATTTCGGGTTCGGGCTGATTCAATTCAAAGCGAATCACGCCAAACTGATTATCCATGATTGGCGACCCAATCCTATTTTCATTCGGAACTGAAAACCCCCATTTCTCAGTAAGTCCACTGGAGGTTAAATCATAAATTCCATAAAGTCCTTCAGGTTTGATGTAGGATAGTTCGGCATAATGCAAATCACCTGAAATGAATACGACCCCATTGGCCTTCGTTTGTTTGATCAACGCAAGAAAGCGAGATTGTTCGAATGGATAATTGGCCCAGGTCTCGTATCCATTGAATTGTGTTGCAAACTGCGTGCTGCTTCCAATGATTCGGACATCTGCAGGCGCGAGCAATTGCTGTTCGAGCCATTTCCATTGTTCGGCTCCGAGTA
This sequence comes from Chitinophaga pinensis, assembly GCA_943327315.2. Taxonomy (GTDB): domain Bacteria; phylum Bacteroidota; class Bacteroidia; order Flavobacteriales_D; family Crocinitomicaceae; genus M0103. Next base: position 1,587 of record CALPWQ020000031.1, read on the forward strand.
GGGTAGAGTCTGGATTCAGTTGTGGCGAATAATCGAGCGTGTACTTGTGCAAGCTGTCTTCAGATAAAAATCCGTCATAGGCCTTGAGGTTATCGCGAAAGGTCCGCAAATCGAGCAAAATGACTTGAATGTTTTTTCCTCCAGATGCAAAGGTGTAGGAAGTGTAAATGCCTAAATGCTCTCGGCGAGTCGATTTTTTTGGTTCATGAAAAAACTGAAGGAATATTTTTTTGGATGCTTCTTTTTTTCTGTAATGACGGCCGGAATCATTTAAACCAAAATCATGATCGTCCCAGGTGGCAATGATTGGAGTGACTGCTGCAAATTTTTTGTAATGCGGATCTGTTTTTAAGGTGCGGTATTTTTTTCTTAGTACCCGCATGTTTTCGGTGTCTCCATAGATATTGTCACCCAAATAAATGAACATGTCGGGTTGCCGAGTTAGAATCGTATCAAAAATGCTCAAGTCTTTGTTTTGATTTGAACAAGAACCAAAGGCAATCGTTGTTACTTCTTTTTGAGAAAAGGTGAATGTGCAGCAGACCTGCAGGAGTAGAATAAGACCAATTCGCATCATTTCATCGCATGTTTCAACAAATGTCAACTTTTTATACGAAGTAACTTATCTTTGGGGTAGATTCATTTTGGGTGTATGTGGAATTTCTTTTTAAAATTGATCAAGGTTGGGGTAAAACAGGATGATACCGTGTTTGATCAACGACTCAAGATGGCGGTCAATATTCTTGTAATTAATGCGATACTTAGTATAGGCATTGTCTCATTGCTGCATTTTATATTTGATCGAGAAATGGCGAACCTCAGTATTCTCATCTCTCTTCCTCTTTTTGCATTTGCTGGAATTTTAAATGTTCGTGGATATGTGATGTCTGCAATCACCTATATTTTTTGTGTGAGCAATATTTTACTGACAATTTTCTCCATTCGCTTGGGTGAAATGTCCTTGACACATGTTCATTTTATTCTGCTGATTATCGGTATTTCGCTCTTGTACCAATATAGAAAATCAACCTTTTATTTTTATTTCAATTTGCTATTTACGATTGTCTGCGTTGTTTTTGTTCTTCTTTCCTTTCAATTTGGATGGTTCTCTTGGTTCCTAGACCGTTCATTGAATCCAGAATTGTCGCGCCACCTCAATTACATCATGTTGGTTGTAGTTTCTTTGGTCTTCACCTTTACAGTGGTATATACCTATTACCAGCAGCAAGCGTCGATCTTACAATCTTTGCAAGGGCAAAAAATACTCTTAGCTGAGGTAAATCATCGCGTCAAGAACAACATGGCCATTATTATTGGGCTTTTGAATATGAAACGAAACAATTCAACCAATGTTGAAACGCAGCAAGACCTAGATGATGTCAAAGCGCGAGTTATGTCAATATCTCTCGTTCATGATCGAATGTATAGTGCTAGAAATACAAGTGCGGTAGATGTGGATGGATACGTGGATGATTTGGTCAAAGAGATTTCACATGCATTTCATTTGGTAAATCAAGTGAAATTCGAAGTGTCCGTAGAAGAATTATCAATTGATGTTTCAGTAGCTATTCCTCTGGGGTTGATCATAAACGAGCTAATCACCAATTCCATGAAGCATGCCTTCAAAAATACGTCTGAACCTATTATTTTTATTAAAATCGTGCGACAAGATTCCGATGTATTGCATGTCACTATTCGAGACAATGGCAGTGGAATAAATGACATCAAGTCGAAAACAGACGGCATGGGTATGGTGCTCATAGAAGCCTTGACAGAACAGTTGGGGGGAACTTATAAGTTTAGTGAAGACAATGGCGTAAAATTCGAGTTGATTTTTTCAGTTTCTCCAGCGACTCAGCGACGGATATAAGCGGGGTTGTCGATTGGAATTGCTTCAAAAATCCAACGGATATGGGGCATTTCATGACTCTCTCTAAACCCTTTTTTAGTCCATTCTTCTGGCGTAGTGATTTTACCGAAACAGCAGGGGTCAAAGGTGTCAATGCCTTTCACCAAGCACTGTGGCGCTACACCGTCTTGCTCCGAGACAGGTGAGCCGTCGTTGAAAGCGCTTCCATATTGCCAAGCACTTTTAAACAAGGACCATTCTGGATTGTCCGTGCAAGCACCTTCCGGCGAGATGATTACGAAACGTCCAAAAATGACAGAGGATTTCACTTCTTCAATAAATCCCAAGACATAGGCATATCCCATGCTGTGACATACAATGTCCACAGTGTCTTTGCAATTGTTTGTTGACGGGAAAGTATTTCGTTGTTGTATAAATGCCTTACCAGCAATTCTTCCTTCTTGTTTTCTTGTTTCAAAACCTATGAAGTTTTCTTTTTGGTTTAAAAGAAATTTTGATTTTTTAGTCCACGGAAAGCATTTCGCTGCCACATAACTTATTCCAAATCCCCCCATTGACCGGTGTGTTGAGGTGCTAACTCCCATACTTCCATTGATGTACCACTTCTCATCTGGTTTAAATCGAGCAATCAGCGTGTCGTCAAAGGATTGCCAGTACCAATAGCGGTCAAAGTTTGTAACGAGATTGTCTGTTGGATCCCAATTTTTTGATACTCCTCGGTATCCATTGGAAAATACCAAAATGCGTTGAGGGGATAGGCTATTCGATGAAGTAAAAAATTCAGTGACATTTTCACCGGCGTAATTCCAAATTTCCTGTCGTGTAATGGACCTTATTCCAGTTGCTGGGTCTTTGCTCCAATAAGAAAAAACGGTATGCTGGCCGATTGTAGGCATATTAACCCCAAGTGTAGGCAGAACAATACTGTCCTTGGCTGATTTAAAGCGTAACTGGTTTTTTTCGTCGTATTCGAAATAAATGACATTTTTTCGGATTTTGAAAATCCATTTCCCCTCATGGCGAATGTAAAGTATGCTTCCTGTTGCATCGGAGGAAGTTCGGAAAAATGGAAATGTTAAGCTGTCATTGTTTTTGAAATTTCTAGATCTGCGTTGACGATTTGAATTGTCCTCAACAAAATCAGCAATGCCTCGGATGACATGTTTCAATTTCGTTTGTTGCTCTTTGGTACTTAATTCTCGACCGATAATGACATTGAAGTTTTGTAAATAGGGCTTTTCAACGGCTCCGTTTCGAATGATGCCTAAGGAATCTTCTTCCCAGAAATAATAGGAGGTGAGCCCAATCGTACGTTTAGGGGTATTGTCCCGTTGCGCGAATGCCGATGAAAATATCCCAAATCCTAGAGCGACGAAAAGGAGGATTTGACGCATTACTTGGTGTAGTGATAAAATATCCCCGATGTGAAGGGTGTCCAAACCGAAGCCTTTTGTCCACAAGCTTTCAGGCCAGAATTGACCCACGTATTGCAGGTGTGTAGCAAACTATAACTTCCTTTCGCTTCATAAAAGGCATCATGATCGCCATAAACCGCATTGGTGGAAATAAAGATGGATTGACGATTTCGCTTCAACAAAGAGCGTTCGACATAGTGTGTAAGTTTGCGGTAGTCCTCGGGTGAAAGGTGAAAATGGGTGTGTTCAATATCTTTTGGGATTTCACGGTAATAGGTCACATGCATGGCAGCTGAACTCAACCAAAATATAGCTTTGAAGGCCGTTGAAAATTTCAATTCGCTCCACTGTGGGGTGTGCAAGTAAAATCCTTTGTCGCCCCAACCAACGGATACCCATTGTACCAAGCTGTCTTTTGCCCTGGTGTTTTCAATCGGAAAGGTGCTTCGCCAATTTTTGTAAGGAGTCTTTATCGGCATCACAATATCCGTGTGCATCCCATTGTTGATCAAGTGTACTTCAACAGTCTTGGCCGACTTTTTCACTGATTTTCCCACAGAAATGTGACCTAAAATAAATGCGAATAACAAGTAGAGTAAGATAAACGCAATGAATCCAATAATGAATTTCAATACAATTCGAATCACTTTGCGCAGCAGTGAATTTTTCTTCATGTATCGAAAGTATAAAAATGTGTGCAATTATGGTGTTTTCCTTTTAATCAATCGGAAATTTACTTCAAAGTATCGGGTCAAGTCCGAAAGTTGGGGATTAGACATAAATTTGAGTCAATCTACAATGAAAGTACCCGATTAAAGTCAATAAAAGTCAGAGATTGATACTTAGAAGAAAAAATATTACTCTCTGTATCTTTGATTTACTAGATAATCTCGGATTATATTTGACTCACGCTTTATACATTTATTCTGTTTATTTATGACCCCATCGGCCTGTCCGCTGGGGCGGGGGTCAAACAATCATTTATCGAAATGGATTAAGCTTCTGGATGGATCGAGTCAATTCCAAAATTTCCCAAGGGTAAACCATTGAAATGGTTGATTCATTTCTTCAATTTTAATTATTATACCCCGGGTTGAAACCCGGGGCTAAATGAAAAATCCCATTTAATTCCTCTCCAACTTTTGGTTATAATCCAAAGTATCTCATTAACGAAGATGAATTTGCTAAAAAAATAGCCCCTTGAAATTTCAAGAGGCCATAAATAAAAGTATCTATCCTGTGTATGATCAATGCTGATGACCTCCTGGGCCATGAACGTGGCCATGTGAAATCTCTTCTTCTGTTGCTTCGCGCAATTCCAAGATCTCACCACTAAAATGCAAGTCAATACCTGCCAATGGGTGGTTGAAGTCCATGCGAACAAACTCAGGTTCAACATCAAGCACGATTCCACGAAGGTGGTTGCCCTCTGAATCGGACATTGGAACAATGGCACCAACTTTAAAAAATTCTGAATCAAATTTCCCGGATTCATCCAAGAACACATCCACAGGAATCATTGCGATTTGATTCGGGTCTTGTTGCCCATACGCACGATCAGACTGAATGGCAAATTCGAAGGAGTCGCCGATCTTTTTGCCTTGAAGATTGAACTCAAACTCAGGGATTAATCCGCCAACACCGAAAAGAAATACCATTGGGTTTTCTAAGCTTGTTTGTTCAATAAGTTCGCCTGTGTTGTGGTTTTTAAGGGTGTAGTTCAAAGAAACTACCGTGTTTTCTTGAATAATCATTTGAAAAATTTTCGGAAAGATAAGGGTTTTTTCCTTAGCTGAAAGCTCGGAAATGGATGAGTGATGCGAATCAATAAAGTTTTTGACGCTTCAAAAGGTATTGCTGCAATACTTGGTTGTACCCCGCAGCGATATCAACTGGCATAAAGTCAATTCCATAATTCATACACCGAATTTTCAACTCCTCAAAATAGGCATTCACGGATGACTTGTAAAGTTCTTTGATTTCCCCGGGCTGCAAACGCATGTGCTCGCCTGTTTCCATATCAATCAATTCGTAGGGCCTGTTTTCCAAATCGAAATCGACTTCTGTTTTTTGATCGACCACATGGAACAGGATCACTTCATGCTTGTTGTGCTTCATGTGTTGAATCGCACGAAACAAATCGTCTAATTTGTCTGGATCGTCCAATAAATCGGAGAAGATAACAATCAAACTTCGCGTATGACACAATTCAGCAACGTCGTCCAATGCCTTCACTGCATTGGTTTTCTTTTGCAACTCATCAGAATAATTCAACATCCTTTTTTCTAACTCGCTATACAAATAACGGTGGTGGGCTATGGATGATTTTGCAGCTGTATGAATCTCGAGTTTATCTGAAAAAAAAGTCAGCCCAACAGCATCGCGCTGGCGTTTCAATAGTTCAATTAAAGATGCTCCAGCATACACTGAAAAGTCAAACTTGGTAGAGTCTGCATCTTTTGGGAAATACATCGATCCTGAACAGTCAATAACGATTTGACAACGCAAATTGGTTTCTTCCTCATATTTCTTGGTGAAGAGCTTTTCTGTTCGGCCAAATAATTTCCAATCGATATGACGCGTAGATTCCCCTGAATTGTAAATGCGATGTTCAGCAAATTCAACAGAGAATCCATGGAAGGGACTCTTGTGAAGACCAGTGATAAAACCCTCCACAACTTGCTTGGCCAAAAGCTCAAGATTGCCAAATTGTGTAAGTTTTATCCGTTCGATCTTCTTGTTCATGTCTTAAAAGTACGTTTTTTCAATTTCTATTTAGATAGAATATCTGAAAATTGGGACAAAATGCATCAATTCATTCGTAATTTTGTACTTCATGAATCAAACTCAGCGACATATCTTTTACGAAGAACAACTTGTGCTTCATTCTCGGCAAGCCGATGTTTTCAAGAAAAAATTACATGGATTAGGAACACTTCGACTGTCAATTTTTATTCTTGCATTTTTAGCCTTTTTCTTTCTAAAAGGAGAAGTTTTAATCTCAGTTGTTGCTTTATCACTGATTAGTTTTTTAGGATTGGTTAAGCTAGGGGTTAATGTCCGCTATCAGCGCGACAAGCACAGGAAATGTGCCGAACTGAATCGCATGGAAATCAATGCTATCAACGGTGACTGGTCTGGATTTAACAATGGAGCGGAGTTTATCAGTTCAAAACACCCCTTTTCATCAGATATGGACTTGTTTGGTGAAGGCAGCTTTTTTCAATTGATCAATAGGACGGTTTCGGCTGAGGGATCAGGTCGTTTGGCAGAAAAGCTCTCCAGTGGGTCATCAACGCTTGAACTAGACCACGCGGCGATTGAGGAATTGAAGCAACACATGTCATGGAATCAAGGGTTTTGTGCTGAAGGATTACTTTCTGAGCCATCCGATTATCGACATGAAATCCGCAAGGTGAAGAATGTTGAAGTGGGCAAGCATTTATTGGCTGAATTTCTGCGCATCGGAATCCCAATTTGCTCCATATCTATGGCCATTCTATTTGGAATTGGGGTGGTCAATTCTGCTTCGTTCTTGATGTATGCCTCTCTTGTTCTTGTGTACATCAGCTCTGGATTAAAACAAACAAACCTGCTTGCAGCTGAGTTGGGAAGTGTTGCCAATGTGACCAAAATCAGACGTAGACAAATGGACCTTGTATCTAGTTTGACCATTGAAAGCGCAGTGTTTCGCACTTACATTGACGAACGTTTAATTGGAGACGAATCCTTACAAAAAGCGTTGATTGCCCTTGAACGCCTTCAAGAACGCATCGATTACCGCATGAATTTACCCGTAGGTGTCTTGTTGAATGTCTTTTTGGCATGGGACCTTCAACTGATTCACCAATACAAGCAGTGGCAAAAAAAATATAGTCAGGATTTCAATGAGCACCTAGAAATGTTTCCTGCTCTAGAGGTTTGGGTCAGCGGAGCCATTTATAAATTCAACCATCCAGAATCTGTCTTTGCAGCAATACACGAGGAATGTTCACCACAAATTGTTGATTTAAAACATCCATTCGTTCCTGAAGAATCGCGCCAAGGCAATAGCTTGAACTTCATGGATGGTCATAAATTTCTCATCATTACGGGACCCAACATGGCAGGGAAAAGCACATTCCTTCGCAGTGTTGGATTGGCTTTTATATGCGCCAATGCTGGATTCCCTGTGCTCGCTTCTTCATGTCAGTTGCCCCATCGAAAGTTGTATTCGAGCATGCGTACATCCGACGATTTAAATGCGAATAGCTCTTATTTTCACGCCGAATTGTCCAGATTAAAAACCATCATGGACGCCATGAATTCTGGTGAAAAGGTATTCGTGATCCTTGATGAAATCTTGAAAGGAACAAACTCCATCGACAAAGAAAAAGGTTCAGCGCTGTTCTTGCAAAAAATGAAACGCCTTGGCTGTATGGGGATTATCGCAACCCACGACTTGTCATTGTGTACTTTGGCAAAAGACGATTCAGACTATTTCAATCAAAGTTTTGATTCCGTTATTGCGAACAATGAACTTTCTTTCGATTATCGTTTGCGTGATGGGGTTTGCCAAAACATGAACGCGACATTTTTGCTGACAAAAATGGGCTTAATTGATACCGAAAATTCGAATTTTGAAAATTAGTACTAACTTCACTTTTCTATGCGTCTGATTCTAGCTATCTCATTTTTGTGCTTTTGTTTATTCAACACGAAAGCCCAAACCATTGAGCCACGTCATACATTTAACCTTGAGCTTGGACTTCCTAATGGAATGACCAACAAGCCCTTCAAGAATATCATGCAAGGATTAGCGAATGTTGCGCCCTATTATCAGTTTGCATTTAAAAATCACTTGATTATAGGAGCTGGGGTGATGTATTCCTACTTTACCATCAATGAATTTAAAGTACCCAAAAAGGTGTATGGTGGAATGCATACCGGTGGAGCCTTTGTAAAAGTGGGCTGGGAAAAGTTTCATACCGAACGCTTTGCGACAGATTTCAGTTTGAAAATTGGATACACACAAAGCTATTTCGATACCGACATGAACAAGGTTTTTGGCCAAAACCCATATGTGGCAGAAGCAGGATATATCGAACCTACCATGGGTTTAATCTTGACTGCCGATGAGATTACTTCCTTTCGATTTTTTATTGGATATGGATTGCAGGGATATGCTTTTCAGCCCTATATGATTGGACTTCAAACATTAGGGGGCTATGAAACTTCTGAGTTTGGAAAAATCAATGGTTCATTGATCGCTGGTTTTGGATTTACCTATTATTTCAAACCGAAGAATTAATTCAGTGGAGCATATCGTCATCCGTGATCTTCGAAAAGCGGACAATCCTTTTATTGCTAAAGTCATTCGTATTGCATTGGAGGAATTCGGTGTGGCACGCCCTGGAACGGTCTATACCGATCCAACAACAGATAATTTATTTCTCTTGTTTTCTCAAGAAAATAGTCGGTATTTTATCGCGGAACACAAGGGCAGCATTGTTGGAGGCTGTGGTATTTTCCCAACGATTGGACTGGAGAAAGACACTGTTGAACTGGTGAAGTTGTATGTCGATGCTTCTGCTCGGAATCAAGGAGTCGGACGAATTTTAATGGAAAAAAGTATACAGTCAGCGAAAGAGTTGGGGTATCGCGTTGTCTACCTCGAGACCATGCCAGAATTGGGCAAGGCGATTACCTTGTATGAACGATTGGGATTTCAAAAATTGGATCATCCACTTGGTGATTCGGGACATTATGCCTGTGATTTGTGGATGACAAAACACATATAAAAGATCAGAGAGGAGTAACTATGTTTGTTCAAAACAATTCCATACGTGCCGCAAAGGCATACATGCAAGACCGACTGCATGAGCAATTCTCGTCTTCCGAACTGCGTCAAATAATCCGTGAATCAATCTGTGTCCGACTCAATTTATCACCTTCAGAATATTTACTGAGTGATGACCAATTGTTGTCCGAGTCAGATTTACTCTTCTTGCGATCAATCGTGAAACGTTTGATGAATAATGAACCTTTTCAATACATCATCGGTTCGACTCAATTTTGTGATTTAGAGCTGAAAACAGATAATCGAGGATTGATTCCGCGTCCTGAAACGGAGGAGTTGGTGCATTGGGTTTTAATGTGTTCTAAAGCCGCACAAGGATTAAAAGTACTGGATGTCTGCACAGGCTCTGGCTGCATTGCACTTGCCTTAAAACATGCACAGCCTTCATGGGATCTGGTTGGACTAGACATCTCATCTAAAGCCATTGATTTGGCTGATGAAAATGCCAAGGCTCTAGGTCTTCAGGTGGATTTTAGAGTGGGTGACGTATTGGAGGGGAATAGTTTGGATCAATTTGACGATGAAAGCATCGACTGCATTGTGTCAAATCCGCCATATATTCCAGAATCAGATCGTGAACAGATGGAAAAGAATGTACTGTTGTACGAGCCTGATTTGGCACTTTTTGTCACCAACCAAGACCCCTTGGTTTTTTACCGTTCAATTGGTGTTTCAGCGATGAAAATATTAAAGCCGAAGGGCATGGTTTTTTTTGAGATTCATGAGGATTTGGGAGGGAAAACGCGGGAGCTTATGCACGAATTAGGTTTTGTTAACATTGAATTGAGGAAAGATTTACAAGGTAAAAACCGCATGCTGAAGCTGCAAAAGCCTTAAATTTATTCCATGAATAAAGAGGAAGCAAAAGCAGCGATTTTAAGCCTTTCAAAAGAAATCGATCAACACAATTACCATTATTATGTGGAAAGTAATCCGCAGATTTCGGATTATGATTTCGACATGCTTTTAACGCGTCTCCAACAACTTGAGTTGGAACATCCCGAATTTGCGTATGATTACAGTCCAACCAAACGTGTCGGAGGTGACATTACAAAGAAATTTGAATCTGTCGTTCATCGCTTTCCTATGCTTTCTCTCACTAATACGTATTCCGAAGAAGAAATTATCGATTGGGAAACACGCTTAAAAAAAGTGACGGATGAGGAAATTAATTATGTCTGTGAACTAAAATACGATGGCGTTGCCATAGGAATTCGTTATGAAAATGGCATACTGACTCGCGCAGTAACACGCGGTGATGGCACGCAAGGGGAGGAGATCACGGCCAATGTGCGCACAATTCGCTCTATTCCCTTGAAATTAAAAGGAAATTTTCCGGATGATTTTGAAATCCGTGGAGAGATTTTTATGCCTTTGGCATCGTTCAATGCACTGAATGCGGAACGGGAAGAAATCGGTGAGCAATTGTTCGCAAATCCGCGAAATACGGCATCAGGAACCTTGAAAATGCAAGATTCAAAAGTAGTAGCAGAACGAAACCTTGATTCTTACTTGTATGGCGTTTACGGGGACGATCTATCCTTTGATGGACAGCTTTCTGCCGTCGAAAATGCTGGTTCATGGGGATTTAAAGTGCCAACGAAAGAGAAAAAGTTCATTGAACGGACCACGAGCATCGATGGCATCATGTCCTTTATCCATTACTGGGACAAAGCACGTCATGACTTACCTTTTGAAATTGATGGTGTTGTCATCAAGGTTGATAAGTATGCGCAACAACGAAAACTAGGATTTACAGCGAAATCGCCACGTTGGGCCATTGCCTTCAAATTCAAAACAGAACGAGTCGAAACATTGTTGGAGTCAGTCACTTTTCAAGTGGGAAGAACTGGGGCAATTACACCAGTAGCGAACTTAACTCCCGTGCAATTGGGTGGAACAACCGTTAAAAGGGCATCATTACACAACGCAGATCAAATAGAGAAAATCGACTTGCACCTGCCTGACTATGTGTTTGTTGAAAAAGGAGGGGAGATTATTCCGAAAATTGTTGGGGTAAATCTTGAAAAACGAAGCGAGGCAGCTCAAGTTGTTGGTTTTTTAGACCACTGTCCTGAATGCCATGCCGCTCTGGTGAGAAGAGAAGGTGAGGTGCAGCACTACTGTCCCAATGAAAATGGCTGTCCCCCTCAAATTAAAGGAAAAATAGAGCATTTTATTAGCCGAAAAGCCATGAACATCGATGGGCTCGGTGCCGAAACTGTTGACTTGTTATTCACAAAAGGACTGGTGCACAATGCGGCGGATTTGTATGCATTGACATACGACCAAGTGATTGAACTTGACCGAATGGCGGATCGATCTGCCGATAATCTGATTCAAGGGATTAAGAATTCGACACAGGTGCCTTTCGAACGAGTACTCTTTGCTCTTGGGATTCGATTTGTAGGGGAAACGGTTGCCAAGAAATTGGCGCGCGCGATGGGGTCAATTGATCGAATCATGCATGCGAAATACGATGAATTGATCGAAGTGGATGAAATCGGTGAGAAGATCGCCATTTCTGTGCAACAGTTCTTTCTGGACGAACGAAACGTGGAAATCATTCACCGTCTAAAAGAAGCTGGTCTTCAATTGGAAATTGTAAAAAAAGAAACACTAAGTCAAAAGCTGGAAGGTAAATCCTTCGTTGTATCAGGTGTTTTTAATGCGTTTTCACGCGATGAATTAAAGGAAGTCATCGAATCGAACGGCGGAAAAAATGTTTCATCGATTTCTGCAAAAACAGATTACGTGATAGCAGGAGAAAATATGGGGCCAGCGAAATTGAAAAAAGCCACTGACCTTGGTATTCAGATTCTCTCTGAGGACGAATTCATTCAATTGCTGAAATGATGTCGAACACTTGGACCTCTGTGAAAAATCTTACCGTGGTATTGTCGTACCGCAACGAGGAACGCTATACGCAATTTAGGAAGGCCTTGGATATGATGCTCAATGATAGCGAGGTACAGGATTTGTGGCTTGTTGTCGTTCTCCCCGGGGGAATTAAAAAAGAAGAACTTTCTCAGCATAAGCTCATTTCGTACCTCGGTCCGAAAGACATTTCTTGGTTGGGAAAATTAACGGATGAATCCATAGCATCGCGCATGTCAAGAAAAAGTGACATGGTATTGTGGTTTGAAATGAATGATAAAAAGCCAGTGAAATTGCTTTCAACATTGCCTACAAAGACAATGGTAGCAGTTGGAATAGAACTTTCGACAGCTCAGATTCAAATTCAACCAACAACAAGCGATCCGTCTGAAATTGTTACCTTCGTGCAGCAAACACTTCAAAAAATCAATGACTATGAATAATCCCTTTACAGGTTCGGGCGTTGCGCTTGTTACACCTTTCACTCAAGATCACGAAATCGATTTTTCAGCGTTGAAACAATTGGTTCAAATGCAACTCGATGGAGGCACTGATTTTCTTGTCGTTCAAGGAACTACAGGTGAATCTCCAACCTTGACAGGTGATGAAAAACGCAAAGTATTGGATACTGTAATGGAGGTGAACAATGGCCGTTTGAAAATTGTTTTTGGAGTCGGAGGAAACAACACAAGGGCAGTGGGCGACACAGTAAAGTCTATTCCGGTAGGTGTGGATGGAATTTTATCCGTTTCTCCGTACTACAATAAGCCAATACAGAAAGGAATTATTGAGCATTACAAGCACATCGCTTCGTGCACGGATTTGCCGATCATTTTGTACAATGTACCTGGGCGCACAGGATCAAATGTGTTACCTGAAACAACGTTGGCGTTATCGGAAATCTCTAACATCGTCGCAATGAAAGAAGCGTCAGGAAATATGGAACAAATCATGGAAATCATTCGTCAACGACCTGAAGGTTTCGGGGTTCTGTCGGGTGACGATGCCTTGACGATGCCCTTGATTGCTGCAGGTGCTGATGGTGTGATTTCCGTTGTCGCGAATGCCTTCCCGAAGTTGTTTGGTGAAATGGTGCATGCGTCAATGAGAGGGGATTTGGCAGCAGCAAGAAAAGCACATTATGCCTTGTTGCCGATTACAAAAATGTTCTTCGAAGAAGGGAATCCAGGTGGAGTGAAGGCTTCATTGGCAGCGCAAGCAGTGATGACGGAAGCCATGCGTTTGCCTTTATTCCCTGTGTCTGAAGGATTGAGAAGCCGCATTCAGAAAGAAACTCATGCCTTGACTACAAACAGCTGATGACGAATTTACACGCTCAAAATCAAGAGGATATGAATGATTACAAACGCATCATGCAGCAAGTGGATGATGCAAATCATATTGTGATTACTTCCCATAAATCTCCAGATGGCGACTCCATTGGCAGTTCCTTGGCCTTGTATCATTTTTTACGTGCTTATGGTAAAAATCCTGTTGTCTGTCATCCTGATGCCGCGCCGAGTTTCTTGACCTGGATGCCCGGCGGACACGATATTCTTCATTTTGACCATTCACCTGAACTCGTTGCCGAAAAGATGGCAGCGGCTGATTTGATATTTTGCTTGGATTACAATAGCAGCAATCGAATAGGCAAAGACATGGAGGTGCATCTGCTTTCGTCTGAGTCCATTAAAATCATGATTGACCACCACATGGATCCAGCGGATTTTTGTGAGATCATTGTTTCTGAAACTGCCGTTTGTTCTACATCACAGCTCATATATGAGCTCATTGATCAATCGGGAAATTTGGAACTGTTGAATGAGGATACAGGCACAGCCATTTACTTGGGAATCATGACGGATACGGGATCTTTTCGTTTTCCATCTGTTCAACCAAGAACCCATGCGATCCTAGAGCACTTGCTGAAATCAGGGGTGAAGCACTATAAAGTTCATGAGAATGTGTTCGATACGAATACCATTGACCGTCTCAAACTTCGCGGATATGCCATCAGTGAGAAAATGGAAATAATGCACGATTTGCCTGTAGCTATAATTTCATTGACAGAGGAAGAGTTGAATCGCTTCAACAATGAGAAAGGGGATACGGAAGGACTCGTAAATGTTGCACTTTCAGTTCAGGGTATAGAGATGGCGGCCTTTTTCGCTGAAAAGGATGGCATCATTAAAATTTCTTTTCGGTCCAAAGGTGATCGGTTTGTGAATGTGATGGCAGGTGATCATTTTGCTGGAGGAGGGCACAAATATGCTTCTGGTGGAATGAGCACGGATTCCATGGATGAGACCATTAAACGTTTTAAAAATGTAGTATACAATTACTTCAATTGATTATGTTTAAATTACTGATATTTAGTTTTTTAATAATCACATTTTCTTGTTCTAGGCAAAAGAAAACGGAAAAAGAAGTGGATTGGAACCAAGAGAAATCGACCCAGTTGAATAAAAACTTGTCGATGGAAGAGGAGATCAACATTGATTTATTTTTAGAGGAACACAAAGACTGGATGGTGCAGAAAACGGGATCCGGTTTGCGGTATTGGATTTACGAGAAGGGCAAAGGAGCAGAGGCAACAGCGAGTAAAACAGCAGAGGTTGAGCTTATAATAGAATTGCTGGATGGTAAAGAATGCTACCGAACGGATGCTGATGAGGTGGAAGTGTTTGAAATAGACCGCGCCGATATTGAATCGGGTATCCATGAAGGCATAAAACACTTAAGGGTGGGTGATCGAGCGAAACTTATTCTTCCAAGTCATTTGGCTCACGGCCTGGTGGGGGATCTCGATAAGGTTCCGCCACTCTCGACATTGGTGGTTGATATTCATTTAATTGGACTTGGAGAATGAAAGGGTTTATTTTTAGTGCAGTACTTTTATTGATGGCGTCATGCGATGTCAGCGGGACATCGAAAAAGAAGGTGCAGACACCTGAATTGAAAGAGAAAGGCAATTCCTTGAATGCAAACAAGAAGGTAATTTCGAAAGAAAAATTACCGAATGGTGAACAAATCCAATGGTTCGAAAAGGGGAATGGATCATTGCTTAAGTCCGGCGACTTGGCAATGATTGATTACCGTGTCGAACTGCCCGACGGATCAGTGGTGGATGGAAATCATCTGCTCAAGAAACCTTCTTTTCCTTATTTGCTTGGATTTCAAATGCAACCAGGTTGGGATGCCGCACTAGAAAAGTTGCGCGTTGGCGATTTCGCAAAAATTTCAATCCCTAGTCAACAAGCACGTGGCAAGAAAGGAGTGGATGGCTTAATACCGAAAAATGCAGACAATTACTTGATCGTTCGCGTTCTACGTATTGAAAAGCCTAATGCGACGATTGGTGGCGTAAAGGTCTGGCTCTTGGAAGAAAATAAAAAGAATAAAATGCGTTTCAAGGAAGGAAAAACAATGACGATTCACAGCATGGTAAGCTCACCAAGCAATCCATTGTATTACAATTCCTACCGTGACAATAAGCCGTTTACGTTCAGATTTGAAGATTATGGGATTGTGCCTGGATTGAAAAAAGCGTTAACGAATGCTAAAAAATCTGACCGTCTCTATATTTATGTTCCTACTGAAGAGGCCTATGGGAGTAAGGGTTATCTCGATATCGTCCAACCAAACGAACCGCTCTTTTACAATGTCCTTGTCATGGATGTTCAATGATAATCAGAGTTTTTGCCGTATATTTGGGCCTCATTCAAAATCCCTAGCTCAATTTCAGGGTAAAAATTTTTCTACGAATGCAGAGAATTCTGTTCATCATGTTTCTGTCGCTAATCGGTTCTGTTCAGGCCCAACAGCGTGTGATTGATACCGTCGAGACACTCAATGGACCGATCCTGATCTATGCAAATCGTACATGGGAATACCTGAAAGACAAGAATTTTGATGGGATTTTGAATCCCCGTCTCAATGCCTTAATGATTGAAAAAGGCTACAATTTTGTTCAGACCTGGGACAATAACATGTGCTATTCATCAGGCAGAGGAAATGACATGTCGAAGTTGAAGGATACCATTTGGCTTTGTGTCTTGGAAGAGGCACACAGTGAGTTTCGAATTCCAGTAGATGGCATAGTCACATCTCGTTATGGATACCGAAGTGGCCGTCATCACAGTGGCATTGACCTTGACTTAGAAACGGGCGATACTGTCCGTTCGGCTTGGGGAGGAAAAGTCCGCTACGCAAAGTACAATGAGGGTGGATTTGGAAATTTAGTCATCGTTCGCCATTACAATGGTCTAGAAACTTTTTACGCGCACTTGAGCAAGTTGCTGGTTGTTCCAGATCAAGAGGTGAAAGCAGGTGATGTACTTGGACTTGGCGGGAATACTGGCCATTCTTTTGGTTCTCACTTGCATTTCGAAGTGCGTTTTTATGATGCTTCACTAAATCCAGAGGAGGTAATCGATTTTGAGAAGAGGGTCTGCAAAGACGAAAATTTGTTTGTCTTTAGTAGTTTGTTCAGACCGGGTGCAAAACCAACAGACATGGAAGGTGATGAAGCTGGCCCAGTCGTTGTTACACCACCCTTGGTGCAAGCTGCTCAGCGCAAATATTACAAAGTAAGATCTGGCGATACCCTTTCAGAAATTGCAGACCGCAATCAAACTACGGTATCTAAAATTTGCCAGTTGAATGGGATTCGTCCCACGGAAACCCTGCAAATTGGTCGAAGTTTGCGCGTGAAATAGTTCAACTCCTTAACAAAGATTCACAGATATCGTGTTCATTTTAATCGTACATTTGGGCTCATGATTCAAACCTATCGCTTAAGTTTTATTGTCGTGCTTTCACTGCTGGTTTTCGCATGCTCGGATTACAACAAAGTAATTAAGGGTGATGACTACAAGCGCAAGTTTGAATTGGCGGATGAGTTGTATACCGATAAGCAATTTGCACGCTCAATCGTTTTGTACGAACAAATCTACCAGCGAATGCCTAAAACAGGAGAGGGCGAATTGGCCTATTTCCGCATTGGAAAATCGTACTACGAAGAAGGTGATTATTACATGGCTGGCTATTATTTAGGCGCATTTACACAACGTTTTCCTTACAGTGTTAAAGCACAAGAATCGTTGTTTCTCTCAGCGATGTGCTCGGTGAACAATTCGCCTGAATCGTCATTGGATCAGAACGATACCGATCTTGCAATCAACAATCTTCAGCAGTTTATAGACACCTATCCGCAGTCATCTTTGGTGGATTCGTGCAATAAAATCATGGATCGCCTACATATGAAGTTGGAAAAGAAAGATTATGACGCTGTTTGCTTGTACTCTAAAACTGAAAATTTTCGCGCTGCCGTAACCTCTGCAACATCGTTCATGCAAGATTATCCGCGTTCAATGAAACGGGAGGAAGTGATGTTTATTCTTGTGAAAAATGCGTATTATTTGGCCTTGAATAGTGTTGATGAGAAAAAAAAGGAACGGATTGAGCAAGCTATGGAAAGATATCGTACTTTTGTAGCCGAATTTCCCGAATCTATGCACGATTCTGAAGCAGATGGGTACAATGATGCGTTGGTCAAGGAATTTGAAAAATTAAACACCAGAAAATAGAAAAGATGAATTTCAAGAACAGTACAGCTGAGCGTTCAACGGTAACACGTGATACAATCTTAATGGAGGAAAAAACGGGGAATATCTACGAATCAATTGTAGCTATTTCTAAGCGTTCAAACCAAATCAGTGCAGAATTGAAAGAAGAGTTGACTACGAAATTGCAAGAATTTGCATCCTCTACAGACAACTTGGAAGAGATTTTTGAAAATCGTGAGCAAATTGAAATCTCGAAATTCTATGAGAAATTGCCAAAGCCAGTGGCTATGGCCATGCAAGAATTGCTAGACGATAAAATCTACATTCGTAAGTACGAAGAAAAAGAAGACTAATACATGCAAGGAAAACGCATACTTCTGGGCATTACAGGAGGTATTGCAGCGTACAAAATCGCATTCCTCATTCGCATGCTTAAAAAATCAGGGGCAGAAGTCAGATCTATTATGACTCCTGCCTCTTGTGATTTTATAAGCCCCCTTGTTGTGTCAACGCTTTCTGGAAATCCTGTCGGTATCGAGTTTTGGAATAAACAAACAGGCGTATGGACAAATCATGTTGAATATGGCCAGTGGGCTGATGTTTTGGTCATTGCTCCTTTAACAGCGTCTACCTTAGCGAAAATGGTTGCTGGAAATAGCGATAATCTCTTGCTTGCGACGTATTTATCCATGAAGTGTCCCACAATCGTAGCGCCAGCAATGGATTTGGACATGTATCAACATCCTGCCGTTAAAAGGAATTTACTTCGATTGGAAGATGACCAAGTCACTGTCATTCCAGCCGAATCTGGCGAACTAGCCAGTGGATTAGAGGGTGAGGGGAGAATGGCTGAGCCTGAAACAATCCATGCCGCAGTTTCTGCTTTTTTTGAAAAAAATCAATCCGGAAGATTGCGAGGACGCAAAGTGCTGATTACCGCCGGACCGACCTATGAAGCCATTGATCCTGTGCGCTTCATTGGAAATCATTCTTCGGGCAAAATGGGTTTCGAAATTGCTAAAGCATTCTTGGCTGAAGGCGCAGAAGTTCTTTTAATTGCTGGGCCAACAAACCAAACATTGGTCCACCATAGACTTCAACAAATCGATGTGATGAGCGCCAATGAGATGCTTGAAGCAGTTACTTCGAATTGGGAATCCTGTTCAATAGGTGTGTTCGCGGCTGCTGTTGCTGACTATTCACCAAAGGTTGTTGCAACATCAAAAATAAAGAAGTCTGACATGGACCCCACAATTGAATTGGTGAAAAATCCAGATATTTTGGCGTGGGCAGGTGCCCATAAATCCAAGGATCAATACTTGGTTGGCTTTGCCTTGGAAACGGAAAATTTGGTACAGAACGGACTGCTAAAGTTGAAGAAAAAAAACCTGAATTTTATCGTGTTAAATTCACTTGCTGATGAAGGTGCTGGATTTTCAGTGGACACAAATAAAATTACTATCTTAGATGAGTGCAATAAGCAAACGGAATTTGAGTTAAGCTCAAAGCTCAAAGCTGCTGAAAATATTGTTGAATACTTGATCAATTCTATCCAATGAGAACGTATGTTTTTTCTCTGCTCATCTTCTTGTATGCCGGAATCGCTTCTGCACAAGAACTAAATTGCCAAGTCAGTATCATTACAGATGCGCGTTTGGAAGTGACATCGGTTGAAAAAGAAATTTTTGACCAATTGAAACAAACGATCTATGACATGATGAACACGACCCAGTGGACGAAAGATAAGTTCAAAGTGGATGAACGCATCAATTGCAACATTCAGCTCCAGATCAATTCTATCCCCTCACCCGGAACGTATGAAGGCTCAATGCAAGTGCAATCCACTCGTCCAGGATATAACTCCTCGTACAACACGACATTGTTCAATTTCCAAGACGATGACATTCAATTTGCATATTCTAGAAACTCTGTATTGATTTATGCGCCGAATCAGTACCGTGATAATTTGACGTCAATCTTGGCATTTTATGCCTATTTCATCATTGGTATGGATTACGATTCGTTTTCGTTGAAGGGTGGTACACCTTATTTTAATGAGGCGCAACAAATTGTATCGAATGCCCAATCTTCAGGAGCGAAAGGATGGAAATCCAATGAAACAGGAAAACGTAACCGCTTTTACCTTGTAGACAATGTCTTGCATCAATTGTTCGAGCCACTTCGTTTGTGCAATTACAACTACCACAGAAAGGGCATTGATGCTCTTTATGACGATAAGTTGAAAGCCCGTCAAGCCATTTATTCTGCGCTCTCCGAATTAAATAAGGTTGTAGCAACTCGACCAAATTCAATCAATCTATTGAATTTCGTTCAGGCCAAATTGGTAGAGCTCAAAAACTTATACGCCGACGCAGAAATAAAGGATAAAACAGAGGTAGTCAATCTCCTCAAGCGTCTCGACCCAACGAACGCATCTAAATACCAGGATATTCTTAACTAATGCTTCGCAATTTACGCATTCGCAATTTTGCACTCATTGAAGAGGTTGAACTCCATTTCAATGAGGGATATACCGTCATTACGGGCGAAACAGGCTCAGGAAAATCAATTCTTCTCAATGCCTTGGGTTTAATCCTTGGTGATCGCGCTGACTTCTCTGTTATCGGAAATCACGCAGATAAAGCAATCGTTGAAGCTGAATTTGATTTGTCGAAATTTGATTGTTCGTCATTTTTTAGTGAACATGAATTGGACAATGAAGCTTTGACACTCATTCGCAGGGAAGTAACCAAACAAGGGAAATCTAGGGCTTTTATCAATGATACGCCTGTGCAATTGAATGTGCTGCGTGAATTGACATCTCAATTGCTAAATATTCATTCTCAATACAATACGATTGAATTGAAGGAAAGGGATTTTCAATTGAATATACTGGATCTATTGTCTGATTTGACTGCCGAAAAAAAGGAATATTTATCCACCTATACATCTCTTCGCCAAAAGGAAAGGGAGTTGGAAAACCTTCGCTTATCCATTGAAAAAATTAGGGCAGAAAGCGATTACAATACCTTTCAGCTCCATGAATTGAATGATCTTCAGCCCGACACAACAGACTTCGAGCGCTTTGAAAATGAATTGAATCGCGCCGCAAATGTGTCGCACCTGCAGGAAGTTCTTGGATTAATTGTCAATACTGTATCTGGAGAAGAACAAGTGGCAGATCGCATGAGGATGGTGCAGAATAGACTTGAAAAGCTGGGTGTTTCGGACGCGGAAATAAATCAGTTGTCGGTACGAATTCGAGCTTCTTTAATTGAATTAGAGGACATTTCGAGCGATGCTGAAGGGATTCTACAAACGACGGAGATCAATCCCGAAGTACTTGAGCAGATGTCTCAAACCATCGATAAGTACAACAGTGTTTTGCGAAAACATCGCTTGACGAATCGAAGTGAACTGATTGAGTTTCGCAACCAACTGGAACAGGTGGTACTTGGAGGTGAAGAATTAGAAAAAGAAATCGAACATCTTTCACGAGTTGTTCGGGAATTAAATGATACAGCAAATCTTCAAGCCAATGCACTGCATACGAAACGTGTGAATTCGTCAGCGCAAATTTCTCGTCAATTGCAAGAGATTTTAAAAGACTTGAAATTGCCAGATACACGCTTAGAGTTTCAATTAAATACCAACTCTGCGTTGCGCGATACGGGATGTACTGCAATTGAAATGCGCTTTTCCGCGAATGCAGGGATGGATCCAGTGCCCATAGAAAAAGCAGCAAGTGGAGGTGAACTTTCTCGCGTTATGCTGGCCCTCCAACAAATGATTTCGGAGCACTCGGCCTTACCTACGGTTCTTTTCGATGAAATAGATACGGGTGTTTCGGGTGAGGTCGCACAGAAAATAGGAATGCTCCTCAAGAAAATGGGGAGTCAGTTTCAATTGATGGCCATTTCACACCTTCCCCAGGTGGCTGCAAAAGCAGATTTTCATTTTATCGTTGAAAAGAGTTCGGATGGTAAACGCACGGAAACACGTGTGCGCAGCTTGAATGATGCTGAACGTATAGATGAAATTGCACGATTGATGAGTGGGGAGCAAATTACCGATTCAGCACGTGAAAATGCCAAAGCATTAATGAATTAATCGTGCAGCCATTCTATCTTAGCTTCTCAATACCTGAACTTCGACCAGAACTAAGCCATTCAAAAGGACTTGCATTTCTAGGTAGTTGTTTTTCAGATGAAATTGCTGCTAAAGCGAGCTATACCGGATTTCATGCTGTTTCAAATCCTGTAGGTACGGTATTTCATCCCTTGGCCTTGGAACGTTTTCTTTCAAACTGTTTTATTGAGAATCCCATTGAACGACTTGATTCCGTTGATGACAGATTCATTTCTTGGGATGCCTCATCGAAATTTTGTAAAGGAAATAGGTGGGGACTGCTCACGAAATTAACTGAAACACGAAAAGCATTCAAACAAGCATTGGGCTCGTCGTCTCATCTTTTCATCACTTTCGGCACAGCTTGGGCTTACGTATTGAATGAAGATGGAATGATCGTTTCAAACTGCCATAAGGCACCAGGTGATCGCTTTACCAAAACGCTCACAGAATCTGATGAGATTGTTCGTGTATGGATTCCAATGATTGAAGAATTGAACCGATTAATGCCTGATCTCAAAGTAGTATTTACGGTTAGTCCTGTGCGTCATATTCGGGATGGCATGGTTCAGAATAATCAGAGCAAAGCAGTTTTACTTGATGCTGTTCGTCAAATTTGTGAGCAAACGGAATCCGTGTATTTCCCCTCCTACGAGATTGTTATTGATGAGCTGCGTGATTATCGATTTTTCAAACAGGATCGAATACACCCATCTGAAGAGGCCATTGACTATGTTTGGAGTCGCTTGGTGGAATCGGCTTGTACGCATGAAACAAATGCGCTGATGGAGGAAATTGTACGTTACCGAAAATTGAAATCACATATACCAATAGGTGATGATCAATCGAAGCACGAATTAAGGATGGCTGAAAAATTAGCAGCAATACATGTTAAGTTTCCCTCTTTTGCTGAATAAAAAAAGGGCTTTCGCCCTTTGAATCAATTCAATCGAATCACTGTACTCTTATATTCTGGCAGTTCACCTGGCAATGGATTCATAAGACGAACAATCCAAATAAATGGCTTTTGTGCATCTACCAATTGTCCGTTTCGTTTGTCAAGACCATTCCAACCCTCTGAAGCGTCAGACGTCTCATATATAATTGCGCCATTGCTAGGGTCAATAATCGTCAATTTAAAATCTACATTGCGTACTTTCAATGCATAAGGCATAAATGTCGATTTGCGTGGATCAGAGGAAGTAGACGTAAATGTATTTGTTGCCAGTAGATGGTAATCTTCATCGATGCGAATCGTTTTCAGTGCTGAAGCTTCACAACCATTCGATTCATTTTTAACAGTCAATTCCACGTCTTGATTTCCTTTCGAGAAGAAATGTGCTTTAACATTTGTTCCAGTAAAGGTTTGATTTCCATTGATTAACCAAGAATAAGTCGCCTCATCGCCTGATGTTGCAGACAGTAAAGTAGTTGGTACACCTTGGTCGTATTTGTCAGACATATCAATCTGGAAATCAGCGCGAGGAGCTGGTTTTACCGTGAAAAAAGAAGAGGTGACAGCGTCTCCATTGACCGTGTAAGAAACGGTATACACCCCTGCGTTCTTAGGGTTGAAAGTCAATGATTTCTCAGCTCCTATGATGTATTGGTCGTCATTTAATCCGATGGTAAGCGCTATTTGATTCGAATTCTCAATGGTAATTGATTCGTTGGCGCAAATCGATGTTATCGTTGGGATTTTAATAGCAGCCCCAGATTGATTTTCTTCATTAGAAGTTTCTACTGTTGCAATACGTTCAATATCAATCCCACCATTGTCAATAAGCTCTGCTGCAAGTGATGTCGATGAAGTTTCTTGATTGTCTATTTGAGTTGCAAATAGTTGATCAAAGATTTCAGGAGTATTTATTACTAGAGTATGTACAGGTTCTTGTTTTTGTGATGCGGTTTTTACTTTATTTTCCGTTTCAATCGTTTGGTCTTGCTCTTTTTTAGCTGTTTGGGTTGTTTCATTTTTCGTTTTTACTTCTTCATTATTCAGAATATAAAGCGCAGAAATGCCAATGGCAACTACAGCTGCGCCACCAATCAACCATTTTAAAACATTCGAGCTTGATTGAGTAGGCATAGTTTGATCCAAACGCGCACTCATGGAAGTCCATGCCGATGCATCGTAGGGCAGCTCATGCTCTTTTAAACTCTCTTTAATTTTATTTTCTATACTTTCCTTCACGTCAATCAATGTTCATGAATTGTTTGTTTAATATTTTTTGAAGATTCATTTTTGCTTTCGCTAAATTGGATTTTGATGTGCCCTCACTGATGCCAAGCATTTCCGCAATTTCCTTATGGGAATATTCTTCCAAAACATAAAGGTTAAAAACTGTGCGATAGGCTGGAGATAATTTTTGGATTGCCCCCATAGCCATTTCTGCTTTTAGCTCACCCAGTTCAATTGTCTCTTGTTTCTCCATCGGATTTTCACCCCCGATTTTAAAGTCATTGTCGTTGTCCGTGAGGATAGGGTTTTTCTTGGATCGTCGGATTGAATCAATCGCGGTGTTCGCCACAATTCTTCGCACCCATCCTTCAAAAGAACCCTTGTAATCAAATGCACCCAATTTTTCAAAGACCTTCATGAATCCTTCCTGGAGAACTTCTTGAGCGGTGTCTTTATCGTTTGTATAACGCATACAAACCACCATCATTTTTCCATAAAAAAGCTTAAAGATCGCCTCTTGTGACCGTCTGTCATTTCGAAGGCAACCTTCAATAATCTCCTTTAATTGTTCTTTGTTCTCCACATTCTATTCGTTACTAAAACGATACAATTAGCGTTCGGTTGCCTGCAATGAATTATTTTATTGACAAAAGCGTAATTTTCCCCACAAATTAAACGAAAATATTGGCATTTGTACTAAATTCGTCATCGTTAGTAGATACAATAAAAAATCGTATAAAATGAAGGTAACTGTAGTTGGCGCCGGAAACGTAGGTGCTACGTGTGCAGATGTTCTCGCGCACAGAGAAATTGCAAATGAAATCGTACTTCTCGATATTAAAGAAGGTGTTGCTGAAGGAAAGGCATTGGATATTTGGCAAACTGCGCCAATTAATCTTTATGATTCTCGTACAGTTGGCTCAACAAATGACTATTCAAAAACGGCAGATTCGGATGTGGTTGTCATCACTTCAGGACTACCAAGAAAACCAGGAATGTCAAGAGATGATTTGATCGCTACCAATGCAGGAATCGTGAAAACGGTTACTGAAAATGTGGTCAAATATTCACCGAATGCCATCATCATCGTGGTCTCAAACCCATTGGATGTGATGACGTACTGTGCATATTTGAATGCGAAAATTGATTCGAAGCGCGTTTTTGGAATGGCTGGAGTGCTTGATACTGCGCGCTACCGTGCCTTTCTTGCGACTGAATTGAATGTTTCTCCAAAAGATATCCAAGCGGTATTGATGGGAGGTCACGGTGACACAATGGTGCCACTCCCTCGTTACACAACAGTTGCAGGGATTCCAGTAACTGAATTGATCAGCGAAGAGAAATTGAACGAAATCATCGAGCGTACGAAATTCGGTGGTGGTGAGATCGTTAAATTGTTAGGTACCTCAGCGTGGTATGCTCCTGGAGCTGCTGCAGCGCAAATGGTTGAAGCAATCGTTCGTGACCAAAAACGCATCTTCCCTGTATGTGCTTGGTTGGATGGAGAATACGGCATGAAAGAGATTTTCCTTGGTGTACCCGTTGTTCTTGGAAAAAATGGAATCGAAAAAATCATCGAACTAGATTTGAACGATGCGGAAAAAGCATTGTTGGAAGAGTCAGCTGTTGCCGTGAAGTCAGTGATGGCCGTTCTTGACACTATGAATGCTACGAATGCATAAGCGATTCAAACATATTCTGAAAAGCCCTTCGAAAGTTGGGCTTTTTTTTTGACAAAAGACTCGTCCGCAATGGCGGACTGAAAGACAATGGAGAATGGACAAATGACTGTGTCTCATTCACGGGTTGAAAATTAATCTATCAATAAAGAAATGATCTTCGTCTTAATATCTTAACATCTTGAAGTCTCAAGTCCTTTGTCCAAAAGTCTCTTGTCTTTTGTTCTCTAGTCTTTTGTCTTAAAATCTTAATATCTCCCTCACGGAAGCTCAAAAGCTCCCAAATCCGGCGTGCTCGAATTCCTCGAAATACCTAGTAGATCTGTTGGAATCCAAAAGGTAGCATTTCCTTGATTGTTCAGCGGTGAATTGATGGGGAATGTAAAGTCATTCAAATCAATGTCGGTAAATAAAGGATCTGTGTTCCATTGAATGCCCGAGTAATAGTTTTCCGTTGCGGGAAATTCGCGCTTGATGACACTATTTCGAATATCAAAATTTAAGGTGATAGCGGCATCTGGAATGGTGTCGAAAACAATCTCGCTGGACAAGTTTCCCCAGATGACGCTATTGATAATGCGTCCTTCATTGATCGAGCCAATGTTGGTTACGCCATTCGCGTAGTCGTTGTAATAGTTGCTAATTCCAACTGCAGGGGTGGAGGCGTCGCCATTTCCATAGCCCAAGAGATGACAGAAATTAAAAAAGAAATCGCCACCTTCTAGAACGAGTAGGGCATGGTTTCCATTCTTCGCAATCACGCAGTTTTCTGCCTTGACTTTTGCTCCAGAATAGATGAATGTTCCGTAACGCGCACAATTGGTGATTGTCGTGTTGGTCATGGTTAAGGTATAACCGGAATTTCCTGGATCTTCAGAAAACAAGTGAACGCCAGAAGTTCCGTTTTTAATGATGGCGTAGTCGATGGTAGAAGGCCTTGCTTCCTGAAAGTAAATGCCGTAGTATTGACCAGAGACATCATCGTACTGTGTTTCCAAGCGGTCTCCTTGCAGGGTGACTTCATTGCCCAATGTTCCGTTGATGTTCAAGGTGCTTTTGTATACATACAGGATGGCATTTTTGTGGAGGTAAATATCCGTTCCCGCTTGAATGTTGAGTGTTTTTGCGGAATCAACCGCTGCATAACCATAAATGACATGCGGTTTGTCATTTGGCCATGTGCCTTCATTCAGGTCTTTGTAATGAAAATAGGCATCCTGTCCCCAAACAGCAAGCTTCACATATTGATCGACACCATTGGTGCGAAAACGTATAGAGTCTTCAAGAATTAGGGGTAGATTTTGACCGTTTACACCAAGCGTAACTTCAACAAATGCGAAAAGACTATCCTGACTTTCAATATCAAGATCTTTCATGTTTGTGCCCTGAATGCCATCGATATTCATCCGAAAGGGAGAATTTGTTCCCCCCATCAATTCAATTTCGTCAATATGAATGGTACGCTTGTCGTTGTTGTAGATTTTAAATTGTTGTGTTGTCGATCCAATTGTTGTGAAAACAGTATCGAAAACAAGCGTATCCACTGAGAAGGATAAATTCTTTTTAGAAAGCAGCGAAGATTTGTTGCAACTTTGTAGAGACGCAGACAACACAAG